>NZ_CP072865.1:0-300000 GCF_017948245.1 Rhizobium sp. NLR16a | reverse complement strand
GATCGTCCCCTCGCGTTACGGCAATCGCTACGCCTATGGCCATATCGTCGAGGAGGGGCGTAACATCATCGTCTCCGGCGGGCTCGGCTGCTCCATTGCACCGGTGCGCTTCGGCGTCCCGCCGGAAATCGTCGTGATCGATCTCGGATAAGCACGACATGAGCAAGCGCACTCCTATCCGCCTGACTCAGGGCGCTGCGCGTTTCAACTATCGCATTGCCGGCCTCGGCTTTCGCGATGGGCATGTGCTTGTTCATCGCGCCGTGCACGAGCCCTTCTGGATCTTTCCTGGCGGTCGGGCGGAAATCGGCGGGACGTCGGAGGAAACGCTGATTGGAAATTCCGCCGGAATTTCCCCTTTCAGCCATATGAAATTATCCACCGCGTCGAAGATGGCGACAACCATCTCGAATTCAAATGGGTGCCGACAACGCGCGCGGCCCTGACCGCGCTCGACATCCCGCCCTATTTCATCGCTGATGAAATCGAGAACCTGCCCGGGCTACAATGTCATCTCGCCTGGCGCGACGGTAATCTCGATGACTGAAAACACCGGAATGCTGGAAGAGGAAAGCCGCCGATGTCGACCTTCGATCCCGCCAGGGCCTTTCGCAAGCTTGCCTATAACAACGCCCTTGCCAATCACCGGCTGCTTCACGCCTGCGCGGCATTGAAGCCCGGCGAATTCGAAGCGCCGCGCACGAGCTTCTTTCCGTCGATCAAGGAGACGCTGAATCATATCATCACGGTCGACTGGTTCTATGTCGACGGCATGGAAGGCGGCACGCTCGGCTTCCAGGCCTTCGAGGTGGACGAACCCTTCGATGACGTCGAGTCACTGATGCAAGCACAGGCAAAGGTCGATCAGCGCCTGATCGACCTTTGCGAAGCCCTGACGCCGGAAAGGCTGATCTCGATCGTAAATCTCCATCGCGGCAATCGTATTCAGCAGGAGCGGATGGACGACGTGCTCGCCCATCTTTTCCAGCATCAGACCCATCATCGCGGCCAGGTCCATGCGATGCTTGCCGGCACCAGCATTGCCCCGCCGCAGCTCGACGAATTCATCGTCGCCGACGACGCGCGGTTTCGCGGCAAGGAACTCGCCGAACTCGGCTGGCGCGAAGAAAAGCTGATGCATTAAACGCATAACCCGAAATCGAAATCGATTTTGGGGTTATGCGCCAATCGAACTGTCAAAGCATACCGCAAGGCAGCAGCGCTTAATCCTGCAGACGTCTCTTCAGCGCGTCGATGATCGTCTTGGTGAGAAGGTCGTAATTTTCGTCGAAGTGATGGTCGCCGGGCAGTTCAACGACTTCAGCACCACTATCCTTCAACGCCGGACAGGCGACATCGTCGTCATCGTCCTTGCCATAGACGCACTGCACGAGCTTCGGATCGACGTTCTTCAGATCGGCGACGGGATCGCCCCCCGCCCCTTCCGTCTTCTGACCGAGCCAACCAAGAACGGAGATGACGTAGTCCACTTGGTGCGAGAGCGACAGCAGCGACAACTGCACCACCGAGGACTTCTCGGCCGGTTTGAGCAACTGATAGGTTGCGGGTACGACATCCGCGCCGAAAGAGTAGCCGACGAGCAGAACATGCTTCACCTTCCACTGCTTACGATAGAAATCGATGATCTTTGAAAGATCGCTGGCCGTCTCCTCCGGCTTGCGCTCCGACCAGAAATAATGAAGTGAATCAACGCCTACGACGGGAATGCCTTCCTTCTGCAGCGTGCCGCCGACCTCCTTGTCGATGTCGCGCCAACCGCCGTCACCGGAATAGATCACCGCCATCGTATCGAAGGCAGGCGTTGCCTCGAGCACCGCCAGCGGCAGGCCAAGCGGATTGCCGAAGGCGCCGGAAGCGGTGACGAGGTCGTCGAGCGTATCGCCGAATACCGTCTGTGCATCGTCTGTGGAATCGCGGATCTCGATCTCGGAATGGGCTTTCTGCAGCGCCTCGACATGCGCCCGGCCGTCCTTGTCAGCCTTAGGCGTGAAGACTGATATGATCGGATCCGGCAGGGCGCCGTCGCTGAGACCATACACCGTGCGTTGGCCGATCACCTTCTTGGAAGCCGGCGTGCAAAGCTCCTTGGTCAGCGGAATACCGGCCAGCGGATCGACAGCAAGCGTCTGACCGATCGTCGCATCCGGCGTCTGAGCGGCGATCGCCAGCGCCAGGGCCCCGCCCTCGCCGATGCCGGCGACGATCGGCAAATGATAGGCATTGTTGCCGGTCGCGCGCTGCACCTGCTGGCTCAGCGATTCAATATCCGAGACCATGTAGATGCAGCCGTCGTTGAGGCTGACGTCGTAGCGGCTGAGCGCCTGGATATAAGAGGGAAAGTCGACGCCGATGACGACAGCGCCTTCGGCGACCAGCCTGTCCGCCTCGGCCTTCTCATAATCGCCCCAGCCGGCGGCATCCGAGATCAGCATCACGGTGCCCTTCACCTCCCCTTCCGGCAGGAAGATGTGCGGCGATGGGATGAGGCCGCTTTCGAATCTTTGCGTGGTTTCCTCGGCGGCATTAGCCGGTGCGGCCGCGAGCATGCAGACGCATGCCGTGGCAAGAAGGATTGTCCTGATCATTTTCTCACTACCCCTTTCAATCCGCCCCCGATCAGAAATGTCGCGTCCATCAACGCGATCATCGGATTGCCTCCTCCGGAAACCGCAAGATAGCGCGGTTGCCAGTGCGGATGAAACTTGGATTTGAATGCCCGAAGGCCTTTGAAGTTATAGAAGCGTTCGCCGTGTTCGAAGACGGTGCTGCCGATACGGTCCCAGACGGGCGCCGCTTCGCGTTTCGACATGCCGGAGAGAGGCGCCATGCCGAGATTGAAGTGCGTGAAACCTTGGTTACGCAGATATTCCATGATCTGCACGAAGAGAAAGTCCATTGAGCCCTTCGGCGCGTCCGGCGAGAAGCGCATGAGATCGATCGTGCTCTCCTCGCGGGATTCGGTGACGAGGATATTGGCGAAGGCGACGATCTTGCCATCCTTCTTGAGGATGCCGACCGGTTGCGAGGAAACGTAATCGGGATCGAAGGAACCGAGGGAGAAGCCCTTTTCCTTGGCATTGTGATGTTCCAGCCAGGCCTTGGAAACGGCGGCGAGATCATCGATAATCCCGCTCACGTCCTCGGGTTCGACCACCGCGAATTCCAGCCCGTCGCGCTGGGCTCGGCTCGCCGTCTGGCGAAGGTTCGCCCATTTGCCGCCTTTCATTTCGAAGGTCCGGAGGTCGGCCACCGCCAGTTCGCCGAGCTTGAAGGCGCGGAGGCCGGCATCGGCGCAATGGGAAAGCAACGCCGGCGAGATCTGGTAGAAGACGGCGCGGCAGCCGGCGGCCCGCGCCGCTTCGACGAAGCGCCAGACGAGTTCCTGCACGGCACGATGATCGCCAACCGGGTCGAACAGCGCGATCCATGAACGGCCCTGCCGGCCGTACATGATGAAGGCGTCACCTTTTTCCGAAAACATGATGCTCTTGTCGCCCATGCGCACCAGATTGGCATCGGCATTGCCCTGCTTCCTGACGATCTCGATGGCACGCGTCAGCGCCTCCTCCGTCGCCGGCTCCGGCTGGAAAGTCGCCGGTCGGAGCAGGCTGAAAATGGCGATCGCCGAGGAGATGATGGTGATGCCGAGCAGGGCGCGCAGTCCCCGCGGCGCCTCGGCGGTGAATTCGAACTGCCACCAGAGTTCGTTGCTGTATTCGACATCGCGATAGACGAAGAGCAGGATGACGATGGCGCCGACGACGATGACCGCGATCGCCATCAGCCAGGACGCCGTCATCGCCTGGTTGAGCAGCGACGCATGCCGGGTGAAGAGCCGCCGGCTGACGAAGAGCCCGAAGATGAGAAACGCGAGAAAGGCAGCTTCGACAAGGGCGATCGCCTTCAGAAGCGACAGGGTCAATGCGGCAACGGCCGAGAATACGGCCACCCACCACGCGCCGTCGAGCCTCTGACCGAGGCCGCGCGCCGCGACCACCAGCGCAAGCCCGAGCAGGCTGGAGAGGAAGTGCGCGCCTTCGACCAGCGGCAGCGGCAGATAGTTGGAGAGGAATTCCAGATTCTGGTCCGGCGTCGGCGTGACGCTCGAAAACACCAGCATCACGCCGAGCAGCAGCGCCAGGGTCGACAGCAGCTGCGGCATCAGCCGTCCGCCGATACGGCGGACACTGGAGGCGGCCGGGTGGTCGACAAAACGGCGCAACTCCGCCGCCGAGACCGCGAGCACGGCGATCAACAGCGGCAATACATGGTAGATCAGCCGGTAAAGCACCAGCGATCCCAGCACCGCGTCGATATTCACCGCGCTGCCGAGCGAAGCGATGATCACGGTCTCGAAGACGCCGAGCCCGGCCGGAACGTGGCTGAGCACCCCGAGACCGACGGCGATCGCATAGACGGCGAGGAAGACCGGCCAGCCGATAGCCGTCTGCGGCAAGAGCACGTAGAGCACCGACGCGGAGGCGGCAATATCAAAGGCGGTAACGAGGAATTGGCGCGACCAGGTGCGCGAGTCCGGCAGGCGGATCGCCACGGCGCCGAAATCGAGCACACGACCCTCGCGGCCGATAATCATTACAGCCCCGAGAATGGCGATGATCGAGCCGGCAACCAGCCGGAGCAGGAACGGACTGACACCGATCAGCGGACCGATCTCGCTGGCGATGATGATGAGGGCGATCGATGCGACGGCCGCGAGCCCGAGGCCGAAGGAGAGCGTGACGAAGGCGATGATCCGGCCAATGTCCTCGGGTGAGAGCCCCAGACGCGTATAGGCGCGGTAGCGGATTGCGCCGCCCGACAGCGCACCGAAGCCGGCGGTGTTGCCGACCGCGTAGGCGCTGAATGCCGTCAGCGCCACATGCGGAAAGGGAAGCTTCTTGCCGATATATTCGATCGCATTGAGATCGTAGAAGACCAGCGAGAGGAAACTCAGCGCCGTAAAGAACAGAGCAAGCAGGATCGCGCTCGGCCTGGTCGCCGCCAGCGCTGCGACGACATCGTCATAGCGCACCTCGTTCGTGAGCTGCATGATCGCATAACCGACGAGACAGAAGACGATGAGCGTCGCGGCTGCCGTAAGCGGCGTCCTGTAACGTCTGAAAAGCGTGCGAAAAGAAAAACCGTCCGTCGCTTCCATCTCTTCCAAATTGCCGTGATCCGACATCTCGTACCTGCGCAGCTTCCAATTCGGCGGGAATCATTTTTCGAAGACGTAACATGACGGGCATATACGCTCTATGAAGCCATGCCGACGCTACCCAACCCCGCCGCCTGCGCCTCAATCATCCTCAATTGGGGCGAATTTGCGCAGGAATACGTGATGGCACATTGCATTTTCGTAAGCTTGCGAATGCCTTGCAGCGATAATGAGGTTCAGGTGGCGGCATTCATGCAGCCGGCTCGCCGTTGGCTCGCATATGGGAGGCATAAGGCGCGACGGCAGCCCCCAAATCGGCCTCGCGATCGCCCGCCACCTGCACCGTCGGCACGGCGAACTCGATGCCGTTTTCCTTGAAGGCGTTGCGGATCATCGCCAGTGCATTGCGTCGGATAACAAACTGTTCGCCGGGCTTCGTCATCATTGACAGGCGGATCTCGATCGCGAATTCGCCGAACTGCTCGACACCCTTCATCTTCAGCGTCTCGATGATGTGCGGGCCGAATTCGGGGTTCTCGAGCAGTGTCTGGCCGATCTGCTTGATCACCTTCTTGGCCTTGACGAGATCAGTGTCGTATTTGACGTTGAGGCTGATCTTGTCGATCGTCCAGTCGCGATTCAAGTTCTTCACCGCGCCGAGTTCACCGAACGGCACTGTTGTCAGCGGTCCGCGATGATGCCTGAGCTTCACCGATCGCAGGCTGAAGGCTTCGACGACGCCCTTGTGGCTGCCGCTTTCGATATATTCGCCGACACGGAAAGCATCGTCCCAGAGGTAGAACATGCCGCTGATGACGTCCTTGACGATCGTCTGGGCGCCGAAACCGACGGCAACGCCGACAACGCCGGCTCCGGCAATCAGGGGCCCGATCTCGATGCCGAGCCCGGAGAGCACCATCAGAACCGCGATGACGGCGATGACCACGGCGAGGATATTGCGGAAGATCGGCAGCAGCGTCTGGATCCGCGCGTGTTTGGCCTTCTCCTCGTCCGTCGCGGTACCGTCCAGAGGTGAATCGAGCAGCTTGCCGTCAATATAGGCTTTGACGACGTGCCAGAGCAGATCCGCCGCAAGCAGGATGACAATGCCGCCGATGACCCCGCGCGCAATCTTGTCGACCATCTTGTCGCCGGCGGCCATTGTATCGGCCCCGACGCCAAGCAGTCGACCAAGCCAGATTGCCGCGATTGCGATGATCAGCGCCCGAACGCCGCGGTCGAGCAACACGGTGGCGATGCGGCGCGTGGCAAGGAAACTCGCCTCGGTCTGCCGCAGCGATTTCACCGCGATCGTCGCGACGGCGAGTACCCGCGGCAGCATCAACACATAGATGCCGAGCCAGAGCAGCCAGTTGAAGCCGGTGACCCAGAGGCCCCAGAGCAGAAGAAAATATACGGTGAGCGCCCAGGAAATTTCGTGACCACGCTTCTCGTCCTTATGAGGCCGCGACCAGACCGCCTCGATCGCGATCAGCAGCAGCCCAATGCCGAGCATGTAACCCACGAACAGGCGGGCACTCGGGGAAAGGCCGAGCGGCTCCATCGACTGAATGGCCGCCCAGCCGAAGATAAAGTAGATGATGAAGGTTGCAGAGCGGCGATACCAGAAGAGTGCGATGGCACGGCCCGGCATGGTCGGCGCGGGGATGCCCTGCCGCTCTTCCTCGGCCCGCGCCAGTGCGATGAGATCGACCAGCACACCGCCGAGGCAGATCGTGAAACGCTGGACGATCAGTGCGACGACGCAGACGATGGCGATGCTCTGGCTGATCGGCGGCCAGTAGAGGCTGAGCAGCGTCAGCACCGTCGCCGCCGCGAAGATCAGCGCCGGGATGACACGCGGCGCCAGATGCATGCCTGCCATCGCAGCCAGACGGCGACGGCGGCGACGGAAGGCATAGCGGGCAATGCTTTCGATGATCGCGCCCAGCAGAAAGATCGCCAGGAATTGGCCGGCCATACGCATTCGGCCGGTGGCCGCGATTTCGCCGAAAAGCAGCGAGAATGCATTGTTGATCTGCAAGGGCAGCGTCATCGCGGCATCGGAAACCATCGAGACATGACGACGGGCATGCTGCAGCAAACCCGACAGGATAGACATCTGGGTTTTCCACCGCTGTATCGCCCGCAGACGTCGCCGCCATCTGGGCCGACATCCATTGCTTGACCTCGGGCGTCTGCATGAGCTGCATCATCTCACGCACTTGGGCCGGCGGAGCGGCCGCGGCCTGCGCTTGTGCCGGCTGCGTCTGGGCAAAGCTGGGCGAAGCCGCGGAAAGAAGCACAATGAATATGCCCGATATGGCGGCCTTCAAGCCTCCTGCCCTGTCACGCTTCACGACCGCCCTCCAATCAAGTGTCGCGCTTGCACAAAACAAGGCTGACATCTTGCATTGGATACTCGCGACTGCTGCCGCCAGCAAGCGGTAGGAAAGCCATACCGATGGCCAGGAAAGACCGCTGGCGCCGCCTACCGAGGCCGGCCGTCAAGCCCGCCATTTACGGGTGACGGTCGCCTTCTGCTCAGTGAAGGGAGTGACCTGGCCTTCAGGATTTCGGCGCCGGCTTTTCCACGTGGCCGCCGAAACCCGCGCGCATTGCCGACAGCACCTTGTTGGCGAACTCGTCATTGTCGCGCGAGGAGAAGCGGCCGTAGAGCGCCGCACTCAGCACCGGTGTCGGCACGCTTTCGTCGATTGCCGCCATGATCGTCCAGCGGCCCTCGCCGCTGTCCGAGACGCGGCCGGCATATTTCGAAAGTGCGGGGTCGACATGCAGGGCATCGGCGGTGAGATCGAGCAGCCAGGAGGTGATGACGCTGCCGCGGCGCCAGACTTCCGCGACATCCGGCAGATTGAAGTCGTATTGAAAATGTTCGGGATGGGCGAGCGGCGCGGTTTCCGCATCGGCATCGTGCGAGGCGGCGCCAATATTGGCGTGTTTCAGAATGTTGAGGCCTTCGGAATAGGCAGCCATCAGGCCGTATTCGATGCCATTATGCACCATCTTGACGAAATGTCCGGCGCCGTGTGGGCCGCAATGCAGATAACCCTGCTCCGCCGTGCTGGCCGCCGCCGCTTCGGCGGTGCGGTTCGGCGATGCTTCCGTCTTGCCGACGCCGGGGGCGAGCGTCGCAAAAATCGGAGACAGATGTTGGACGGTGCCCTTCTCGCCACCGATCATCAGGCAATAGCCGCGCTCCAGGCCGAAGACGCCGCCGCTGGTGCCGACATCGACATAATGGATGCCTTTGGTGATGAGTTCGGCGCCACGGCGGATGTCATCGTGGTAATAGGAATTGCCTCCGTCGATGACGATATCGCCGTTCTGAAGCAGCGGCACCAGGCTGGCCAGCACCTTGTCGACGATCGCCGCCGGCAGCATCAGCCAGATCGCACGCGGATGCGTGAGCTTGGAGACGAATTCCTCCATCGAAGCGCTGCCGGTCGCGCCGAGACCTGCGAGCTCAGCAACGCTTTCCGGCCTGGTGTCGTAGACGACGCATTCGTGACCGCCCCGCATCAGGCGCTGGACCATATAATTGCCCATTCGGCCCAAACCGACCATACCAAGCTGCATAATGAATCTCCTGGAAACCGAGATGAAGTATCGACTCCGGAAACTAGCACCCGCAGTGTGACAGGCAAGCAAAGTCTGGCGATGGGCCGCCGATCTCCTTCGAGACAGGCCTCGTCAAACATCCGGGGCGCTGGCCGGCTCGCCTTTCATCTCGCTGAGATACATGCCCTCGCGCAGATTGATGCCGTATTCGACGAAGGCCTTCATGCTGCAAAGCATCTGTGTCCAGCCTTCGCAGTTGAGATAGGTGCCGCGCCGGCCGGCCTCGTCCTCGCGCCAGCCGTTCTCGGCAATCGTCACCAGCGTGCCGCCATCCTCCAGCGTCTTGAAATTCATTTCCACCAGCGTCTTATACCTTGTCTTGTCCTCGGCAGTGCCGCCGTCCCAGCGAAGCACGATGCGGCTTTCCGGCACAAGCTCGACAACCTCGACCGGCGCATCCTTCCACCAGGTTACTGTCGTGCCTTGAACGAGCGGGGCGCTCGCCCCGCCGATCGTGGTGAAATAGCTGCTGAGTTTCTTCGGGTTGACGACGGCATCGAACACTTCGGCAACAGGACGGCCGATCCGGCCGGAAACGCGGATTCCGAGAGACATTGCACTTCTCCTCTTCTCCATTGTGCCTGAGGCCATTATGTTATAAAAATATAACATGTCAAGCGAATCAACCGACGACCCTGTCTTCAAGGCACTGGCGCATCATCGCCGCCGCGAAATCCTCGACCTGCTCAAGGAGGCCCCCCGCACAACGGGCGCGCTCTGCGAGATGTTTTCCGGGATGGACCGCTGCACGGTGATGCAGCATCTGAAGGTGCTTGAGGAAGCGGGGCTGATCGTCGCCAGAAAGGAGGGCCGCGAACGCTGGAACCACCTGAACAGTCTGCCGATCAAACACATCTACGACCGTTGGATCAGCGCCTATGCAGGTCATGCCCTGTCGATCCTTGATCGGCTGAGAAGCGACCTCGAAGGCTAGCCGGAACAATGACCGGCGTGAGGATCGGCTTGCCCTCCGGCCCGCCGAACTCCTATCCTGGCAAAAGAAGCGTGGGAGCTCAGGACAAATGACGATATCAGGAGCCGGCATACGCCGCATGCGGTTGCTGCGCAGCATGAAGCAGCAACACCTCGCGGAACTCCTCGGCGTCAACCAGGCGACCGTTTCGCGCTGGGAGCGCGGCCAGCTTGATCCCTCGCCCAACCAAGCCGTCAAGCTGGAACGGATTTTCGCCACGCCGCAACATGCTGCGGCCGATGCGGCCTTAAAGCGGCTGGTCGAGGATTCCGTCCGGTCTGTGCATCTGATCTGCGATAGCACGCATCGGCTTCTGTCTGCTTCCCGACCGCGGCAGGCGGAATGGCGTGCACCGCTCGGCGCTTTTCTCGGCCGCTCTCTTTTTTCCTACGCCTCCGCCGAGATCGCCGCCGCCGAACTGTCTCTGGAGGAGCGCGGCTGGCATGAGGACAGGCTGCTATCGTTGACCTTCGATACCGGCGCCAACGGCAATGTGCGCCTGCCGATTACCCCGGGCCGCGTCACTTGGGAGCGGATCAGGCTTTCCGATGGCACCGCTGGCCGCCTCGTCACCACAATCCGCTGAGCCTGCAGCCTTCCTGCATGCCCATGCATAATTTATGCGTTGTCCCACGACACCGGTCTTTATAGCGTCCGCCGCCAACGCAGTCAGGAGACGACGCGATGACGATATTGGTGACGGGAAGCGCCGGCCACCTCGGCGAGGCGCTGATGCGCAGCTTGAGTGCTCAGAGCCGGTGGGCGCGCGGCATCGACATCAAGCCTTCGGCTTTTACCGATATGGTCGGCTCCATCGGTGACCGCGGCTTTATCAGGCGAGCGATGTCGGGCATCAGCCAAGTCATCCATGCCGCCACGCTCCACAAGCCGCATGTGGCGACCCACGGCAATCGCGATTTCCTCGACACCAATGTCGGCGGCACGCTGAACCTGCTCGAAGAGGCGACTGCCGCGGGCGTTGCAAGCTTCGTCTTCACCAGCACCACCAGCGCTTTCGGCGCGGCGTTGACGCCGGCGGCCGGCGAGCCCGCAGCGTGGGTCACCGAGGACGTGCTTCCTGTCGCGAAGAATATCTACGGCGTGACAAAGCTCGCTGCCGAAGGAATTTCGGAACTCTTCGCCCGCAAATCCCGCCTGCCTGTCGTCATCCTCAGGACGTCGCGCTTCTTTCCCGAAAGTGATGATGATCCCGAGATTCGCAACAGCTATTCGGCGGGAAATGCGCAGGCCAACGAGCTGCTTCATCGCCGCGTCGATATCAGCGACGTGGTCGACGCCCATTTTCTGGCGCTCGAAAAGGCGCCGGCAATCGGCTTCGGCCGCTATATCATCTCGGCCACGACGCCCTTTCTACCGGGCGATCGCGCAGAGCTCAGGCGTGATGCGCCTGCTGTCGTCGAGCGGCTGTTTCCAGGTGCAAACACGCTTTACGCCGAACGCGGCTGGAAAATGTTCCCGACGCTCGATCGCGTCTACGTCAACGAACGCGCAAGGCGCGAACTTGGCTGGCGGCCGCGCTATGATTTCCGCTTCGTGCTCGATTGCCTGCGCGAGTGTCGCGAATGGCGAAGCCCGTTGGCGATCGATGTCGGCTCCAAGGGCTACCACGAGGAAGTATTCGCCGAAGGACCCTATCCGGTCGATTAGGCAATGAGCTGATTGCAGGCTCCGAGGGTGTCATCCAGTTATCACGATCCCATCCTAGACGTTTAGCCGGGATAGGGGCGAAATCCGGGTGTGTTCGGTTCTGAGGAATCGATCCCAAAGCCGAGGAATGTCATTCGAAACGGTGTCCAGCTTGCGGGCGGGAACCGTTGCAGGAACGCTTTTGACCGAGAGGCTATTTCATGAAGAACGTCAGATCATATGCATCGCGGCTGTTCGCCGCAGTTTTCGCAGCATCCGCCGCCATTCCCGCCTTGGCAAGGTCGGAGAATTCCGCCACTTTCGTCAATAAGGGCCTGGTCGGCGTCGGCCGCATTCCGGCCAACCAGCGCGACAAATTCGGTGAAACCTTCGGCTCCGGCTCCGGGATGGCGATCGACCCCGCCGCCTGGACTCGGGATGGCGCCAGCTATAGGGGCACGCTCTACCTGCTGCCCGACCGCGGTTACAATGCCGCCGGCACTGTCGACTACCGCCCGCGCCTGAACACCCTTTCGATCATTCTGACCCCGACAGCGCCAGGCGCGACCCCCGAGGCCGGCAATGAGCAATCGGGCGTCGAGGCGAAACTCGTCGAGTCCATGCTCTTTGTTGACGACAAGGGCGCGGACACGACCGGTCTCGACCCGGAATCCGGCGTCCGCGCCGCTGCCGGCAACTTCCCGCCGCTGCCGCAGGCGGCGAACGGCAAGATCGCCCTCGACGATGAGGCGATCATCCGCATGGCCGACGGCACTATGTTCGTCAGCGACGAATACGGCCCCTATATCTATCGCTTCTCCGCCGATGGCCACTTGCTTTCAGCCACCCAGCCGCCCAAGGCGCTTCTGCCGATGCGCAAGGGCGCGCTGAGCTTCGCTTCAAACAATCCCGGTCCCGGCGGGTCCGCTCCCGATCCGAAGGACCCCGAAACCGGCCGCCAGAATAACCAGGGCCTCGAAGGCATGGCAATGACGCCCGACGGCAAGTTTATCGTTGCCGTACTGCAGTCGGCGGCCCGCCAGGACGGCGGCGATTCCGGCTCGACCCGCCAGAATACCCGCGCCATGATCTATGACGCCGCCGATCCCGATCATCTGAAGCTGGTGCACGAATATGTCGTGCCGCTGCCGATCTTCAAGGACGCTAAGGGCAAGACGACGATCGCCGCCGAGAGCGAGATCGTCGCCCTTTCCGACAAGACCTTCCTGATGCTTGCCCGTGACAGCGGCAACGGCCAGGGCGTGAAGGGCGACACGTCTCTGTATCGCAAGATCGACATCGTCGACCTATCCGCCGCAACCGATATCGCCGGCAGCGATTTCGACGCCGGCAAGGCGGCTGCACCGAAAGGTGTCCTCGACCCGTCGCTCACACCGGCTACGCTGACACCGTTCATCGACCTCAACGACGAGGCCGAGCTTGGCCGCTTCGGCCTGCACAACGGTGCGCCGAACGACAGGAACGATCTATCGGAAAAATGGGAAGCGATGGGTCTGGCAAGTGTCCTCGACACGAAGCTGCCGGACGATTACTTCCTGTTCGTCGCCAACGACAACGACTTCTTGACGCAGGATGGCTTCCAGGTTGGCGCAGCCTATAAGGCTGACGGCGGCGCCGATGTCGACACCATGTTCCAGGTCTTCCAGGTGACGCTTCCCGGCTTGAAGAAGTAACTGCGCGCCACGAGGGGCGGACGCGCAAGCCGCGTTCGCCCTATACACCCGGCTTCGTCTTCAACGATGAAAGGAAAAGGTGCGATCCACGACGACCGATGGATGTTTACGATCCTGGGCGCCTACAAACGTAGGTGGGCACCGTGTGTCCAGGCCCACGAGCCCGGACAGGGACAGCTCCCTTTGGATCGAGTATGGCCCCAGGGATTGTGGTTCCTGTCGAGAGGCGCAGACCGCATCGCGATATATAAGGCCGTTTGCATCGACGCGCCAGTGGCGACGGCCAGCCGTTTTTATTTAATTGACATCAATTGAGTTCGGGTGCGGCCCGGCCATTCAGCTTGTCGGTGATGCCGCGAATACGGCTCGAAACCTCGCCGAGCGCTGCCGCCAACGTTTCCTCGGTGCGGGCGGTCGCGGCAAGCACGGTGTCGCGGTTGCCGCGCAGCGACTCGAGCTCGGTTTCCAGCCCGGCGATGCGGCGCGTCAGCTCGGCAATCTCGTCCATGATCATGATGCCGGCCATGACGGTGATCCTGAGATCGCCGATCTCTCCGAACTGGCCCTTGAGATGGCCGACATAGCGGTCGAAACGCGTGGCGAGATCGGTCAGATGATCCTCCTGCCCCTCCTCGCAGGCCATGCGATAGGCCTTGCCGTCGATCGTTACCGTCACCTGCGCCATATCAAATTCTCTCTCATCAGCGGTCCAGAACCGCGCGGATCGTCTCCATGGCCGTCACCAGCCGCCGCGATACCTCACGATTGACCTCTTCCAGCCGGTTGGCGCGAAATTCGGCCTGGTCGAGCTCCTGGGCCAGACGGGAGCGGTCGGCATGCACACGTCGCACCTCGCCCTCGATCTCCCCCTGCTCGCGCTGCCGCTCGACACGCATGTCGACGGCGTTTTCGAGGCTCGAAATCGCCTGTCTCAATTCGTCGAGCGCTGCTTCCATGGTTTTGCCTGTGGGCATCATGCCTTTCCGATTCCCGTGCAGGACCTGCGAATCGGCCACATCTGCCGATCTTGTGATTTCAAGAGGATATGCAGCTCGCCAACGGCCCGTCAATAAATCCCGTCACCCGGCAGCCTGCCTATCTGTGGATGAACGTTTTGGACAGGCCCGCCGCGCCAGTTTGGTCTTTTGTATAGTCAAGCGATCAAATGTCAAAAAATTGCCGCAGGCCGCTGGGATTTGCCCCGCCATTTATTGACTCGCCAGCCCCAACTGCTATGTGTCAGCCGCTTTCACTCGATGGTCTTGGAGGCTCGAGGCCATCCCCCGACACCCGGAGCTTGCAGAAAAGCTATGACCTCTCTCCAACAAAACGACCGGATGGCGAACGCGATCCGTTTCCTCGCCATGGACGCCGTTGAAAAGGCGAATTCCGGCCACCCTGGTATGCCGATGGGCATGGCTGACGTGGCGACGGTCCTGTTCACCAAATATCTGCGCTTCGACCCCAAGAAGCCGCATTGGCCGAACCGCGACCGCTTCGTGCTGTCGGCCGGCCATGGCTCGATGCTGCTCTATTCGCTGCTGTATCTGACCGGTTATCCCGATATGACGATCGAGGACCTGAAGCAGTTCCGTCAGGTCGGCTCCAAGACCGCCGGCCACCCTGAATACGGCCACGCAACCGGCATCGAGACCACCACCGGCCCGCTAGGTCAGGGTATCGCCAATGCGGTCGGCATGGCGATCGCCGAACGCAAGCTGCGCGAGGAATTCGGTGCGGACCTCCAGGACCACTACACCTATGTCATCAATGGCGACGGCTGCCTGATGGAAGGCATCAGCCATGAAGCCATCGCCCTTGCCGGCCACCTGAAGCTCAACAAGCTGATCCTTTTCTGGGATAACAACTCGATCACCATCGACGGCGCCGTTTCGCTGTCGGATTCGACGGATCAGATTGCCCGCTTCAAGGCCGTTCACTGGAACACGATTGAGATCGATGGCCACGATCAGGCCGCCATCGCCGATGCGATCGAAGCCGCCCACAAGTCTGATCGCCCGACCTTCATCGCCTGCAAGACGGTGATCGGCTTCGGCGCCCCGAACAAGGCCGGCAGCCACAAGGTTCACGGCAGCCCGCTCGGCGCCGACGAGATCGCCGCCACCCGTAAGGCGCTGAACTGGGATTACGAGCCCTTCGTCGTTCCCTCGGATATTCTCGATGCATGGCGCGCAGCCGGCACCCGCTCCGAAGATATCGTCAGAGCCTGGGAGGAAACCCTTGCCAAGTCTGCTGCCAAGGCCGAGTTCACTCGGCGTTTTTCAGGCGATCTGCCTGAAGGCTTCGACAAGGCGATCGATGATTACAAGAAGAAGCTCGCCGAGACCAAGCCGACGGTTGCGACACGCAAGGCATCCGAAGACGCACTCGAAATAATCAACGGTTTCGTGCCGGAAACGCTCGGCGGCTCTGCCGACCTGACCCCGTCGAACAATACCAAGACCAGCCAGATGATCTCCATCACCCCGACGGATTTCAAGGGCCGCTACATGCACTGGGGCATCCGAGAGCACGGCATGGCGTCTGCCATGAACGGCATCTCGCTGCACGGCGGCCTCATCCCCTATGGCGGCGGCTTCATGATCTTCTCGGATTATTGCCGCCCGCCGATCCGCCTCTCGGCTCTGATGGGCATTCGTGTCATCCACGTCCTGACGCATGATTCGATCGGCGTTGGCGAAGATGGCCCGACACATCAACCGGTCGAGCAGATCGCCGGCCTGCGCGCCGTCCCGAACCTGCAGGTCTTCCGCCCGGCCGACGCCGTCGAAACGGCGGAATGCTGGCAGATCGCCATGAAGAGTACAAATCGTCCGTCTGCCCTGGCTCTCACCCGCCAGAACCTGACCACCGTCCGCACCGAGTATAATGCGAAGAACCTCTGCGAACTCGGCGCCTATACGCTCTCCGGCAATGCCGATGCCAGGGTGACGATCTTCGCTTCGGGCTCCGAGGTCGAAATCGCCGTTGCCGCCCGCGCAACTCTGGAAGCCAGGGGCGTTTCGGTGCGTGTCGTATCGGTGCCCTGCACCGAACTGTTCTTCGAGCAGCCGGAGGCCTACCGCAGGGACGTGCTCGGCAACTCGCCGGTCAAGATCGCCGTCGAAGCCGCCGTCCGCGAAGGCTGGGACGCCTTTATCGGACCGGAAGGCAGCTTCATCGGCATGAAGGGCTTTGGCGCGTCCGGCCCGGTCAAGGACGTCTACAAGCATTTCGGCATCACCGCCGACGCCGTCGTTGCGGCTGCCGAAGCAAAGCTTTAAAGAGGGCGCCTTGAGGCGCTCTCCATCTCCTCAATTCCAGGCCGCCCGCCTATCGGGCCCTATTCTATCGGGAGTGAATGAACATGACAGTCAAGGTTGCCATCAATGGTTTCGGTCGCATCGGCCGTAACGTCCTCCGCGCTATCGTCGAATCCGGCCGCACCGATATCGAGGTCGTCGCCATCAACGACCTCGGCCCGGTCGAGACCAATGCCCATCTCCTGCGTTACGACTCGATCCACGGCAAGTTCCCGGCCGAAGTGAAGGTCGAAGGCGACACGATCATCGTTGGCGGCGGCAAGCCGATCAAGGTCACCGCGATCAAGGACCCGGCAACGCTGCCACACCGCGAGCTCGGCGTTGACATCGCCATGGAATGCACCGGCATCTTCACCGCCCGCGACAAGGCCGCTGCCCATCTGACGGCCGGCGCCAAGCGCGTTATCGTCTCGGCTCCCGCCGACGGCGCTGACCTGACGGTCGTGTTCGGCGTCAACCATGACCAGCTCACCAAGGAGCACATGGTCATCTCCAACGCCTCCTGCACCACCAACTGCTTGGTGCCGGTCGTCAAGGTTCTCGACGACGCCGTCGGCATCGACCACGGCTTTATGACGACGATCCACTCCTACACCGGCGACCAGCCGACGCTCGACACAATGCATAAGGATCTGTATCGCGCCCGCGCTGCCGCTCTCTCCATGATCCCGACCTCGACGGGCGCCGCCAAGGCCGTCGGCCTCGTGCTGCCCCACCTCAAGGGCAAGCTCGACGGCACCTCGATCCGCGTTCCCACGCCGAACGTCTCGGTCGTCGACTTCAAGTTCGTTTCCAAGAAGGGCACGACGGTCGGCGAGATCAACGAAGCCATCAAGGCTGCCTCCAACGGCAAGCTGAAGGGCATCCTCGGCTACACCGACGAGCCGCTCGTCTCCCGCGACTTCAACCACGACAGCCACTCCTCGATCTTCGCAACCGATCAGACCAAGGTCATGGAAGGCAATTTCGTGCGCGTCCTGTCCTGGTACGACAACGAGTGGGGCTTCTCCAGCCGCATGTCGGACACGGCCGTGGCCTTCGCCAAGCTCATCTGAGGGCTCGACCACCGAATATCGCAGGCGGCCCGGGAAACCGGGCCGTTTTGTTATAGGCGTCTGAAGCCGGTCGTGGCATTGTTGACAACCCGGAGCACCGTCGCACCGGGAAGATAAAGAGGGATGGATGGATTACTTTACCGTTGAAATCGCCGGCCGCGCCATCGCCAGCTTTCGCTCGAAGAACCATGAGGAAGCGACGCATTTCTTCGAGGCGGAAGATTTTCGCGACGACCTGACCATTCTCGAGTCCGAAGGCAAGCCGCTTTGGGACCGCAAGGCGACGCTCAGCCTGCGCAAGGCGACGGCTGAGGAAGCCAGCGAAGTCGAGCACGCCTATGAATTCGACGACGATCCCGAACGGACCATCGACGACGAGTTCGTGGTTTTCCTGGTCCCGGTCGAAGACCTGACTGACGAGGGCGAGGACACCGAAAACTGACAGTGAAAGCCATTTCGAATCGACGGGTTCGGTGCAGCCGCAAGGACGGAATCACGGTTGGCAATCCGCTGGCCAAGCGTGATAAACTGAGGAAATGCAATAAAGCTGCACAATGGCTGAGATGATCCAAGTGGAGGCGATAAATGGCAGAGGCGCAAAAACGCTTGTCCCAAACCACCCTCAAGCGGCGGCAGCGGTTTCATCCCAAGCGGGACGTCAAACCCGCCGTGTTGGCAAAGGCTAATCGTCTGGCCATTCGGGTTGCAGCGTTCATCGGTCTTTCGTTCCTCGCCGTCATCATACTTCAGGCAGTGTTCTGACGGGCCGCATGTAGGAATATGTCTATCCTGCTGCGGTTTGCGAATACCCGCAGAAAAATCGATTTTCCTGCCGTTCGCCCTGCTCTTGCCTGATTTTCTTATACATTCTTTGTAGAGAGTTTCTCCCGTAGCATTTCCGTGTCGGTGGCCGTCCGGCAGCCGTTCAGCAGCATGATGCAGCACGAGACGAGGTTAAGCCGCAAGGCCTACCCTTCTCTGTCGTTTTGCCGTTTACTGATGAATCGACGCGCGTGGTGGAGGGTTGGAATAGACGGATCGGCTAGGGGTGGCCGCATCCGCAAGGCAGTCGATGAAAAGGGGTGGGCATGGAAGCGTTCTATATCGTGGTGCTGGTCGCGACGGCGCTCGTGCTTCTTGCCGCTTTTTCAAGCCTGCTCGCCTTCCGCTTCGGCGCCCCGCTGCTGCTGCTCTTCCTGATGATCGGCCTCGCCGCCGGCGTCGACGGCCTCGGCATCGAATTCAGCAACAATTATCTGGCCTACATCCTCGGCTCCATTGCCCTTGCCGTCATCCTGTTCGATTCCGGCTTCGGCACGCCGATGCAGGCCTTCCGGCTGGCAGCCGTTCCCTCCCTCACGCTCGCCTCGGTCGGCGTGCTGATCACCGCCTCGCTCTTTGCCGTCGCCGCCATGTGGCTGCTGGACTTCACCTGGCTCGAAGGCCTGCTGCTCGGCTCGATCGTCGCCTCGACGGATGCCGCCGCCGTCTTCTTCCTGCTGCGCATCGGCGGCATCAACATCCGCGATAAGGTGCGCTCGACGCTGGAAGTCGAATCCGGCACCAACGATCCGATGGCGATCTTCCTCACCATCGCCCTTGTAGAGGTCCTGGCGAGCGGCGAGCGTTATGCTGGCATCAATATCGGCATGTTCGCCATGTTCGTGCAGCAGATGGGGCTCGGCGTCATCCTCGGCTTGCTGGGCGGCATGATGATCGTGCTGATCGTCAGCAGGCTCGACACCGATCGCGGCCTGACGCCGATCTTCGTGCTGGCGCTTGCCCTTCTCGTCTTCTCCTTTGCCGGCACGGTCGGGGGCAGCGGCTTTCTCGCCGTCTATGTCGCCGGCATCTATGCCGGAAATCGCAAGATGCAGGCGATCGGCACCATCAAACGCTTCCAGGACGGCATGACCTGGCTGGCGCAGATCATCATGTTTCTGGTGCTCGGCCTGCTCGCGACACCGTCGCAATTCCCCGTCATCATCGTGCCAGCGATCCTGCTTGCCCTCTTCCTGATCTTCGTCGCCCGGCCGCTGGCGATCTGGCTGTCGCTGCTCCCATTCGATTACACCCAGCAGGAAATCGGCTTCGTCGCCTGGGTCGGTCTGCGCGGTGCCGTCTCCATCCTGCTTGCCATCATGCCGATCCTCGGCCGGCTGGAAAACGGCCAGATCTTTTTCAACACCGCCTTCATTATCGTGCTGGTCTCCCTGCTGGTGCAGGGCTGGACGATCAAACCCGTCGCCAAGAAGCTCGGCCTGATCATTCCGCCACGCATCGGCGCCGTCGATAAGGTCGAGGTCGACCTGCCGGGTGCCGCCAACCACGAACTGCTCTCCTATCGCGTGATCAAGGATAGTCCGGTGCTGCGCGGCGAGCGCATTCCGCGCTGGGCAACCCCCTCGCTCGTCATCCGCGACGGTAAATCGATGCGCTACCAGTATGCCGGGCGGCTGCGCGAAAACGATCTAGTCTATCTCTTCATCGTGCCGAGTTATTCCCGGCTGCTCGACCGGCTCTTCGCCAGTCGTGCGCCGGTGGACGAGGATGATGCCGAATTCTTCGGCGCCTTCGCGCTCTCACCCGCCCGTCCCGCGGCCGATCTCGATGCCGCCTATGGGCCCGGCCTGCTCAACGAATCCGAGAAAGGCCTGACGATCGCCGAACTGATGCGGCAGCGCCTCGGCGGCAAGGCCGATTATGCCGATCGCGTCCGTCTCGGGTCGATCATCCTCATCGTCCGTGATCTCGACGAGCACGACCACGTCACCTCCGTCGGCATGTCGCTCGAAGCGGTCGAACCGGCCACAACGCTGCCGATCTTCATCAATCTCAAGGACATTATCCAGCGCATCCGCGACAGGTTGAACGGACGTCGCAACCGCGAAGCGGCGGCCTCCGAAACCATGCCGAAAGCATCGGCCGGAGGCGACGAAGCCAGGCGCGAAAACGGCCGTTGAACGCCTTGCGTCTCGAATGATCCTTGCTATGGTCGGCGCGACTTCCGCCAACCAAGACTGGATCTTCCCCATGCCTTCTTTCAAGACCCTTGACGATCTCTCCGACATCAGCGGCAAGCGCGTGCTCATCCGCGTCGACCTCAACGTCCCGGTCAAGGACGGCAAGGTCACCGATACGACGCGCATCGAGCGCGTGACGCCGACGATCCTCGAACTATCGGGCAAGGGCGCCAAAGTGATCCTGCTTGCCCATTTCGGCCGGCCGAAGGACGGTCCGTCGCCGGATCTGTCGCTGTCGCTGATCGCCCCTTCCGTCGAGGAGGTGCTCGATCATGCGGTGCTGACGGCCTCCGACTGTATCGGCGAGGCCGCCGCCTCCGCCGTAGCCGGAATGAATAATGGCGATATTCTGCTGCTGGAAAACACCCGCTTTCACAAGGGCGAGGAAAAGAACGATCCCGACTTCACCAAGGCGCTCGCCGCCAACGGCGATATCTATGTCAACGACGCCTTCTCCGCCGCCCACCGCGCCCATGCTTCCACCGAAGGCCTTGCCCACCACCTGCCGGCCTATGCCGGCCGCACCATGCAGGCCGAGCTGGAAGCGCTGGAAAAAGGTCTCGGTAATCCTGCCCGTCCCGTCGTCGCCATCGTCGGCGGCGCCAAGGTCTCGACCAAGATTGACCTTTTGATGAATCTTGTGAAGAAGGTCGATGCACTCGTCATCGGCGGCGGCATGGCCAATACTTTCATCGCCGCGCGTGGCACCAGTGTCGGCAAGTCGCTCTGCGAGCATGATCTTGCTGAAACCGCCAAGCAGATCATGATCGAGGCCGCGACATCAGGCTGCGCCATCATCCTGCCGGAAGACGGCGTCGTCGCCCGCGAGTTCAAGGCGGGCGCCGCCAATGAGACGGTCGATATCAACGCCATTCCCGCCGATGCCATGGTGCTCGACGTCGGGCCGAAATCCATTCAGGCCATCAATGCCTGGATCGAGCGTGCCTCGACGCTCGTCTGGAACGGTCCGCTCGGCGCCTTCGAGATCGAGCCCTTCGATACCGCAACGGTAGCTGCCGCGAAATACGCCGCCGAGCGCACAGCGACCGGCAAGCTGACCTCCGTTGCCGGCGGCGGCGACACCGTCTCAGCACTGAACCATGCCGGCGTTGCCGACGACTTCACCTATGTCTCCACTGCCGGCGGCGCTTTTCTCGAATGGATGGAAGGCAAGGAGTTGCCCGGCGTCGCCGTCCTCAATGCCGGCAAATGACTGCTAAGCGGATTTGACAGGTTTTATATGGGGATAGACCGCGGCGGCGAGTAGCCTTGCGCGGTCTTTTGCTCAAGCGCCGGAAAAAATCCCAGTTTTTCAAACGATTGAAACGATTTCAATCGTTTCAACGATTTAGCCTTCCATTTTCCTCCCTATAAACTTCTGTTATCGCCGTCCTATATTCTTAAACCGCCGATGTTTCATGCTGTGGAGAGAACGAATGAGCGAACGACTGGAAGACATTGCAGTGCAGATGGTTGCAGGCGGCCGGGGACTGCTTGCGGCCGATGAATCGACCTCCACCATCAAGAAGCGTTTCGACACGATCAATCTCGAATCGACCGAAATCAGCCGTCGCGATTACCGCGAAATGCTCTTCCGCTCCGACGAGGCGATGAAGAAGTATATTTCCGGCGTCATCCTCTACGAAGAGACGCTTTTCCAGAAGGCCGCCGACGGCACGCCTTTCGTCGACATCATCCGCGCCGCTGGTTCAATTCCCGGCATCAAGGTCGATACCGGCGCCAAGCCGATGGCCAAATTTCCAGGCGAAACCATCACCGAAGGCCTCGATGGCCTCGGCGAACGTCTGGCTCGATATTATGAAGCCGGCGCCCGTTTCGCCAAGTGGCGCGGCGTCATCGCGATCTCCTCGACGCTGCCGACCCGCGGCTCGGTTCGCGCCAACGCTCAGGCGCTTGCCCGCTACGCGGCCCTCTGCCAGGAAGCCAAAATCGTTCCGATCGTCGAGCCGGAATGCCTAATGGACGGCAAGCCGGGCGACCATAATATCGACCGCTGCGCCGAAGTCACCGAATCCACCCTGCGCATCGTTTTTGAGGAGCTGGCCGATGCCCGCGTCAGCCTCGAAGGCATGATCCTGAAGCCGAACATGGTCATCGACGGCAAGAACGCCCGCAAGGCCTCGGTCGCCGAAGTCGCCGAACGCACCGTGCAGGTGCTGAAGCGCACGGTTCCCTCTGCGGTTCCCGGCATCGCCTTCCTCTCCGGCGGCCAGTCGACCGAAGAGGCGACCGCGCACCTTTCGGCGATCAATGCCACGGCCGGCCTGCCCTGGTTCGTCACCTTCTCCTACGGTCGCGCCCTGCAGGACAGCGCGCTCAAGGCCTGGAACGGCAAGCCGGAAAACGTCGCCGCCGGCCAGCGTGAATTCACCCACCGCGCCGAGATGAACAGCCTCGCCGCCAAGGGCAGCTGGAAGAAAGACCTGGAAAAGGCGGCCTGAGTTTTAGCGCTTGAAATTTGGCGGGCAGCAACCGCAACGTTGCTGCTCTAGCCCAATCTCTCCTCCCTCATTCCTGTGCTCGTCACAGGAATGAGGGAGTTCGGAGAGGCGCCGTCCTTCGCATCCGACGAATCGCCAGCAAGGTTTCGTAAGAAATCAGCTCGACGCGAGACAGCCCCGTCATTGTCATGGCGACAAGAAACCGCTTCGTTCCGTCGAATACCGTGATTACTCATAGCGACCTGCCACAACAGGAGCCGCCATGAACACCCTCTCCTACGTCACCGTCGATGTCTTCACGTCCACCCGTTTCGAGGGCAATCCGCTTGCCGTCATATCGGATGCCCGCGGTCTGAGCGATGCGGCGATGCAGAAGATCGCCACCGAGTTCAACTATTCCGAAGTGACCTTCGTCCTGCCACCTGAAGACCCCGAGAATTCCGCCCGCGTGCGCATCTTCACCCCGACTATGGAGATCCCCTTTGCCGGCCATCCGAATGTCGGCACCGCCTACGTGCTCGGCCAGCAGGCGGAGATCTTCGGTAAGCAGGTCGGCGAGAAGCTGCGCTTCGAGGAAGAAGCCGGCATCGTCGAGGTCGACCTGAGACGCAGCGGCGGAAAGGTCGCGGCCGCCGCCATCCGCGCACCGCAGCCACTGACGGTCGGCGATACCATTGCCGAAGAAATCATCGCCCGCTGCATCGGGCTCGAACCCGGCGCCATCGTCAAAACCGCCCACGCCCCGGTCTTTGCCTCGGTCGGCCTGAACTTCGCCATTGCCGAGTTGAACGGGCTCAAGGCGCTCTCCGCCGCCCGTCCGAATCTTACCGGCTTCCAGGCCGCTGCCGGCCGGCAGACGACGAGCGGCCACGACTTCTCCCTCTTCGTCTATGCCAGGACACCCGAAAATCCGTGGGCTATCCGCGCCCGCATGTTCGCGCCGCTGGACAACGTGCCTGAGGACCCCGCGACCGGCAGCGCTTCGGCCGCTCTCGGCGCCTATCTCGTCACGCTGACGCCGGAGGCCGATATGAACGTCCGCATCACCATCGAACAGGGCATTGAAATGGGGCGGCGCAGCGTCATCACCCTCGACGTGGCAAAATCCGGCGGTATCGTCACCGATGTCATCATCTCGGGAAGCTGTGTTGCCGTAATGCGCGGCGAAACCATCCTGCAGGACTGACGGCCACATCGAGGCTTGAATCCGAAGCTTACATCACGAAGTCGCGCGACAGCAGCGCCATTGCCCATATGGCGAAGGCGATCAGCGCGATTTTCCAGAAATCCATCCGCCGCCTGAGGCCGGGAAGCTCGAGCGGCTTGATCACCTGTATCGCCATGGCAAGGATGAGCAGCAAGGCTATCAACTTTGTCATGCTTTATTTTTTCCGTTTTTCGGAATGTCACAGGACGGACATTTTTCCGCGCGAACAAGAGGTTCACACACGCCGTAAAGGCATTCCGGGGCACAATCAATCATCTTGAGGCTGGGCAGGCGCAGGTCTTGCCTTATGTCCGTTCATAATCGCTTGAGACCGAGTCTGGGGAAATGAAGAGAAATCTGCTGTCCGTCGCCGCGCTGCTCTTTGGCACGCTCTTCCTTTTCATGGGCAATGGTTTGCAGGGTATCCTGCTTCCCGTGCGCGGCAATCTCGAAGGCTACGCCACGACGACGCTGGGCCTGCTTGGCACCTCGTGGGCTGGCGGCTTCGTCATCGGCTGCCTGGTGGCGCCGAAACTGGTGCGCCGCGTCGGCCATGTCAGAGCCTTCTCCGGCTTCATCTCGATCATCGCCATTATCGCGTTGGTCAGCGGCATAATCATCGATCCGTTCTGGTGGGTGATCCTGCGCGCGGTGACCGGCTTCTCCACCGCCGGCACGTCGATGATCATCGAAAGCTGGCTGAACGAGCGCGCCAGCAACGAGAGCCGCGGTGCGATCTTCTCGCTCTATATCGGCATCACCCTGCTCGGTGTCGTCGGCGGCCAGATGATGATCCCGCTCGAGGATGTACGCACGCCTGTGCTGTTCATGATCTGCGGCATCTTTTATTGCATCGCCATGCTGCCGACGACGCTATCGACCGCGGCGTCACCGCAGCCGCTGAAGGCCGTGCGCCTCGACCTGCCGGCGCTATACCGCAATTCGCCCGTTTCCTGCCTCGGCATTCTGCTCGTCGGCATTGCCAACGGCGCTTACGGCACGCTGGGGGCCGTCTTCGGCGCCGGCGCCGGCCTTTCCGACACCAGTATCGCCGTCATGATGAGCGCCACCATCTTCGCCGGCGCCATGATGCAGCTCCCGGCCGGCCGGCTTTCTGATCGCATCGACCGACGCTACGTGCTCGCCGCCTTGTCGGCCATTGCCGCGATCGCCGGCTTGCTCATCTTTCTGCTTCACCCGACATCACCGGGCTTGCTGATCGGGCTCGTTGTCCTTTACGGCGCGGTTGCCAATACGCTCTACCCGATCGCTGTCGCTCACGCGAACGACTTCGCGGCGTCGGAGGATTTCGTCAAAGTCTCCGGCGGCCTGCTGCTGCTCTACGGCATCGGCACAGTCATCGGCCCGACGCTCGGCGGCCCCGTCATGTCGGCAATCACCCCGCACGCGCTTTTCCTGGTCACCGCCGTCGCCCATGTGTTGATCACCGTTTATGCGATTATCAGAAGCCGCATCCGCGCCGCCGTCCCGGCCAGCGACCGCGACGCCTATACGACGATCCCGACCGGCACGTCGCCGATGCTGACACCCCAGAGCATGTCGCTGGCCGATCGTGGCACCGGCAAATCTCCCGAAAGCAGCGATCCTGCTGTAAAATTCGGTTAGGCCTTCCTGCAAACCGCACTGCGGTTTTCTCCGTGGTTCGCGAAAAACGAAAAATGGGGAGGCGAGACTGGATTTGGGCCGGATCGGCCTAAATTCCGATTCCGTATCGGCCGCATTTTTCGGCATTATGCTGCCGGCAGCAAAAGGAGGAGAACCGATGAGCTTTATCGATGACGACCGGCCGCAGAAGAAAACCGCCCACGAGATCGGCGCCGATCTCTCCATGCTTTCGGTGGATGAGCTGAAGGCGCGAGTGGAATTGCTGAAAACCGAGATCGCCCGGCTCGAAGCCGAAGCCGCCCGCAAGGCGTCCGGGCGACAGGCCGCCGAAAGCTTCTTCCGTTCGTGAACCGCTAAAAGCCTCCAAAAACAAGGCCATAGGCAGGAAAAATGAGCCAACCTCAAGTCTTCATTCGGCACAATGTTAATAAATTATTAAGCTTTATAACGTATTACTGTACTCATCCAGGCTTTCTCTGGATCTCAGACAGTTTTCCAAGCGGTGAATTGGTCTGATTTTTCTCCCTGTTTTACCTTGAGAGCCGCTTTTGCGGCTCTTCTTTTTGCTGCGGCCGGCGCATTTCCATGAAACTGTGGAGATTAACCCTTTCTTAAGAAACGGCTTGCGCATTTGCGCTAATGATACCATCTTAAAGTCATAAAGACCGGACGCGGAAACTTTTCCGTTAAGCCCGGCGTTACCTGACCATAAGTAGCTGCGTGCAACAGGGACTATTGCGATGTCGGAAGTTGGATTGAACACGATCAGTTTTGCGGGCCGCGCGGCTGCATCCTCACAGTTCAAGGCACTCTATGCCGAAGGCATGTCACTGGTCGAAGAGACCGCCGCCTATCTCGATGGCCAAGGCCGCGCAGCCTCCAAGGTTCTGCCGCGCATGGCATCCGTCCTCTACGCCGCGGAATCGATGCGGCTGACCACCCGCCTGATGCAGATGGCCTCGTGGCTGCTGCTGCAGCGCGCCGTCAACAATGGTGAGATGTCGCGTGACCAGGTGCTGGCCGAGAAGAACAAGGTCCGCCTCGACGGCTTCAACGTCGACCGCGCGGCACCCGGCTGGGGCGACCTGCCGGAATCCTTCCGCGACCTCGTCGAGCGCTCCTTGCGCCTGCAGAACCGCATCGCGCTGCTGGATCGCGAAATCTATCGTCCGGCTGAAGCCGTGATCGTTCATGACAATCAGAACAGCGTCCAGGCGCAGCTTTCCCTGCTGCAGACCGCCTTCGGCAACAACTGACCAAACCTGCTAAATTCATTTGGGCCGGCTGCGCAGTGCGCGGCCGGTTTTTTGTTGCCGCTGCGCACCGTTCTGCAAACGCAAAAAAGCCCGGCAGAACCGGGCTCCTTGCGAAACGTCGTCAAGCAGAAGCGATTAGAGACCGAGGCCGCCGAAACGCTTATTGAACTTGGAAACGCGGCCACCGCGGTCCATGAGCTGCTGGTTGCCGCCCGTCCAGGCCGGATGCGACTTGGAATCGATTTCGAGGTTCATGACAGCGCCTTCCGAACCCCAGGTCGAGCGGGTTTCGTATTCGGTGCCATCGGTCATGACTACCTTGATCGTGTGATAGTCGGGATGGATGCCTGCCTTCATAACAATCTTCCTGCGATACCGGAGTTCAATTTGCCGCATGCAGTTGCGGCCACCGAACCGATTGAATAAATGAAGCCGCAGTCGTGATGGCTACGGCTTCCCATTAGGATGCGGTGCCTATACATGAAGGACGCCGGGATAACAAGAGCCAACAGGCCGCATTGCGTGGTCCTGCGGGCGAATGGAGACGATTTGGCAGATCAGGCACAGGCTGAGGAAAACAAGAGACGGTCGCTGCGGCCGCTCGGCAGGCTGACGCCTTATGTCATGCGCTATCGCGGGCTGGTGGCTGGCGCGCTGATTTCGTTGGCGCTTGCCGCCATGACCTCGCTGGCCCTGCCGCTCGCCGTGCGCCGCATGATCGATCATGGCTTCAACCAGTCTGACGGCAGCTTCATCAACAGCTACTTCGCCATGCTGATGGTCATGGCCATCGTGCTCGCGGTCGCCAGCGCGCTGCGCTATTATTTCGTTATCACCATCGGCGAACGCATCGTCGCCGATCTTCGCCGCGACGTCTTTAGCCATGTGACGCGGCTGTCTCCCTCCTTCTTTGACGTCAACCAGTCCGGCGAGATCGTCTCGCGTCTGACCGCCGATACGACGCAGATCAAGTCCGCCGTCGGCGCCACCGCCTCGGTGGCGCTCAGGAACCTCATTCTCTGTCTCGGCGCCATGGGCATGATGGTCGTCACCTCGCCGAAACTTTCGAGCCTCGTCATCGGAGCGATCCCGCTGATCGTCTTCCCACTCGTCGCCTTTGGCCGCTCGGTGCGCAGGCGATCTCGCGCCGCTCAGGATACGCTTGCCGAAGCGTCCGCCTTCGCCAATGAGACGATCGCCGCGACCCGTACGGTACAGGCCTTCAACGGCGAGGATGCCGCGGCGACGCGATACGCCGGCGCCGTCGAATCCGCCTACGAAGCCGCCCGCGCCGCCATCCGCTCACGCGCACTCTTGACGGGCATCGCCATCACCCTAATCTTCGGCAGCGTCGTCGCCGTACTCTGGGTCGGCGCCCACAGCGTGCTGGCCGGCACGCTGTCTGCCGGCACGCTCGGCCAGTTCCTGCTCTACGCCGTGATCTCCGCGGGATCGCTCGGCGCGCTGTCGGAGGTCTGGGGCGAACTCTCGCAGGCGGCCGGCGCCGCCGACCGGTTGACCGAACTTCTTGACGAGGTGTCGCCGATATCAGCCCCCACCAACCCCGAGGCCCTCCCTTCGCCGAGCCGCGGCCGCGTCGAGTTTTCCGACGTGCATTTCGCCTATCCCTCGCGCCCCGGAAAATCGGCCCTGCATGGCTTGAGCTTCGCCGTTGCTCCAGGCGAAACCGTCGCCATCGTCGGCCCCTCCGGCGCCGGCAAAAGCACAGTCTTTTCGTTGCTGCTGCGCTTCTACGATCCGCAGCAGGGCAGCGTGACGATTGACGGTGTCGATGCCCGGCTGACGACGCCCGACGAGTTGCGCCAGCGCATCGCCATCGTGCCGCAGGACGTCACGATCTTCGCCGCATCGATCCATGACAACATCGCCTTCGGCCGCCCTGGTGCATCGCGTGAGGAAGTCCGCGCTGCAGCGCTTGCCTCCCAGGCCGACGAATTCATCGCCCGACTGGAGAACGGCTATGAGACGGAGGTCGGCGAACGTGGCGTCACCCTCTCCGGCGGCCAGCGACAGCGCATCGCCATTGCCCGCGCCATTCTGAAGAACGCGCCCGTGCTGCTGCTCGACGAGGCGACCTCCGCGCTTGACGCCGAAAGCGAGACCCTGGTGCAGAAGGCGCTCGACGGCTTAATGGATGGCCGCACGACGCTCGTCATCGCCCATCGCCTGGCAACCGTGCTGAAGGCCGACCGCATCCTCGTCATGGATCAGGGGCGCGTCGTCGAGGAAGGCACGCATCAAACTCTGATCCGCCACGGGGGCATCTATGCCCGCCTCGCCCGGCTGCAATTCGACGCCGCCAAGGAGGATGTGCTCGCGGCCAAATAGCCGGCAGGCGCCCTTGGCCGCACGCTACTAAAGTCGGACTTCGCTGCGCCTTCCCGCGGTTGTCTTTCCCGCCCCCTGCCCTACCCTCTTCATGCCCTGGGTGGGGATTGCTGTTGAATTCATGGGAGGAGATAGGAATGGCGCTTTCCAACATCACGCGACGCACGGGCCTCGCGCTCGCTCTTGGCCTCACTGCAATGCTGGCGCTTGGCAGGCCTGCCGTTGCCACGGATTTTCCCGATCGCGCGATCACCATGGTCGTGCCTTTCGCCGCCGGCGGCTCAACCGATGTCGTCGCGCGCATCGTCGCGCAGAAGATGTCGGAGGATCTCGGCCAGCAGGTGATCGTCCAGAACGTCGCAGGCGCCGGCGGTAACCTCGGCGCCGGCAACGTCGCCCGCGCTGAGCCCGACGGCTACACCATTCTGATGGGCACGGTCGCGACCCACGCCCTCAACCCGCTGATCCTCAAATCGACCCCCTACGATCCCGAGAAGGATTTCGCGCCGGTCTCGCTGCTCGTCGTCGTGCCGAACGTGCTGGTCGTCAATCCGGAATTGCCGGCAAAGACGGTGCAGGAGCTGATCGCGCTCTTGAAGGCCGAGCCCGATAAATACAGTTACGCCTCGTCGGGCAACGGCACGCCGCTGCATCTTTCCGGCGAACTTTTCAAGTCGATGGCCGGCGTCAGCATGCAGCACATCCCGTACAAGGGCGCGGGGCCTGCATTGAACGACGTCATCGGCAACCAGGTGCCGATCATGTTCGATAACCTGCCCTCATCGTCCAGCCATATCAAGGCAGGCACGCTGCGGGCGCTGGCGGTGACGACGGCCGAGCGCGCACCCTCCTTCCCCGACGTGCCGACGATCGCCGAGTCAGGCATTCCAGGCTATGAGACCTATACTTGGAACGCGCTCTTCGCTCCGGCAAAAACGCCGAGCGAGGCGGTCACGCGCCTCAACGCCTCGGCCAGAAAGGCGCTCACTGACCCCGCCGTTGCCGAACGGATGAAGGAGTTCAGCGCCACCATCGTCGGCTCGACACCGGAAGAACTCGCCGTCCATGTAAAATCCGAGCTCGCCAAATGGGGGCCGGTCGTCAAGGGCGCGAACATTCAGATGGAGTGATGCGAAGACGTTCGTCTGTCTCCCGTGCCTGCGTCCGATGGAAACGACCGCACTACGATTCTCATTAAGGTAGTGGAAAAGCTCGCCATTTTGATCTAGCCTCCTCGACGCTGATCGTGCAATTCAGCGTTTCGGGAGACATCCATGTACAAATTCGAAGTCTACAAGGATAAATCAGGCGAATTCCGTTTCCGCTTCAAGGCATCGAACGGGGAAACAATGTTCAGTTCCGAGGGCTACAAGGCGAAAGCGTCCGCCCTGAACGCCATCGAATCCATCAAGAAGAATACCTCCGGCGCCGAGATCGTCGACCAGACGAAGGCCGAAGCCTGAGCGGCATGGCCGGGCGGCATCGATGCCGCCCTGCTTTTTTTGCGCCCTCGAGCGGCGCGGGTGTCTTTGAGACCGGCGCGCCTGCTGGTGATTTCCGGCGCTGTTTTTCAAATATTTCTTCAGAGCCATGTCGAAACGACCGGCGATCGCGCCTCATTGTCTTGGAACGGCTGAGCCGCTCCACCAGGCTAGACCGGCTTTCGTCGGCGGCCTGGATCAAAGCCAACAACGAGATCAGGAGTTTTCCATGCAATATGCCCTCATCATTCGCGAAGCGCCGGAGGATTTCGCCCGCCGTAGCGATCCAGCCTATCGCGATGGCTGGGTCGCCTACACGCAGGCGCTTGTCCAGGCGGGGAATCATGACCGGCGGCGCCGGGCTGACAGCGCCCGAGACCGGCACGGTCATACGCCGCAAAGGCGAGGATCACGATGTCCAGGACGGTCCCTATCCGGAAGGCAAGGAACAACTGGGCGGCTTCTATCTGATCGAGGTTCCCGATTTGGACGCCGCGCTCGAATGGGCGACGCGCATTCCGATTTCCGACAAGGGTTCCGTCGAAGTGCGCCCTCGCCTGCAGATGTGAGGAAGGATGTCACCCGATGCAGGACGCGCCGCCGAGCAGGTGGCGCGACAGTCCTATGGCAAGCTGATCGCCTTTCTTGCGGCCCGTTCGCGCGACGTGCCGGCGGCAGAGGACTCATTGTCGGAAGCACTGGCGTCAGCCCTGCGGGTCTGGCCGGAGCGCGGCGTTCCTGCCAATCCGGAAGCCTGGCTGCTGGTGGCCGCCCGCCGCAACCTGATGCAGGCGGCCCGCCACCGCGCCGTCGAGGCCAACGCACAAACGACGATATCGGTCGCCCTGGAGGAAGCCGAAGAACGGATGAACGAAGCCGGCAATTCCGTCTTTCCCGATGAACGGCTGAAGCTGCTCTTCGCCTGCGCCCATCCCGCCATCGACAGCTCGGTGCATACGGCGCTGATGCTGCAGACGGTTCTCGGCATCGAAGCGAGGACCATCGCGCGGGCCTTCGTCGTGTCACCGGAAGCTATGAGCCAGCGGCTGGTGCGGGCCAAGGTGAAGATCCGCGAGGCCGGCATTCCCTTCACCATACCGCCTCGGCCCGCGCTGCCTGGTCGGCTTGCCGCCGTGCTTTCGGCGATCTACGCCGCCTACGGCCTCGGATGGGACGGTCTCGATGGCGAGGAAGCGCACCATTCGCTTGCCGGCGAAGCGATCTGGCTCGGCCGGGCGCTTCTGACGGTGCTGCCGGATGAGCCGGAAGCGATCGGCCTCGTCTCGCTGATGCTTTACTGCGAAGCCCGCCGCAGCGCCCGTCGTGACCGCGCCGGTCGCTATGTGCCGCTGGACGAGCAGGACCCGGCCAGCTGGGACGCCACCATGATCGCGGAGGCAGACGCGCTGCTGCGCAACGCAGGAGGCCTCAACCGTTTCGGCCCCTATCAGTGTCAGGCGGCGATTCAATCGGTACATACGGCGCGCCGCCTCTCGGGGACGACCGACTGGCAGGCACTGACGACGCTCTATGCCGCGTTGCTGACGATGAAGCCGACGCTCGGCGCGCGCGTCGCCCAAGCGGCGGTGATTGGCCGGGCTTTAAGCCCCGCCGAGGGCCTGACCCTGCTCGACAAGGTTGATCCCCGCGTGATTGCAGCCTATCAGCCCTACTGGGCTGTACGTGCTTTTCTTCTGGCGCGAGCCGGCAACGATGCTGCCGCGGCCGACGCCTACATGACGGCGCTCGGCCTCAGCGACAGCCCCTCGGTCCGCGCCTTTCTTGCCGACCGGCTCGCCGAAGCGCGGCGGACAACATGAAGCTGATCATTTCTCGGTCAGCTTCAGCTCGATGCGGCGGTTGGTGGCGCGCGCATCCGGCGTATCGCCCGGCGCGATCGGTTGGAACTCACCGAAGCCGGCGGCGACGAGTCGGTCGGCAGGGACGCCCTGGCCAATCAGGAACTTGACGACCGAAATGGCGCGCTCTGAGGAGAGTTCCCAGTTGTCGCGATAGCGGCCGGTCCCGGCAAGCGGCACATTATCGGTATGGCCGTCGACACGCAGCACCCAGTTGATCTCCGGGGGAATTTCCTTGGCGAGATCAAGGAGAGCGGCGGCGAGCTTCGCCATTTCCGTCTGCCCGTCCGGATTGAGATCCGCGCCGCCCGAGGGAAACAGCACTTCCGACTGGAAGACGAACCGGTCGCCGACGATGCGGATATTCTCGCGATCCGATAGGATCTCGCGCAACCGGCCGAAGAAGTCGGAACGGTAACGGTTCAGTTCCTGCACGCGCGCCGCCAGCGCCACGTTGAGGCGACTGCCGAGATCGGCGATCTTGGTCTGCGAGACCCGGTCCTTCTCCTCGGATGCCTGCAGTGCCGCTTCGACCGCGGCGATTTGGCTGCGAAGTGCGGCAATCTGCTGATTCAAGAGTTCGACCTGGCTCAGCGCCCGTTCGCTCACCTGCTTCTGCTCGTCGAGCTCCTGCGTCATTGCGCCGATCCGCTTCTGAGCCGCATCCTGGCCGCCCGAGCCGGCGTTCAGCAACGCCTGAAGCCGCGACCGGTCGCTTTCAGCAGTCGCGAGCGAGGCTTGTAGGTTGGCGACTGAATCCTGGAGATCCTGATTGCTGCCCTTTTCGAGCGCCAGAAGCTGCGTCAACTCGTTGATCTGGCTATTGAGACGATTGAGCACCTCGTCGCGCCCAGTGATTTCGCGGCTGAGGATGAACTGCCCGACGACGAAGACCGTCAGCAGGAACATGATCGAAATGAGCAGCGTCGACAACGCATCGACGAAGCCCGGCCAGTAATCCACCGTGCGTTCGCGGCGGCGGTTGCGGGCAAGTGCCATGGCTTATTTGCCCTCGCTCTTTTCTGCATGGCTCGTGCGCTCGCGCAGGCGCTCGGCCCGCTCGCCGCCCCGCTCCTGCAGGCCGATGCGCTCGGCCAACCGATCGAGCGTGCGGCGCATGGCTTTCGCCTCGTCCTGCTGTGCCTCGATCCAGTCACGCAGCATCTGCTGCTCGTTGCGCATATTCTTGACCAGACCCTGAATGCCTTCGGCAAGGCTTGCCATGGCGGCGACAGAGCGCTGGCTTCCGACACCGCCTTCTTCGGAGACCTTGCGCAGATACTCGGAGAGTGCGCGCATGTCGTCCGAGGAAGACCCGGCAACGGCATCGAGCGCCGGCGCAAGATCGGAGCCGACATCGGTGACCGAGGAGAGCCAGTTTTCCAGTTCCGTGTAGAAGCGATTCTGCGCGCGACCGGCCTGTAGGTCGAGGAAGCCGAGAATGAGCGAACCGGAAAGGCCGAGCAGCGACGACGAGAAGGCCTGCCCCATGCCTGAAAGCGGCGTCGACAGCCCCTCCTTCAGTGCAGAGAGCACGTCCGCCGTGCCGTTCGAACCGGGATCGAGTGACTGGATAACGGTGCTGATCGAGCCGATCGTGCCAATGAGACCCCAGAACGTGCCGAGCAGGCCAAGGAAGACCAGGAGGCCGATCAGGTAGCGCGAAACGTCACGCGATTCGTCGAGGCGGGTGGCGATCGAATCGAGAATCGAACGCAGCGCGGTCGTCGACAGCGCCACCGACGCCTTGCGGCTGCCGATCAGCGCCCGCATCGGCGCAAGCAGCCGTGGGTTACGGTTGACCTTATCCGCGCTGCCGGCAGCGCGGAAGGAATTGAACCAGCGCACTTCGGGGCGAAGCGCCAGCACGTGATTGAAAACAAGGACGATTCCGACTGCGAGAACGCCGAGGATCAGGCCGTTGAGGCCCGGATTGTGCATGAAGGCGGTCTGCGTCTGCCGAAAGAGGATCGCGGCAATGAACCCGACAATGACGAGAAAAAGCAGCATCGTCCAGAGGAAGGGCATGGGGCTCGAGAGCCTGTAGGTATAACCGCCGGCCGTCTTTTCGGTGGAGCCGATCTCCGCCACATTCACATTTTCCATAGGTTCAGCAGCCTCCGAACTCATTGCTGGCGGAGACTAGAGCAACATTGTGCCGAATTGAAGTATCCCGGGGCGAAAACCGTGACTTTACAACAGCCGGTTTTTCATGCGCTCACTTGGCGGGAATCGGCCGCTTGATGACCTCGATCAACGCCTTATGGATGTGTTCGTTGCCGGCGACGATCGCACCGCCCTCCAGAATGGCCGCTCCGCCATCCCAATCGGTGGCGAAGCCGCCGGCTTCACGGATGAGCAGGATACCGGCCGCCATGTCCCAGGGTGCAAGCTCCGCCTCCCAGAAGCCGTCGAAACGTCCGGCGGCGACATGGGCGAGATCGAGGGTCGGCGCGCCCAGGCGGCGGATGCCGGCCACTTCGCCCATCACGTGGCGCAGTTCGACCAGGAACTTGCCGTGATTGCGCTTGCCGAGCGCGGGCACACCGCAGCCGATGACGCAATCCGACAGCACGCGGCGCGCAGCGACGCGCAGGCGCCGGTCGTTGAGGAAGGCGCCGCCGCCGCGCTCGGCGGTATAGAGCTCGTCGGTCGCAGGATTGAAGACGACGGCGGCCACGATCTCGCCGTTGCGTTCGAGTGCGATCGAGACGGCGAAGGCCGGGATGCCGTGGAGGAAGTTCGTCGTGCCGTCGAGCGGATCGACGATCCAGCGATGTGCTCCGTCGGTGCCCTTGATCTCTTCGGTTTCCTCGCCGAGAAAGCCATAGGTCGGCCGCGCCTTTAGCAGCTCTTCCCTGACGATCTTCTCGGCCTTGCGGTCGGCAGCGGAAACGAAATCGCCCGGTCCCTTCACCGAAACCTGCAGGTTCTGCACTTCGCCGAAATCACGCCCCAGCGATTTTCCTGCCTTGAGGGCAGCCTGAACCATGACATTGAGAAGAGCTGAACGGGCCATCGGCGCATTTCCTTGGGACTGATACGGGACGCGCGCTGCCAGGGGCGGGAAATGTCCCTGAACATGCATGACAGGCAGCGCTGCAAAGATTGGCGGCCTCAAGACCACAAAATCGCGGAAATTTCAAGGGGAGGCACACATGGCTGCCCGCAGGCCTGAAAAGCGCCGCCTTATTTTCCATCGGAACCCGGAACCGGCCTTAGAACTTCTGCTGCGTTATCAGGACTTCGCGGGCGATCTGATCGAGCGGCAGAATGCGGTCGACCCCGCCTTTGGCAATCGCCTCCTTCGGCATGCCGAAGACAACGGAGCTCGCCTCGTCCTGCGCCACCGTGTAGGCGCCGGCTTCATGCATCTCCAACATGCCGCGCGCACCGTCGTCGCCCATGCCCGTCATAATGATCCCCATGGCGTTCGAGCCGGCCGAGCGCGCCGCCGAACGGAAGAGCACGTCGACGGAAGGCCGGTGGCGGGAAACCAACGGCCCGCTCTTCACACTGACATGATAGCGCGCACCCTGGCGTTCGAGCAGCATGTGCCTGTCACCAGGCGCGATCAGCACATGGCCGCGCAGCACCGGATCGCCGTCGGCGGCCTCCTTGACCTCGACCTCGCAGAGCCCGTTCAGACGTTTGGCGAAGGCGGCAGTGAATTTCTCCGGCATATGCTGGACGATCACCATGCCGGGCGCATTGGCCGGCAGTTCCTCCAGGAATTCGCGCAGCGCCTCGGTGCCGCCGGTGGAGGCACCCACGCAGACAACCATCTCCGTCGTCTTCGCCATCGCCCGCCCCGTCGGCGGCGGCAGCATGGCATCCGCCGTCAGCTTCTTGGCCGGCCCCTCGGCGGAAGCGGAACGAATGGTTCCCGCGGCGCGGCGCACGGTCGAAAGCCGCGCCTGCGAAGCGCTCTTGACAACTTCGCGAATCCGCATGGCGTCATCGGCAAGGCTGTCGGCGGCGCCGATCTTCGATTTCAGGATGACGTCGACGGCGCCCGCCTCCAAAGCCTGAATCAACGTTTCCGAACCCGCCTCCGTCAGCGACGAGCACATCACGACCGGGATCGGCCGCTGTGCCATCAGCTTGCGCAGGAAGGTGATGCCGTCCATGCGCGGCATCTCCACGTCGAGCGTGATGACATCGGGGATCTCGTCCAGCAGCCTGCGCGCCGCGACGAAGGGATCAGACGCCACCGCCATGATCTCGATGTCGGGATCCTGCTCAAGCACATGGGCCAGCGTCTGTCGGACGCTGGCGGAATCGTCGATAATGAGAACGCGGATTTTCTTGCGCATAACCGCCTCTAGATACGCTGAAACACCGTGTTCGAAACCTGTTTCAGCGGCAGGTCGAAACCGGTGATCGACTCGGAGTGGCCGATGAACATGTAGCCGCCCTTCGCCAGGCAATTGCAGAGGCGGTTGAGCACGCCCGCCTGCGTCTGCTTGTCGAAGTAGATCAGCACGTTGCGGCAGAAGATGATGTTCATCAAGTCGCCGACCGGATATTTGTCGTCCATCAGGTTCATCCGTGCAAACCCCACCCTGCTGCGCAGTTTAGGGCTTATGCGCACCTCCTTGCGGCCCGGCTGCTTGGCGACCAGCACATATTTGCGCTGCAGGTCGCGCGGCACGGGTGCGATCAGGTCTTCCGGATAGATGCCCCGGCGCGCCGTCTGCAGCACGTCGGTGGAAAGATCGGTGGCAAGCACGCTATAGGAAACGTCATTGCGGCCTTCCGCGAATTCAGCCAGCACCATCGCCATCGTATAGGGTTCGGCCCCCGTCGAACAGGCCGAGCTCCAGGTACGAATGGTGCGCACCCCGCTATTGGCGATCGCCGGCAGCGCCACGGTCTGCAGGTAATCGAAATGCTTGGCTTCCCGGAAGAAGTCGGTCTTGTTGGTCGTCACCACGTCGATCAGGTAGACGGTTTCCTGGGCAAGCCCATCATGATTGAACAGGAAGTCGCAATAATCGTCGAAGGTCGAATGATTGGTCGCACGAAGGCGGCGTCTCAGCCGCCCTTCGAGCATCGTCAGCTTGGTCGGCGGCATCTTGATGCCGCTATAGTCGTAGATGAACCGGGCAAGCTTTTCGAAATTCCGCTTGCTGATCCGGTCCCCCGGCAATTGGGTTTCCACCGCTGCTGCCATACTCATGGAACGCATTACTCCGGGTTGACGCGCGATCATGCCGCCGATTGCAGTGCAGAAGCATCCTCGCGCGACAAGAGACGTGCGAGATCGATGATGACGACAAAGCCTTTTTCACGGCGAACGACGCCGGCGATATAGTCCGAGCGCCAGCGCACACCGATGTCAGGCGCCGCCTCGATCTGGTCACGCCGGAACGGTGTAACTTCGAAGACGCGGTCGGCGACGAGGCCGAGCGTTAGCAGCCGGCTTTCCATCGGCACGTCGAGCACGAGCACCCGCGTATGTGGCGTCGGCACCGTCTTCGTCATGCCGAGCTTCAATCGAAGATCGATGGTCGGCACGCCCTGCCCACGCACGTCGCGCAGGCCGAGCAGATAGTCGGGACCATTCGGAATCTTGAACGCTTCCGCATAGTCGAGGATTTCCCGCACGACCTCGACCGGCACGGCAAAAATTTCCTCACCGAGGCTGAAGGTCACGAATTGCGCTTCCAGAGATGTCGTTGCCATGATCATGCACTTTCCTTGAATTCGGCGTCGCCATCATCGGGACCGCCCATGGAGAGATCGAGTGCGAAACCTTTCACCCGCGCCTGCTGGCCGGCGACACTGCCGGCCGCCGGTTTCTTGATCGCCGGTTTGCGGGCGGCGCTGGGAGCCGGGCTGCGGGCCGTCATCTTGACGGCCGGCGCGCGTGACAGGCGGTTGCCTGCCGTATCGACCCTGAAGAAGGCAATCGAGGTCTGCAGTTCTTCCGCCTGGGAGGCAAGTTCTTCCGAGGTCGCCGACATCTGTTCGGAGGCGCCGGCATTCTGCTGAGTCACCTTGTCGAGCTGTTGGATCGCCTCGTTGATCTGGGCCGCACCGACATCCTGCTCGCGGCAGGCCGCGCTGATTTCGGCAACGAGTTCCGCCGTCTTGCGGATGTCGGGCACCAGGCGGCCGAGCATGTCGCCGGCTTCTTGGGCGGCCTTGACCGTATCGCCCGACATGGCGCTGATTTCGGCCGCGGCCGACTGGCTGCGTTCGGCAAGCTTGCGCACTTCCGACGCGACCACTGCAAAGCCCTTGCCGTGTTCGCCGGCACGCGCCGCCTCCACAGCGGCATTGAGAGCGAGAAGATCCGTCTGACGAGCGATTTCCTGAACGATGCTGATCTTCTCGGCAATAGTCCGCATCGCCTGCACGGCACGCGTCACCGCATCACCGCTCGCTTCCGCGTCCTTGGCCGACTGCCGCGCGATCTTCTCCGTTTGGGCGGCATTGTCGGCGTTCTGCTTGATATTGGCGGCCATCTCCTCCATCGAGGCCGACGCCTCTTCGGCCGAAGCCGCCTGTTCGCTCGCGCCCTGCGACACCTGTTCGGAACTTGCCGAAAGCTGCTGGCTGCCGGACGAGACGTTCTCGGCTGCCGAGATCGCGTCGGCGACGACGCCGCGCAGCCGCTCGACCATCTGTTCGAGCGCAATGCCGAGCGTATCCTTCTCTGAAAGGGGCTTCGGGGATACCATGAGGTCGCCGTTCGAAATCTGGTTGGCGATCGTCGCGGTGTTGCGCAGATTTGCCGTCATCCTGCTCATCGAATCGACGAGATCGCGGATTTCGTCATTGCTCTTATGCTCTATCTTCTGCTCGAGATCCCCGATGCTGACCGCGTCGGCGAGGTTGACGGCGCGCTTGAGGCCGCGGGAGATGTTAAGCAGGATCCAGATCGCGGCCGCCGACGAGACAAAGATCAAACCCACCGTCATCATGACAAGCAGATTACGGGATTGGGCATACTGCTCGTTGGTGGCCGCATCCGTTTCCGCGAGATTGGCTGTCACGGTGTCGTTCAGCTTGGTGAGAATACCGAGCAGCTGGGCCGTCGCCTGCTGCCCTTCGCCCATTGAGATGACGCCGGCTTGAGCATTTGATTCCGTCGTATTCTCGGTGGCGAGACCGGCGATGCGATCCTGCAACGTGGTCCATTTACTATAGAGATCACCGAACTTGGCCATCTCCTTCTTGATCTCCGCATCGTTCGAGGCGGCGAGACGGCCCTGCAGTGTCTTGATGACTTCGTGCTGTTGCGCAATTTCCTCGACATAGCCTGTAATCTTGACCGGATCCGTATTGATGATCGCGTCCTTTTCGGCGCGGATAGAGCGCATGACGGCATCGGAAAGATCGCCCGAATCGCGCAGGTTGGCGACCGGACCGGCGACCATGATCGATATCTCACTGTTCAACGCCGAAAGAGTATAGATCGCAAGACCCGCCATGCCGCACGTGAGTAGAACGATAAAACCGAATACCAAGCTTAGTTTGAGTTTGATTGTGAAGCGCATTTCAAGCCCTCGTTAGTACCGCAGCGGGTATTCCGCGAAATCGCACATAGTGCCGTCGTGAAAACGCTTCATGCGTTGCCGGCAGAGCCGGCATGACCAAGTGCGTCCATGCACCGGTTCGATGCTGGGGCCGCTGTCGCCGCGGCCCCAGTCCTGTGTCCGAAGAGCACTACGCGCTCTCGCGGAATTCTTCGTCCGCAATATCTGGTCCGCCCATCGACATGTCGAGAGCAAACCCCTTCGCACGAGCCTGTTGGGCGGCCACGCTGCCGGCAGCCGGTTTCTTGGCCGCAGGCTTGCGCGCAGCGGTGGGAGCTGCACCCCGAACCGTCATCTTGACGGCCGGCGTGCGGGACTGGCGGTTGCCTGCCGTATCGACCTTGAAGAAGGCGATCGACGTCTGCAGTTCTTCCGCCTGCGCGGCGAGCTCCTCTGAAGTTGCAGACATCTGTTCGGAGGCGCCGGCGTTCTGCTGCGTGACCTTGTCGAGCTGCTGGATCGCCTCGTTGATCTGGGCCGCACCGATATCCTGTTCACGGCAGGCAGCACTGATCTCGGAAACGAGTTCCGCCGTCTTGCGGATGTCGGGCACCAGGCGGCCCAGCATTTCGCCGGCCTCCTGAGCGGCTGTCACGGTATCGCTCGACATGGCGCTGATTTCGGCGGCGGCCGACTGGCTGCGTTCGGCAAGCTTGCGCACCTCCGAGGCCACCACCGCAAAACCCTTGCCGTGTTCGCCGGCGCGTGCTGCTTCCACCGCCGCATTAAGGGCAAGCAGATCGGTCTGACGGGCGATTTCCTGCACGATGCCGATCTTCTGGGCGATCGTGCGCATGGCGTCGACGGCGCGCGTCACCGCCTCGCCGCTGGCTTCCGCATCCTTTGCAGACTGCCGGGCGATCTTTTCCGTCTGCGCGGCATTGTCGGCATTCTGCTTGATGTTCGAGGCCATCTCTTCCATCGAGGCCGACGCCTCTTCGGCCGACGCGGCCTGCTCGGTGGCGCCTTGCGACACCTGTTCGGAACTTGCCGAAAGCTCCTGGCTGCCGGCCGAAACATTTTCGGCGGCCGAAATCGCGTCTGCGACCACGCCGCGCAACCGCTCAACCATCTGCTCCAGCGCAAGGCCCAGTGCATCCTTGTCGGAGAGCGGCTTCGGAGACACAGTGAGATCGCCATTGGCGATCTGGTTGGCAATCCCCGCCGTGGTCCTCAGATTGGCGATCATGCTCTGCATCGCAATCCCGAGCGCGTCCTTGTCCGAGAGAGGCTTGGCATCGGTGGTCAGATCGCCCATGGCGATCTGGTCGGCAAGGGCGGCGGTCGATCGCAGATTGGCGGTCATGGTGTTGACCGTATCGATGAGGTCCTTGATCTCGTCATTGGTCCTGACGTCGACTTTCTGATTGAGATCGCCGATTGCCACGGCGTTTGCGACGCTCGTGATCTTTCTCAGACCATTGTTGATGCCGAGCGTGATCCACAATGCGGCGCCGAGGGCCACAAGCACGGCGATTCCGGATGCTGTGGTGAGGATGAGCTTGGTCGAATTGTAAAGATCGCTGTTCGACTGATCGGTCGCTTGCATGCCTTTGCGCTGGATCTCCGTGAGGGCGGCAATCGCATCGCCCATGTCCCCGGTCATCGCCCGGAGATCGCCAAGTGAAAGCGCGAGCGCGGATGCCTTATCACCCCTGGCATCGAGTTGCTGCAGCTCGGCGGACTTCTCGCGGAATTTCCCGCCAACGCTCCGCAGCTTCTCCCAATGCGGCTTGCCTTCCGGAGAGGCGATGGCCAAGCCGGCGTCGACAGCGTCGAACATGGCCTGCAGGTTCTGGTCGGCCTCTTTGTAGAAGCCGGCGGCCGTGTCCGGATCGGTGGAAAGCAGCGCGTTCTTCTGAGCCCGAATGGCGTTGACTTCGGCGATGTTGGCGTTCAGCGCCAGTTCCAGCCGGCGCATCGGGCCGTCGATCATGTTGCCGCTCGCCTCGTTCAATGTGCCGAGGCTAAAGCTTCCATAAACTGCAATGCCGATCAGCAGCAGCGTCATGATCCCGAAAGCGAGACCCAATTTCAGTTTGATAGTGAAACGCATGTGATACCCCGTTTTATGCGCCAAAACGATTGGATAGAGAGACGTTCCGGTCTGGGAACGCCGAACTTCAGAGTGATGTGTCTGAAAGAGGGAAAGCGACTGCATTCACTTCCCGGCAGCCGGACATCGATCGGTCGCAGCGCCAACGCCTACACGCGTTGGGGATATTTCCACCTCGGGCCACGGGAGTGGCCCGAGATATCCGATGAGGGCGAAGGCGCTCAGGTGCCTCGCCGGGAACGCTATGCGCGTCCCCAGGAACGCCTACGCGCTTTCCCGAAAATCATCGTCACTGGCGTCCGGACCGCCCATCGACATATCGAGAGCAAAGCCTTTGAGACGCTGCTGCTGAGCCGAAACCGTCTGACCGCGGCCCTGGCTTTGGGCCTGCTGTGCAGGCTTGCGGGCCGGGGCCTTGGCCACCTTGGTTGGGCCTTTCGACGGCATCTTCTGGGCGCCGGGCCGCGTGCTGCCCGTCGTATCGACCTTGAAGAAGGCGATCGACGTCTGCAATTCTTCCGCCTGAGCGGCGAGTTCCTCGGACGTTGCCGACATCTGCTCCGAGGCGCCGGCATTCTGCTGCGTCACCTTGTCGAGCTGCTGGATCGCCTCATTGATCTGAGAGGCGCCGATATCCTGCTCGCGGCAGGCGGCGCTGATCTCGGAAACGAGTTCCGCCGTCTTGCGGATGTCGGGCACCAGGCGGCCGAGCATCTCACCGGCATCGGCGGCGGCCTTGACGGTATCGCTCGACATCGAGCTGATTTCGGCTGCTGCCGACTGGCTACGCTCGGCAAGTTTGCGCACTTCCGAGGCCACGACCGCAAAACCCTTGCCGTGTTCGCCGGCGCGTGCCGCTTCGACGGCGGCATTGAGGGCCAGGAGATCGGTCTGACGGGCGATTTCCTGCACGATGCCGATCTTCTCGGCAATCGTGCGCATGGCGTCGACAGCACGGGTTACCGCTTCGCCGCTGGCTTCCGCATCCTTGGCGGATTGACGGGCGATCTTCTCCGTCTGGGCGGCATTGTCGGCGTTCTGCTTGATATTGGCGGCCATCTCTTCCATTGAGGCGGACGCCTCTTCGGCAGAAGCCGCCTGTTCGCTCGCGCCCTGCGACACCTGTTCGGAACTTGCCGAAAGCTGCTGGCTGCCGGACGAGACGTTCTCGGCGGCCGAGATCGCGTCGGCGACGACGCCCCGCAGGCGTTCGATCATGACGTTGACATTACCCAGAAGCTCGCCGATTTCGTCATGGCTCGTAATATCGGCCATTTTCGTCAGGTCGCCTTCAGACACTTCGCGAACCACGGTGTTGGCGCGGCTGAGGCCCTTGCTGATCGTGCTGGCGATCCAGAAGGCGGTTATCGCGGCAATCAGTAGTGCCACGGCAGCGACGGCGACCATCGTCGTGCGTGTCGTCTCATACTGCGCGTCGGCACCGGCGTCGGCGGCCTTCATGCGCTGCTTCTCAAGCGCCAGAATTTCGGCGAGCGTCGAGTCGATCCCGTTGGCGGCAGCGCGCGCGGTCGTGATCGAGACGGTGTTTGCACCTTCCACGTTGCCGGTCTTCACGGAGTCACGGATCTGGTCGTCAGCTGCGTTGAAGGACTTCGAAAACTCGGCAATACGAGCCCAACGCGCCTTGCCTTCCTCCGTGGCAAGCGCCAACGCTTGATTGAAGGCATCACTGAAGTCCTTGCGGGCCTGATTGCCCTTGTCGATCGCCGCGGCCGCTTCATCGGCGCCACGGGCATTAAGCAGGTTCTTCTGCTGGCGGATCGCTTCGAGCTGCGCGATGTTGATCTGCTGCGCAAGATCGAGGCGGGCTGCCGGGCCGGCGAGGAGATTGCCAATCGTATCATTCAGCGACCCGAGGCTGAAGATACCGTAAGCGGCGGTGCCCAAGAGCATGAGGATGATGAAGGTGAACGCGGTCACCAGCTTCGTCTTGATTGTCAGTCGCATCGGTTTAACCCCAAGTTGAATCCATCTGCGTCAATTGCCGGCTCCCGCCGCATCATGCCTGGATGAAAAAATCGCCTGCAGATTCGGGAGAATGATGAACTCTCCGCCCCTCTTCACCAGGCAGTTGATGTAGTCGGCGCGCCAGCGCATCCCGACGCTCGGCGGCGCCTCGCTCGCGTTTTTTGCGAGCGTCGTCACCTCGTTCACTTTATCGGTTCTGAGGCCGACGAGCGTCGGCTCGCCCTGGAGATCGATCTCGATGACGATGAAACGGCTATCGATCGTTGCCTCCTCCGCCTCCATCCCGAAGGCGAGACGCAGGTCGGCGAGCGGTATGACCTTGCCGCGGAAGTTGATGACGCTGGCGACGAAGGGCTGACTGCCCGGCACCGCGGTCTCCGGAAGCAGGTCCAGGATTTCCTGGACGATGACCGCTTCCAGCGCGAAGGTCTCGCCGTTGAGATCGAATGTCAGGACCTCGACTTCCTCGGCATAGCTCCAATGATTGTCGAAACGTTCGGCTGCTGCTGTTGCACTCATCCTGCTACCCGCAATTGCGCCTCCTGTTGCTGACCCGCGGCAACCAGGTGCCCGACGTCGAGAATGAGTGCGACGCTGCCGTCGCCGAGAATGGTGGCGCCCGAAAAGGTCGCCACGTCATTGTGCAGTTTCGACATCGACTTGATGACCGTCTGGTGGTCGCCGATGATCTGGTCGACGACGAGGCCGACGCGCTCGGTTCCGGTCGAGATGACCACGACCTTCTGGTGCACATCGGGTTTCGTGCCGGTGCGGAAAAGATCGCGTAGGCGTAGGAACGGCACCAGGCTGTCGCGCAACGAGATGAAGCTACGGCCGCGCGAGCGCAGATCCTCCTCGAGCGACAGTTCGAGGCATTCCTCGACGGCCGAAAGCGGGATGACGTAACGGCCCGAGCCGACACGCACCAGCAGGCCGTCGATAATGGCAAGCGTCAGCGGAATGCGCAGCGACACTTCCGAACCCTGTCCGGGCACACTGACGATATCGATTGCGCCGCGAAGCTCTTCAACCGTCTTCTTGACCACGTCCATGCCGACGCCGCGGCCGGACAGATTGGTGATCGCGGTGGCCGTCGAAAAGCCGGGAGCAAAGATCAGTTGCAAGAGCTCGGGGTCCGAAAGCGGTTGGCCCGGATGGATGAGGCCGGAGGATTCCGCCTTGGCGCGGACCCGTTCACGGTTGATTCCGCGGCCGTCGTCCTTGATCGAGATGATCACCTCGCCACCGGCCTGACGGGCCGAAAGCGTGATCGTGCCGGCCTTGGCCTTGCCGGCCGCAAGGCGGTCGGCGGGTACTTCGAGGCCGTGATCGATCGAGTTGCGCACCAGGTGCACCAGCGGATCGGCCAGCCGCTCGATCACCGTTTTGTCGACCTCGGTGCTCTCGCCCTCCATCACCAGCTCGATCACCTTGCCGGTCTCGCGGGCAAGATCGTGCACAAGGCGGCGGAAGCGGGAGAAGAGGGTCGCAACGGGCACCATGCGCAGCACCATCATCGTGTCGCGCAATTCGCCGGACAGACGTTCGATTTCTTCCGAGACGGAGCGCAATGCGATATCGGTGCTGGCGCTGGCGAGCTGGCTGAGGCGCGATTGCGCGATCACGAGCTCACCGACACGGTCCATCAGTTCGTCCAAGCGCTCTGCCGGGACGCGCACGTTCTCGGCAGCCTTCGCCTGGCTGACGGCAGCGGGCGCCTCACGCCTGACGGGAACCGCTTCGACGGGACGGAATTCCGGCACACCAGCCGCCGGGACAGGTGGTGGCGATACTGAGGCGGCAGCGGCAGGCGCCGGCCTTGCTACAGCCGGAGCGGCCGTTGCCGCTGCTGCACTGCCGATCTCCTCGACGCTGAGTTCCATGTCGTCGAGCACGAAGATGAAGACATCGTCGATCGCCGAACGGTCCTGTTCGCTCATCAGCGTCACATCCCAGGAAATGTAGAGTTCCGTCGAAGTGAGCTCGTCGAGAGGCGGAATGGCCGACGTGTCGGCGCGTACGGTACATTCGCCGAGATCGCGCAGTTCGTCCAGCAGACCGAGCGGATTGGTGCCGTTGGCCATCGCATTGGCCGGCAGGCTGAATCGGATGCGCCAGCTGTTCTTCGTCTTGTTCGCCGACGCTCCTTGCACGGGCGCTGCGACGGCGGCTGTCGCTGTGGCGGGTGCCGCAGCCTTGGCGCCGACCGCGGACTGCAGTTGTGCCAGAAGCTTATGCCCGGTATCGCCGTAATCGGCGTCGGGCTGGTCGACGAGGGCACGCATATGGTCCTGGGCGGCGAGAACGGCGGCGACAAGCTCGCTGGTCGCCGCGACCTCGCCTTTTCGGACGCGGTCGAAAGCGGTTTCACAATGGTGGGTGAAGGCCGCCAGCGCCTCGAAACCGAACATCGCGCCCGATCCCTTGAGCGTATGAAGCCCGCGGAATACCGCATCGACGAGATCCTTATTGTCGAGTTGGTGAGTGAGGTCGAGAAGACCGGCCTCGATCGCTTCGAGGCATTCGGCAGCCTCCATGCGGAATACGGCGACGGGGTCGAGCGTACTCATCTGCCGAGGACCTTCTTCACGATCTTCACGAGACTTTCCGGGTCGAACGGCTTGGTCAGCCAGCCGGTCGCGCCGGCGGCCTTGGCACGTGCCTTGAGATCGGCGTCAGATTCCGTCGTTAGAAAGATAATCGGAACACCGGCCTGCGCCGGCAGCTTGCGCAGTTCTTCGATCATCGTCAGCCCGTCCATAACAGGCATGTTGAGATCGGTTACGATCAGATCGAAGCTGCTGGCCTTGGCCGCCATAAGACCTTCAGCCCCGTTCACCGCTTCGGTGACGCTGTAACCGGCATTGGTCAGGGTGACCTTTGTTGTCAGACGGATGCTAGCGGAATCGTCTACCGTCAGAATGTTGGCACTCATAATGTCACCTCTTTATGCAACCAGAACTTTAAGTCTTCTTGATCGAAGGATTCGATGAAACCGGCACGCTCAAGTACGTTCAGCACTGAGCCGCTGGCGGGAGAAAAAAGCCTGAACGTCTTTCCGTCAGACTTTGCTTGGCGACGCGCGGCCTCGATAAGCTGTATGAAACTGAGGTCAGCTTCAGCATCAGCGATAACGCTAACGACAATGTCGTCTTTACTGTTAAACTCGTCACTAAGCTTCGAATGTAGCTCGGCCACATGGCGGATGCTTAGCACGCCCGGTAAATTTATAGATTCACAATATTGGCTCTGAGTATCCAATGCAGCCTCCTGGGCCCGAGAAATACTTGTGACCCTAAGAGGACTCTCACGACAGCGTTAATGCAGCGTAAACAGGGGTTGTATAAAACCGACGTACAACGCGGTCCGCGACTCCCAATTCTTATCCAGGATAAGTTGTACCGCTCTCTCAATGTTTAGAGATAAATTAAGTAAAAACAGAACCTTAAATGATCTCTTTCGGCATGCGGTGCACCGGCCGCCTCGTCTCACACCTTTCATTAATCACAACGCAGGCGAGTCTGGGGCGTTTACCGGACATTTCCATCCTGCCCGTAGAAATAGAGTCAAATGGCCTGCGTTTTAAGAAAAGGTAATAAATGTGGCACACGCTCTGGTAACATCCAACGCTGCAGCCTACACATCGGGGCGGGAGATCAGTCAGATCCTGGAATCCGCCCGCAGCCAAGTCGAGGAGCGATTTCTCGAGGGCGGAGCGGTGCTGCTGTCGGTGATGGATGTCCTCAACCGTCTGCTGAACTCGCTCGAAAGTGTCGCCAAGGTACTCGATGACAAGGAGGCGAGCGATACCGGCGCCGATCTCCGCGCCACCGTGGAAATCCTGACTGCATTGCCGGTCACCGAAGAAAATCGCCAGCAGGCGCTCATCTCGCTGGCGCACACCGGCAGGGATCTGCGCAAACACGTCGCCGACATGCAGGAGACGATGCGCTATCTCAGAACCTTTGCCGTGACTGTCAAGATCACTGGCGCCGGCCTCGCCGAATTCGCCGGCTTTGCTCAGGAGATTCTGGAGCGAATCTATTCGGGCACCGATGAGGTCAATCGTTTCGCCGCCCATCTCGACAGCCTTGAGAAAGAGGTCAAGTTCGCCGCCTCCTTCGGAGCCAACGTTTCCAGGAGTTACGCCGATACCGTTCCGGCCGTCGCCGGAGCCCTGCGCGACGATGCCGCCAAGATCGCCGAACACCGCAAAAACCTCGGTGTCCTCGCCCGCGAGGTCGGCGCGATCGCACGCGGCGTCCAGAGCAAGGTCAGCTCGACTCTATCGGCCCTGCAGATCGGCGACATCACCCGTCAGCGCATCGAACATGTACAGGCAACCTTTTCGATGCTTGAAGATTTCCTCGCGGGCGAAGATGGCGCCAGGCTCGACGCCGGTGCGCGCCAGCGTCTTCAGAATGTCGTTCACCATCTGACCGCGGCGCAGATCAACGACATGTGGATCAATTTCCAGCGGGATTCGGAAAACGTCGTCAAGACGATTGCGAGTTTCGACCACGACATGCGGGAAATCCTCAAACTGCGCGATCAAATGGGCACCGAAAGCGGCGAAGCCGGCGGCAATTTCATGCGCGCGCTGGAATCCAGCGTTTCCGCCGCCCACGAGATCGTCAAACAGGTTGACACGGCAAGCCGGCAGGCTGACCAGGTAAGCCATTCGACGATCGGCACGGCCGCCAAGCTTTCCGAAGCCATCGTCAACATCCGCGTTGTCAGGACCGACATCCATTACATGGCTCTGAACACCAATCTGCGCTGCAGCCGGCTTGGCGAGGAAGGCAAGTCGATCAATGTCGTCACCGCCGAGCTGCGCATCTTCGCCGGCAAGCTCGATGAATCCGCCGACGCCATCGTCAACGGCCTGCCGGCGCTCGAAGCCGCTGCCGGGCGCGTGGCTCCCGCCACGGACGCTGCGGCCGGCGGACTGGACGAGAGCCTGACCTCGGCTGTCGGCAACATCCGTTCCGCGGCCAATGTCATGGAAAACGAGCTGAAGGTGCTCGCCGAAAACGGCCGCGAGGTTGCCGCCAAGATCGGCCTGCTGATCGGCAAGCTCGACTTCCAGCACGAACTCGGCGATGTCCTTGCCCGCTGCGCCGATGTGCTCAAAGGCGTCGCCGGCATCGATGTCGCCGATATTTCTGATCTCGCGGAGGCCATCGCACCGCTCGACCGCAAGATCTTCAAGCTCTACACGATGGTCCAGGAGCGAAACATTCATCGCGACATCATCCCGGCAAGCAATGAAAACATTACAGCGCCCGCCGAGACCGCCAAAACCGAAAATGACGTGGATCTTTTCGCCGACGCGCTTTTCTAGCGCATGTCTCGCAAAACTGTGCAGCGGTTTGCGATAAAGACATGCGGAAAACCAAAGACCGAGAGCATGATAAGCGAATCTGAAGGATCACGACATGCTTTAGAGAATGAAACACGCGGCGGCTATCGCCGCCGGAATTTGTTGGCGGCATCGATCGCCGCCTTCTGTTGATCGTCCTCGATCCCGAGATAAAAATCTTCCAGCGCCGGATCGGCAAGCCCGGCACGGCGCGACAGCACATACCACTTCGCCGCCTCGATCGGATTCGGCGGCGTGCCGATGGCGTTGATGTAGAGATGCGCAAGCTTGTTCTGGGCAACGACATTGCCGCCATTGGCGGCAAGTTTCAGCCATTCGAAACCCTTGACGTAATCCCTGGGACCACCGACGCCGTTGACGAGCCAGATGCCGAGATCGAGCTCGGCTGTGTCGAAGCCGGCGCGCGCGGCGCGCGCCATCCACTCGCGGGCGAGCTGCTTCTTTTCCTCCGGCAGATCCTTCAGCGTCGCATAGATCTGCGCCACGGCATATTGCGAATCCGCAATGCCCTGCTCGGCCGATTTCTCGTAAAACGGTAGCGCGAGCTTCAGCCCCTTTTCGCCGGGATTGTCGGCGACAACAATCTGCGCCCAGTTGAATTCGGCCGAAGGATTGCCGGCTTCGGCCGCCTTGCGCATATAGTCGTCGGCTTTGACCTTGTCGCGCGGCACACCTTGGCCTTCCATCAGCATGAGCGCATATTTGAACATCGCCGCAGGATCGCCGCCTTCGGCCGCCTTGCCGTACCAGAAGGCAGCGCCTTTCACGTCCTTCTTGACGCCGAGGCCTTGCGAGAGGATTTCGCCGATCAGCGTCTGCGCCGCCGGATCGCCGAGCTGCGCGCGCGGCAGCGCCTTGTCCATCGCCGCCAGATAATAGCCGCGCTGATAGGCGCCGTACGCCTCGTCGATCGGACCTTTGTAATCTTTCTCGGGCGGGAGGTCGGGCAGCTTCGCGCCCATGCGATCAAAAACGCCGACACCGTCCGAGGGCTTCACATCCCCGTTGGTGTGCCGGTCGGTACGAAAGCTTGACGCCGGCGCAGCGCCGGGCTGGCTGATGACGCTGTCCGGTGCCTGCGCCACGGCGATATCAGACCCGCCCGCAGTGAGGGCGACTATGCTGGCAAGCAGATATTTCAAAGGGCGGGCGGGCAGGATCGGCATGAGCGGGATTTCAATCCTCAAACCGTGGCGCTTTTTCGTCAAGCAGAGCATTGATCTCGGCAACGATGGATGGCGCTCGGCCGGGCTCCCCGAACACCGCCAGCCGCAGCGCCACGAACTCTGCTCCGGTCTCGGCAACGGCAAGAGCCGACACGGGATCGGTGCCGCCCATGACGATGCAGGGGATTTCGATCATTGAGGCCCACCATTCGCCGAGCGCGAGGTTCTTGGGATGCGCCTCCGGCTTGATATCCCCATCAAGCTTGCCGAAGAAGATATAATCCGGCCTGACTTCGCCGATCTCCAGCGCATTGTGCCGGTCGCTGGCATTGCCGCCGCCGACGATCAGCTTCGGAGCGTGTTTGTCGATCGCCTCCGACAGTGCCTGCGCGTTGCTGGTTATATGCAGGCCATCGGCCTTCGCCCGTCCCGCCACGCGGCTGTCGCCTGCAATTAGCGCGGCGGCCCCCGCATCCTGAATCACCGGCACCAGCTTTTCGGCATGTTTCTGGAAGGCGCCGTCGTCGAGCCCGTATTGCGGCACGATGACGGAGGCGACATCGCCGCCCTTCAGCGCATCGGTGACGATCCTTGCCTGTTCATCGGCGTCGGCAATATCAGGGACGATGAGCACCAGGCGGCAGCGGTTTTCGGGTTCGGTCATGAGGTCTTTCCGTTTCCTGCGAATTCCCTTCTCGAAAAGACGGATCCGCACTCGTTTTGTGTGAGTAGTTCCGTTAGAGGAGGCTTGCAAGAGGAGGACGTCGAAAGCATGCCGCAGGACTTGTCATTCTACTACGCCGCCGTGCCCGCGGTTCTGCTTGTTGGTCTCGCAAAAGGCGGCATGGGCGACGCTTTGTCGCTGATCGGCCTGCCCTTTCTCGCCCTGGTCGTCTCGCCGCTCGAGGCGGCGGCAATCCTGCTGCCGATCCTGGTCTTCATGGACATGATCTCGCTTGTCATCTGGCGCAGGCATGGCGATTGGGCGACGCTGAAGATCATGCTGCCGGGCGCAATTCTCGGCATTGCCCTCGGCTGGGCGACCTCGGCGCTTGTTCCCGGCAATGTCCTGCGCGTCGTCATCGGCGCGGTGACGATCCTCTTCTGCCTGCGCTATTTCTGGAACAATTTCGGCCCCGGCGCCAGCAAGACGATCCCGCCGCACGGACAGCGGCCGGTCGCTGCCGCCCTCTGGGGAACGTTTTCCGGATATGGCAGCTTCGTCGCCCATGCCGGCGGCGCGCCGTTTCAGATCTATGCCCTGCCGCTCAAACTGGAGCCGCGCGAATATACCGGCACCAGCGTGCGCTTCTTCGCAATCCTCAACGCCATCAAGCTCATTCCCTACTTTGCCCTCGGCCAGCTCGACACGCAGAACCTTGCGACCTCCGCCACGCTCTTGCCTTTCGCGCCGCTCGCCACCCTTGCCGGGGCCTGGTGCGTGCGCCGCATGAAGCCGCAGATCTTTTATCCTTTCATGTATGCGATGGCGCTGATCGCGGCCTTTCTGATCATACGCGAGGGCCTCGGCTGGTAAGGGCGGCAGTACGCTGCAATGCACAATTTCCTTGCTGCAACGGCCGGTTTGACGTAGCGTTTCTGCCATGTCGAACACGGACCCCTTCTCTGCGATTGCCGACCCGAACCGGCGCTTTCTGCTGGAGGAATTGCGGCGCGCGCCGCGCACGGTCAACGAGCTTGCCGAGGGCCTGCCGATCAGTCGGCCCGCTGTCTCGCAGCACCTGAAGGCACTGCTCGACAGCAATCTTGTCTCCGTGACCTCGGAAGGTACGAAACGCATCTACGCGGTCAACAACCGCGGCTTTGACAAGCTCAATCTGTGGCTGGATCAGTTCTGGGCCTGACCGCGCCTCCGATCACACCCCTGACGCATCATGAAAACGCCCTTTTGCTGCAAGCAGACGCAAACGCGCCAGCCGCGACGTCACAAGCATCGGGCTGGCGCAATTCTGGTGTGATCACCGGTTCTTGCAAATTTTAGGCGGAATGGATGGATTTACCTCTTGCGCAAGATGATCGCCCGGCGACCCTTGGGAAGATTAATGGACGGATGACTTGAGACGCTGAATCTCGTCCTTGATGCGCAGCTTGCGGCGCTTGCATTCGGCAATTTCTGTATCGGAGATAGAAGGAGCTGTTCTGAGTGCATGCAACTCCTCCTCGAGAGCAACATGCTTTTTCTGGAGTGATTCAAGATGAGCTTCAACTGTCATTTGACCCTTCCTTCCTCTTACCCTCCCCGACCATCGTCGTCGGGGATCAAGGTGTCAACGGGCGGACTGTGACATATTTTTGAAGGCTTGTCGAAGGCCAAAAGATGAAGATGCGATGGCAAATTCATGATCACGACTAACTAGCCGTTACCCGTATTTGGTGATAGGAGCTTGCGGAAATCATCGGCAGATCGGACAAGGTCCGAGGACGATAACGGGGAATGCATATGGCCGATCAGGAACAGGCGGAAATCAGGCTCATGGTGGCGCGTCTGCGCCAGGAGCACGAGGATTTCGACGCTGCGATCAACGCCATGATCGAGACCGGATGCGACGCTCTGCGAATCCAGCGCATGAAGAAGAAAAAGCTCGTCATCAAGGACAAGCTCTCCAAGCTGGAAGACCAGATCGTTCCCGACATCATTGCCTGAAAGGAACCGCCGCAGGATGACAGATAGACCACTCGTCGCCATCATCATGGGCAGCCAATCCGATTGGGAGACCATGAAGAACGCGGCCGACACGCTGGAAGCGCTGGAAATCGCTTATGATGCGCGCATCATCTCAGCGCATCGTACGCCCGAGCGCATGATGAATTTCGCCAAGGGCGCCCGTGCGGAAGGCTTCAAGGTCATCATCGCCGGTGCTGGCGGTGCGGCGCATCTGCCGGGCATGACCGCATCGATGACGCCGTTGCCGGTCTTCGGCGTGCCGGTCCAGTCGAAGACCATGTCCGGCCAGGACAGCCTTCTTTCCATCGTGCAGATGCCGGCCGGCATTCCGGTTGGGACCCTCGCCATAGGCAAGGCGGGTGCGGTCAACGCCGCTCTTCTCGCCGCCGCCGTGCTGGCCCTTTCCGACGAAGAGATTGCCGACAGGCTCGACGAATGGCGCGAGCGCCAGAGTGCTGCCGTCGCCGAATATCCAATGGACAACCAATGACCATAGGAACAATCGGCATAGTCGGCGGCGGCCAGCTCGGCCGCATGCTGGCCATCGCCGCCGCCAGATTGAATTTCCGCACTGTCATCCTCGAGCCGCAGCTCGACTGCCCCGCCGCCCAACTGGCGAACCGGCAGATCGTTGCCGCCTATGACGATCCGGCGGCACTGGCCGAACTGGCAGACGCCTGCGACGTCGTCACCTACGAATTCGAAAACGTGCCCGTCGCAGCCGCCGAAGCGCTCTCGGCAAGCATCGCCGTCTATCCGCCTGCCAAGGCGCTTGAGGCCGCCCAGGATCGGCTCGTCGAAAAACGCTTCCTCAACGGCTGCGGCATCTCAACCGCTCGCTTTCATGCGGTCGACAGCCAGGCAGATCTCGAAACCGCGCTGAAAGATTTCGACGGCCAGGGCGTGCTGAAGACCCGCCGCCTCGGTTATGACGGCAAGGGGCAGAAGGTTTTCCGCTCGCCCGCCGACAATCCTGACGGTGCCTATGCCGCGCTCGGGGCCGTGCCGCTCATCCTCGAAAGCTTCGTCGCCTTCGAGCGCGAGGTCTCGATCATCGCCGCGCGTGCCGCGGATGGGACGGTCGTCTGCTTCGATCCCGCCGAGAATGTCCACCGCAACGGCATCCTCCATACCTCGACCGTTCCGGCCGCAATCTCGGCGACGACAGCGGAGGCCGCTCGTCGATCGGCCGAAAAGATTCTCGCCGCGTTGAACTATGTCGGCGTGATCGGCATCGAATTCTTCGTGCTTGCCGATGGCGGCCTGATCGCCAACGAGATGGCGCCGCGCGTCCACAATTCCGGTCATTGGACGGAAGCCGCCTGCGTCGTCAGCCAGTTCGAGCAACATATCCGCGCTGTCGCCGGCCTGCCGCTCGGCAATGGCGAGCGCCACTCCGACTGCGTCATGCAGAATTTGGTCGGTGACGATATCCTTGCCGTCCGCGACTGGCTGCAACGTCCCGACACGCTGGTTCACCTCTATGGCAAGAGCGAGTGGCGCCCCGGCCGCAAGATGGGTCATGTCACGACATTGGCGCCGAAATTGCCGGTTTCGCGGTGAGAAACGGTCCTGCGGCTTGGGAAAAACACCGTCACGTGGTTGACACGCTGGAGGTGACGAGGTATCTGCACCCCCACCTAAAGAGCGCGCCCCGACGGCGCGCTTTTGATTGTTAAAGTTACGGGCGAATGTGAATTCCCCCATAGAGATCGCGGATCAGAAAAATGAAGATCAAGAATTCGCTCAAGTCGCTCAAGGCTCGTCACCGTGACAACCGTCTGGTTCGTCGCAAGGGCCGCATCTACATCATCAACAAGCTGAACCCGCGCTACAAGGCTCGTCAGGGCTGATTGCGCGAATCCGGATTGTGCGCCGCGCAGATTGCGCCGACGGACATCCGGTGGGTCGCTGCGGTGATCACGTCTAATTTGTTTGATCTTCGGCGCTGGCGGGCTAATATGTCCGCCATGCGCTTTTTTGCTTTGACGTCAGCGGTGCTGCCGCTCGCCTTCATCCTCTCCACCTCCCCGTTCCCGGCCACCGCGGCGGAAAACAACTTCATTGTCGAGCGGAGGGATGCCAATAGTTCGCCGAAGCAGCGTCTCGACCAGCTCTTCAGCCAGCTGAAGCGCGAGCGTGATCCTGACAAGGCCAGCAGCATTGCCAACGAAATTCGTCTGGAATGGAATGATTCCGGCAGCGCGACCGTGAACCTACTGATGCAATGGGCCGACAAGGCGATTGAGGAAAAGCGCAATCCCGCCGCTCTCGATTTCCTCGACGAGGCGATTGCCCTCAAGCCCGATTATGCCGAGAGCTGGAATCGCCGCGCCACGCTGAATTTCGTCATGGGCAATTACCGCAAGTCGATGTCCGACATCGAGCATGTGCTGGATATCGAGCCGCGCCATTTCGGCGCGCTCTCCGGCATGGCCGCGATCCTCAGCAATTCCGGCAACGATCAATTGACCCTGAAGGCCTGGGAACGGTTCCTCGATATCTATCCCGCCGATCGCACTGCGCAGGAGCAGGTCAACATGCTTGCGGAAAAACTCGCCGGCAATCGCACCTGAAGCCGGCCGATCAAGCTTGACCTTCGGCCGGAGCGCGCAATTTTAGAACCTGTCGAGGGCAATTTGACGCGACCGCCGCCCCTCGCAAAATCCATCGACTGTCGCCGTTAAGATCATGCTTGCCGAAGTTTCCGCCCTTCTTGCCCCGCTCGCCGCCGCCATCGGTTACTCTTCTTATAAGGCGCGGCAATTCGAACGGACCTATCCGAATATCGGTGAATTGACGGATGTCGGCGGCTACCGCATGAACGCCGTCCATGTCGAGCGTCCCCAAAATGCGGACCTGCCGGCGCTCGTCTTCATTCACGGCGCCAGCGGCAATCTGCTCGATCAGTTCGTCGCCTTTCGCGCCCCGCTCGAAGGCCGGGCGGAAATGCTGTTCGTCGATCGTCCCGGTCACGGCTATTCCGAGCGCGGCGGCCCTGAGAACGCCGTACCCTCGGGCCAGGCCGATGCAATCGCTCGACTGATGGAAAAGCGCGGCATCGAGAAGGCGATCATTGTTGGCCATTCCTTCGGAGGCGCGATCACCGCCGCCTTCGGACTGCGCCATCCGGATAAGACCGCTGGTCTGCTCTTCCTCGCACCCGCCACCCATCCGTGGCCCGGCGGCATCGACTGGTATTACCACGTGGCGACCGTGCCGGTCATCGGTTGGCTCTTCAACCACGCCATCGTCGTTCCGCTTGGACTGAGCCGGCTGGAGCGCGGCACATTGAACGTTTTCCGTCCCAATCCACGGCCTGCCGACTACATCGAAAAAACCGGCCCGTCGCTGGTGCTGCGCCCGCGCACCTTCCACAACAATGCCGCCGATTTCAAAAGACTGCTCGCCTATGTGAAGGAGCAGTCGCCGCTCTACTCGCAGATCACCGCGCCGACCGTTATCATCACGGGCGACCGCGACAAGATCGTCTGGGAACACCTGCATTCGCGCGGCCTCGCCCGCGATATACCAGGTTCCGAACTCGTTACGGTCGGCGGCGTCGGCCATAAGCCGGATTATCTGGCCACCGACGTCGCTATCGCCGCCATGGAAAAGATCGCCGGCGAGCCCCGCGACCTCCAGGCGGCCGCCCGCCGTGCCGAAGAGCGGCTCGCCGCCTCTCACCGCGATCAAGCGATCCAAATCCAGCCGTCGCGGATGCCGGGCGCTCTCCACGGCGTTTGATCTCTCCGGCGGTGTCCCTGTCGGACATTCGGCCGGCTTCCTCGCACAAAGCCTGCTCCTCGCATTGCCGCGGACCGCAGCAGCCCCATATGTCTTTCCGTTGTTGTCCATAGGAGGGGAAATCATGGGCCGCCTGCATATCGGGACGATCTCCGTCATATCGGCCTTGTCGCTAACTCTGACGACGGCTTTCGCGGCGTCGCCCGCACCGGTTGAAGCCGAACACGGGATGGTCGTCACCGCCCAGCATCTGGCGACCGATGTCGGCGTCGAGGTGCTGAAGAGCGGCGGCAACGCCGTCGATGCGGCGGTCGCCGTCGGTTATGCACTGGCGGTCGTCTATCCCTCGGCCGGCAATCTCGGCGGCGGCGGCTTCATGACCATTCGCCTGAAAGACGGCAGCAAGACCTTCCTCGATTTCCGCGAGCGCGCGCCGCTCGCCGCGACAAAGACCATGTATCTCGATAGCAAGGGCGATATCGTGCCGCGCGCCAGCCTTGACGGCTACCTCGCCGTCGGCGTTCCCGGTTCGGTCAAGGGCTTCGAGACGGCGCGGGAGAAATACGGCACCCGCTCACGCCAGGATCTGATCGCACCGGCGCTCCGCTTCGCCAAGGAAGGCTACACGCTGGAACAGGGCGATGCCGCGATTCTCGCCGGCGGCGCCAAGCGCCTTGCCAAGGACGAGACGGCGGCGAAGATTTTCCTGAAACAGGACGGCAAGCCCTATGCGTCCGGCGAAAAGCTTGCGCAGCCCGACCTCGCCGCGGTTCTGGCAGCCATCTCGGAAAAAGGACCCGACGCCTTCTACAAGGCCGCCCCCGCCGAGGCGATCGTCAAAGCGAGCCAGGCCAAGGGCGGTATCCTTGCCAAGGAGGATTTCGAGCAATACACCGTGCGCGAACTGAAGCCAATCGAGTGCAATTACCGCGGATACGACATCATCTCCTCACCGCCACCTTCCTCCGGCGGCGTCATCATCTGCGAGATCCTCAACGTCCTCGAAGGTTATCCGCTCTCCTATCTCGGCTACGCCTCGGCTGAAACCGTGCACGTGATGGTCGAGGCGATGCGCTACGCCTATGTCGACCGCAACGCGGCGCTCGGCGATCCCGATTTCGTCGAGAACCCGGTCGAGAAAATGCTCGACAAGAGCTACGCCAAGGAGATCGCAGCAAAGATCGATTCCTACAGGGCCGGGAATTCGGCCAACCTGAAACCGCTCGGCGGCAAGGAAAGCAACGAGACGACCCATTATTCGATCATTGACGACGAGGGCAATGCGGTTGCCGTCACCTATACGCTGAACGGCTCCTTCGGCGCGGCCGTCGTCGCGCCCGGAACCGGCGTTCTGCTCAACAACGAGATGGACGATTTTACCTCAAAGCCGGGTGTGCCGAACCTTTATGGTCTCGTTCAGGGCGAAGCCAATGCCATCGCCCCGAAGAAGACGCCGCTCTCCTCGATGAGCCCGACGATCGTCACCCGTGACGGCAAGCCCTTCATGGTGATCGGCAGCCCCGGCGGCTCGCGCATCATCACCATCACGTTGGAGGCGATTTTGAATGTCGTCGATTTCGGCATGGATATCAGCCAGGCTGTCAACGCGCCACGTTTCCATCACCAATGGCAGCCCGACAAGGTCTATCTCGAGCCCTATGCGCTTTCACCGGATACGGAAAAGACGCTTGCCGCAATGGGCTATAGCTTCGACGGCGGCAACGACGCCCCGCTCTGGGGCCAGGCCGCTGGTATCCTCGTCGGCGGCAAAAGCCTTGCCGCCATCGAAAAAGGCAGCGGCGCTCGTTACAACGGCGCCATGGACGCCCGCGCGACGGAAGGCTCAGCAGGCGGCTATTGACGGTCGGCGAGCCGCCGGGCATAGGCGCAATGGTCATTCATGTCACGGTGACAAAGTCACCGTTCACAAACCGTTTGCCCCGTCTTATGCATGAGCGACTCCCGCAAGCAGGACGATTCCCGAATGGTCAGCATTGAAATGATTGTTGCCGCCCGCGCTCGACTGCGCGGTCGCGCGCGCCGCACGCCGCTTCTCTCCTCCCCCTTCCTGAACGAGATCGCCGGCCGGCGGCTGTTCGTGAAGGCGGAATGCCTGCAGCATTCGGGTTCCTTCAAGTTTCGCGGCGGCTGGTCTGCGGTTTCCGGCCTTGACCCGGCCGTACGCACGCGCGGCGTCATCGCCTTCTCCTCGGGCAACCATGCGCAGGGCGTCGCCCTTGCCGCCAAGCTGCACGGCGTGCCCGCCGTCATCATCATGCCGAGCGATGCGCCGAAGCTGAAGATCGCCAACACCCGCGCCTTCGGTGCCGAAGTCGTGCTCTACGACCGCGCCAACGAGGATCGCGATGAAATCGGCGCGCGGCTCTCCGCCGATCGCGGCCTGACGCTGATCAAGCCTTTCGACGAACCGCTTGTCATCGCCGGCCAGGGCACGACTGGCCTCGAAATCTCCGAACAGGCGGAAGAAGAAGGTGTGACGGAAGCCGAGGTGCTCGTTCCCTGCGGCGGCGGCGGACTGACGTCAGGCATCGCGCTCGCCCTCGAGGCCAGCGCCCCCGGCTTTCGCGTCCGTCCCTGCGAGCCGGAGAATTTCGACGACACCACCCGATCGCTCGCCTCCGGCAGGATCGAACGCAATGCCGCGATGTCGGGTTCGATCTGCGATGCGATCGTCACACCGGAGCCGGGCAAGATCACCTTCCCGATCTTGAAGCGCCTCGCCGGCGCCGGCATCGTCGTCACCGACGAGGAGGCGCTCCGCGCCATGGCGCTCGCCTTCGTCAGATTGAAGATCGTCGTTGAGCCGGGCGGCGCCGTGGCGCTGGCTGCCGCTCTTTTCCATGGTGAGGCGCTGGAAAGCGATACAGTCGTCGCCGTCACCTCCGGCGGCAATGTCGATGCCGACATCTTCGCCATGGCGTTGGAACGCTTCGGCTGAGCTATCGGCCGGCTTCGTGATCGGCCAAAACCCTGCGATCAAGGGGTTAATCCGAGATCTCAGCCTGCCCTCCCGTGCAGCATGCCATGCACGGACTGTAGAACGAGCTCGCCAAGCCGCGCCGCAGCCGGTTGCAGCTCGGCTTCCGCTCGATGCAGTACCAGACCGAGCTTCGGCAGCTCAGGCAGGCCGATTGCCTCTGGCGCGAGCGCCCGGACCTTCACCGGCAGGCCGATCGGCGTGCGGATGGACAAACCGAGGCCGGCCGCCGTCGCTGCCCAGAGGCCGCCTAGACTGGGACTGACGAATGCGAGCCGCCAGGAGATTCCCGCCGCATCGAGCGCCCTGGTCGCCGCACTGCGCAACAGGCACGGCGCCTCCAGCGACGCAAGCGGCATCGGCTCGCCGCTTGCCACATGCCAGCCGGGCTGTCCCTCGGCAGGGCCGATCCAGCACATCGGCACTTCGCCGATGCGCTCGCAATACGCCGACAGCGTCCCGTCGCTCCAGGCAAGCGCCAGATCGAGCTTGCCTGAGGTGACCCGCTCGAGAAGTTCGGCATTGCGCACCACCCGCGCCTCGATGCGGACTTTCGGGTGGGCGCGCGCGAAACGGCCGAGCACCTCAGGCAACAAGGTCTCGCCGAAATCCTCCTGCAGACCGAGCCGCACCCACCCTTCCAGCTCAACGCTGTGTACGGCCGCCGCCGCCTCATCGTTGAGCTCCAGCAGCCGTCTGGCGTAACCGAGCATCGTTTCGCCGGCATCGGTCAGCGCCAGTCCGCGGCCCGCCTTGCGGAAGATCGGCGTGCCCGCCTGTTCCTCCAGCTTCTTCAACTGCGCACTGATCGCTGACGTCGAACGCCCGAGCTTTTCTGCCGCTTTGGCGAAATTGCCGAGCTCCATGCCGGTCGAAAAGGTCCGAAGCACATCGAGATCAAAGATCGTCCGTCGCATCATATAGTCCTGGTTTTTGGGATCATTAATCCATAAAATTCTGATTTTCAGCATCATCGTGCTGTGAGATGGTTTCATTGTCAAGGCCGGGGAACCGGCCAGAACCATGGAGAACCCCAATGCCCTTCGTTCGAATTTCCCTTCGCAAAGGCAAGTCGCCAGACTATCTCGCGGCGCTCGCGGACAATATTCAGCGCGCGCTAGTCGAGACTTTCGACGTGCCCGAAAACGACCGCTTCCAGGCCATCCACCAGCATGACGAGAACGAGCTGATCTTCGATCGCAGCTATCTCGCAGGTCCGCGCTCCGGCGATTTCGTCTACATCTCGATCACCATCGGCAGACCCCGCACGGCCGAGATGAAGGCCGCACTCTACCGGCGGCTCGCGGATCTCCTGGCAGTGTCGCCCGGCCTTCGGCCCGAGGACATCATGATCGTCATCAGCACCAGCGCGCCTGATGACTGGTCCTTCGGCAACGGCATCGCCCAGATGACCGATCCGGACTGGCGACTGCGGGTAGCAGGAGGCCGGCAATGAGCGCTTCGAACCCGAAAACGATGACCGTCAGCCGTCCCGGCAAGGTGGTCCGCTCGCCCGAAGGCGTGGCAACCGCGCCCTTCTGGGTCGAGATGCTGCTCGAAGGCGCCGACGGTGAAAACACTGCGATGCGCGCAACCCTCGATCCCGGCACTATCACCCGCTGGCACACCCATCCCAGGGGGCAGTTGCTCTATGTCCTTTCGGGACAAGGCCTGGCTCAGAACGAGGGCGGCCCGGTCGAAGAATTGCGTGCCGGGGATGCGGTCTGGTTTGCGCCCGGCGAACGCCACTGGCATGGCGCTGCCGATGACAGCCCGTTCAGCTATATCAGCATCCAGCCGGCGGACAATGGCAGCTTCGTCGAATGGCTGGATCCGGTGGACGCACGGCCATGATCGGCATGCAATACAGCTTCACCCTGCCGGCCGACTACGACATGTCGATCATCGACCGCCGCATCCGCGAAAAGGGACCATTACTCGACGGCTTCCCCAATCTCGGCTTCAAGGCCTATCTCAGCGCACGCAGGAACGAATTCGGCGGCCGCGACAACCTCTACGCACCCTTCTATCTCTGGCAGAAGCCCGAAGGAGCAAACGAGTTCCTCTGCGGGCCGGGCTTCGAAGCGCTCACCGGCGCCTTCGGCTGGCCTCAGGTGAGGACATGGATTGTCTGGCAGGCGGCCGTCTCTCCCGATATCGCAGCAGCGGCCTTTGCCACCCGCGATATCATGCAGACGGAACCCTACTCGCCGCTCGCCGATACCCGCCGGGCCGAAAGCGCAGAAGCCGTAGCCGATCTGGAAGCAGGCGCGCTCGCCTCCGTCTCCGGCTTCGAACCGACGACCTGGACGCGCGTGCGCTTCAGGCTATGGAAAGAGATGCCCGAGATCGGTGGGCACACGCAAGCCTTTCGTGTTGGCCACCTGTCCCTGCCTCGCTGAGATCAAGTTGTTGCCCGGCGATAGAAGGCAAGCGACCCGGCAAGGGCGAGCAGCGCTCCGCCGCATGCCCGCTCCAGCCATAAGGCGCCAGAGGTCTTCAGAAAGCGTACCGCCTGCGAGCCGAAGAAGGCGTAGCCGAACATAATAATAAAATCGATCGCGGCAAAAATGAGCGCCAGAAGCGCATACTGCCCCGGCTGTGGCTGGGTGGGATCGATGAACTGCGGCAGGAAGGCCGAGAAGAACAGGTAGCCTTTCGGATTGGTCGCCGCGACCATGAAGCTCTTCAGGCCGATCGAAAAGGCCGATCGCCCGCCTGGCGCCTCGCCAGATTTCAACGCCGCATCGATGGTGCCTTTCGAGCGCAGCAGCATGATGCCGAGAAAGGCGAGATAGGCCGCACCCGCCCATTTCAGCATCGAGAACCAGAATTCCGATGCCGCAAGCAGCGCCCCGAGCCCGACCGCCACGGCGCCGATCAGCACGAAATCGGAAAGCACCGCGCCGATCATGCCGGCGACCGCGCGGCGCAGGCCATGCCTTGAACCGTTGGTCAGCGCCAGCAGCACCGTTGGCCCCGGTGTCGCGATGCCGACGAAGGAAACGGCTGCAAAAGCGATAAGCGTGACGACATCCATTGTGATCCCTCCAAACCTGGACCGAGACTTGCACGCGCCGCAACCCTTGGCAATGCCGGACCCAGCAACAAAAAAGCCCGCCGCCTCGTCAGGCAGCGGGCTTCATCAGGGGTGCGATCGGATCAGATGCCGCTTTGGCCGTCCGATCCGATATAGGCAATGCGCAGCATGTTGGTGGCGCCGGGCGTGCCGAGCGGCACGCCGGCCGAGATGATGATGCGATCGCCTGGCTTGCCGAACCCTTCGTCGGCGACGATGCGGCAGGCGCGGTTGACCATGTCGTCGAGATCGGTCGCATCATGGGTGACGACGCAATGCAGGCCCCAGACGACGGCAAGCCGGCGCGCCGTCTTGATGATCGGCGACAATGCCAGGATCGGCACCTGCGGGCGCTCGCGCGAGGCGCGCAGGCCCGTCGTGCCGGAGGAGGTGTAGCAGACGATCGCCGACAGCTTCAGCGTCTCGGCGATCTGGCGGGCGGCAAGCGAGATCGCATCGGCGCCGGTCGCTTCCGGCTGGGCGCGCTGGGCATAGATGATGCCGGGATAATGCGGCTCGCGCTCGATGGCGCCGGCAATTGACGCCATGGTCGAGACGGCCTCGACGGGATAGTCGCCCGAGGCCGATTCGGCCGAGAGCATGACGGCATCGGCGCCTTCGAAGACGGCGGTCGCGACGTCGGAAACTTCGGCGCGCGTCGGAACCGGCGCCGAGATCATCGATTCCAGCATCTGCGTGGCGACGACCACCGGCTTGCCCGACCGGCGGCAGGCGCGGATCAGCTGCTTCTGAATGCCGGGAACCGATTCGAGCGGCATTTCGACGCCGAGATCGCCGCGGGCGACCATCAAGGCATCGGAAAGCTCGATGATCTCTTCGATCCGCTCGAGAGCCTGCGGTTTTTCGATCTTCGACATCAGACCAACGCGGCCGCGGGCGATCTTGCGCACCTCGGCAAGATCGTCCGGGCGCTGGACGAAGGAAAGCGCCACCCAGTCGACATCGTCGGTGGCGAGCACGGCATCGAGATCGGAACGGTCCTTGTCGGTCAGCGCACCGACGCCAAGCAGCGTGTCGGGAAGGCTGACTCCCTTGCGGTCGGAAATGCGCGTGCCGGAGATCACCGTCGTGACGATGCTCTTGCCGTCGCATTTTTCTGCGCGCAGGGCGAGCTTGCCGTCGTCTATCAGCAGACGGTGGCCAGGCTGCACCGATTCCAGGATCTCGGGATGCGGCAGGTAGACGCGCGTGGCGTCGCCAAGCGCTTCATTGTTGTCGAGCGTGAAGGTCTGGCCGGGTTTCAGGTCGACCTTGCTGTCGGTAAACTTGCCGACGCGCAGCTTCGGTCCCTGCAGATCGGCGAGAATGCCGATCGGCCGGCCAGAGCGCGCCTCGACCGAGCGGATGCGCTGGATGAGCGTTCGCATCAGGTCGTGGCTCGCATGGCTCATATTGATGCGGAAGACGTCGGCACCGGCCTGGTGCAGCTTCTCGATCATCGATTCCTCGGCGGAGGCGGGCCCGAGGGTGGCGAGGATTTTAACTTTGCGATTACGCTTCATCAATTCTGACTTTCTTGCGTCCCTGGGGTGTCGGAGAGTTGAACCATCCAGCTGCCCTGGCGGCCCGTGTCATATTCCTTGAATCCCATCTTCTGGTAACCCCGGGCATAACAATCTTGCACGCCCGAAATCTTGAATTCGTTTTCCGCCACGCACATCTGCACGTCCCCCGTCCACCGTCCTCCCCGGGCGGCGTCCTCTGCGTAGAGGTAATAATAGCGCGACTGCAATTCTCCCTCGATCAGCGTGGCGCAAGTCGTTGCCGGCACCTGCCACCAACCCTCCGTGATCCAGCCGTCCTTGGCCCTGTATCCGATTGCCACCCCGACCAGATTTTGCGTTCCGTTGCAGACGCGAAAATCGGCGCGTGCGGCATCTGCGATGAAGAACGGCATGGCGGCTGCAAGAGCAAACAGGGCGAGTCGGACCAACGGTCCGGACCGCGTGAGGAAACTTGGCGCGGCTTGAATCAACACGGCTCCCAAATAGCTCCACGGTTATTCGTATCCGTGTCTTCTTGCGCCGCCCTCATCCGAAAGTCAACGCAATGCTAATCGATTATATTCCCTTTCATAGCTGGCTGCGGAGGTTCATATCCGCTCTCGCCGCCTGTCACGCTTGAACCGGTCGCGGGCGCATGCAATCACTGGGCACGACTGCGCAATGATCAACGGCAATTCCTTCATGGACGACTTTCAATCCTTCGAAATTCTACCCGGAAAACATGATAAAGGCATGGTGATCATCGCCGATCACGCGATGAACCGTCTTCCCGCCCGGTATGAGAGGCTCGGCCTGCCTGGGTCGGCCTTTGCCCGCCACATTGCCTACGACATCGGCATCGAGGGCCTGACGCGACAGCTTTCAGCGAAGCTCGGCGTACCGGCAGTGCTCGGCGGTTTCTCGCGCCTGCTGATCGACCCGAACCGCGGGGAGGACGACCCGACGCTGATCATGAAGATCTCGGACGGCGCCGTGATATCAGGCAATCACCCAATCACGCCGCAGGAATGGAATTACCGGATCGAAGCCTTTCATCGGCCCTACCACGATGCCGTGGCAGGCACGATCGACACCGTGGCGAATAGCACCGGCAAGGCACCGCTGGTACTGTCGCTGCACTCTTTCACGCCAGCGTGGAAGAGCATTCCCCGACCCTGGCACGCCGCCGTTCTCTGGGACAGTGACCGGCGCGCCGTCGGCCCGCTGCTCGATATGCTTCGCGCCGATCCCGATCTCGTCGTCGGCGACAACGAACCCTATGACGGCGCTTTGAAGGGCGATACCATGTACCGCCATTGCATGGTGACAGGCATTCCGCATGCCCTGCTCGAAGTGCGTCAGGATTTGATCGCTGATGAAGCCGGCATATCGGCATGGGCCGAGCGCCTGGCGCCGATTTTTGCGGCGATGAATGCCGATCCGGCCCTGCACGAATACGACGTCCACCAGTCGCGCACCGGCCCCTATTGAGGGCCCATGGAATGAAAGGAGAGCGAGATGACCGCGCTCAGCAAGGAACAACAGACCGAATTCGAAGCCGCCGCCTTCCGCCGTCTGATCGCACATCTTCGTGACCGCAGCGACGTCCAGAACATCGATCTGATGAACCTGGCCGGCTTCTGCCGCAACTGCCTGTCGAACTGGTATCGCGAGGCCGCCGGGGCCCAAGGTGTTCCGATCAGCCGGGACGAATCGCGCGAGATGATCTACGGCATGCCCTATGAGGACTGGAAGAACCTCCACCAGAAGGAGGCCTCACCTGTGCAAAAGGCGGCATTTGAGCTGAACAAGCCACACAAATAGTCCGCTTGGCCTTTAACGGGCTTGACCGTGACGCCGCTTCGCGGCAGTCACGTGCATCCAAAATTGATCACCGAAAAATCAGGAGAACACGATGTCTGATGCTCATGGCGTCGCCCGCGATCAGCTTCGCGCTTTCATCGAGCGCATTGAACGGCTGGAAGAAGAAAAGAAGACCATCGCCGACGACATCAAGGACGTCTATGGCGAGGCCAAGGGAATGGGCTTCGATACCAAGATTCTGAAGAAGGTCGTGGCGCTGCGCAAAAAGGACGAGCAGGAGCGCATGGAGGAGGAAGCAATCCTCGACACCTATCTGCATGCGCTCGGCATGATCGAAGCGCCGCCGGAAGGCTGATTTCGCCGACATCGCTGCTATCGAAAGCCGCCGCCTCCGGCGGCTTTTCTTTTGCGCCGGATCCTGCTGCCGACCAACTGTTCAAACGTTCGAACAGTCAGAAGAAAAACCGCCGGATCACTCTGCCGGTTTTTCGGTCTGACGAGATCGGCAGGCTCAGTTCGTGTTGAACTTGCGCACTTCCATGAAGTTGACGGCCGTGCCACTGAAACGGGCCGGATCGACCGAGGCGGTCTTGACGTTGAAGCCCTCGGCATAGACAGCGGTCGGCTGGGCGCGCATCGTCTGGCTGACGAAGCGCGGCGCCTTGACCTGCTTGGACGCCATTTCGAGACGGGCATTGGTCAGCGCCCACTGCGAGATCATCTTCTGCGTCAGCTTCGGCTCGGTACGCACCGTCGCGCGGCTGGCATCGGCTGCGGCGGCTTCTTTCTGCGTCGGACGGCCGCCTTTGACCGGGAGGGGCTGCGGCGCGGGGCTCTCGGCAGCCGGCGCGTCGAAAGCATCACCGAAGCTTGCCGATTTGGTCGCCGGCGCCAAGGCAGCGAGCTGCAATGACGGCTTTTCGGCGGGCGCCTTTTGCGGCATCGCGGCGGCGATTGCCTGCTCCACGCTCATGCCGGGCTCATGCGAGGCGACTTGGCTTTCCGTATCCTTGTTCTGCTGCTCGAGCGCGTCGGCGATGGCAGGAGACAGGCCGCCATCCTGATCGGCTTCGTCTGCCTCCGCTTCCGGATCAGCATCCGCCGCAGCAAGCAGATTTTCGGCAACGGCAGGGCGCTCGACAGGAGTGGGAACCGGCAGTCCGCTCTGCATGTTCGGATCGACCGACGCGACCTCGGCGTCACCAGGCGCGCGGCGCTGACCGAGAAGCGAGGGAACGGGAATGCTGTAGGCGCTGAGATCGGCGAATTGCTGCGGCTGGGCCTGATCGGCAGGAAGCGCCGCGGCAAGGGCCTGCTGCGCGGCGTTACCCGAAGACGGCGCCACCAGCGCGCTGGCCATTTCGCTGCCGGCCGGCTGGTTGCTGAAGGCCGGGCGAACCTGCGGCACCGGCGCGTTCAGGGCTGCGACCTCTGTCTGCTGCGGCTCGGCAGGAGCAGGCTCGACCTTCGGCGGCGTCGCCTTGGCGACAGCAACGGGAGCCGAATCGTCTGTGTCATCTTCCTGTTCATCCGCCCCGCCGCCAAACAGCGCTGCAAACAGCGTCTTGTGTTTCGGCGCCGATTCGGACGCACTGGCGATCTCGATCTGGGTGCCGTTGACGCGGCGCTTGTAATCGGCCATCGCCTGCTGATAGCCGGGCAGCGGCTTGCCGTCGGCCGGAATGTGAATGGTGTTGCCGTTCGGGAAAAGCCGGACAAGCTCGTCGCGGCTCATGCGCGGCCAGGCGCGAACCCCGCCGACATCCATATGCACGAAGGGTGAACCGGATTTCGGATAGAAGCCGACGCCGCCGATCTGCATCTTCATGCCGATGGCCCGCAGCGCCGCAAGCTTGACGTCGGGAATGAAGAAGTCCATCGCCTTGCCGAGCATGTGCTGGCTCTTTTCGGCGACGCCGGAATTGCGCGAGCGACCGCGCAGCATCTCGTTGGTCGCCGGCGAACGGAAACCGCAGACGACGTTGATGTAGTCCCGCGAACCGCTCTGGCGGTAGACTTCCCAGATCAGGTCGAACAGGCGCGGATCCATCTTCGTCGGCTGGTTCTTGCGCCAGTCGCGCAGGAAGCGGTTCAGCTGCTCCAGACCCTTCGGGTCGAACTTGCCGTTACGCTTGTAGGTGATGACGGCTTTTTCGCCGGTATGGATGAAATAGAGCTTGAGGCTGCGGGTTTCGCCCGCTGCCTGAGAAGGTGTACTGACGAATACCGGTGAGGAAACCGCAAGCGCAAGAAGGGCGGCCGCCGCCGTCCTCACTGCCTTTCCGCAGATGTCGGCGCACAAAGAACGCCAGCTCAAGCGCGAAGGCTTGGAATTCCCATTCAGATTCGGCAACTCGATCCCCGTCAGACAGACAATGTCCCGTACTGTCTCAGATGACTGTCAAATGCGGTCACACGATGGCAAAAATGCCACACATGATCAACCTTTTCTTTACATAGTGAACGAGCCACTAACAAGTGGTTTATGATCAGTAACAAATCGTGGTTGCCCGAGTCTTAATAAATGGGGCTTAAGCCGCATCTTTCTGGGGATTATCGGGATCTATGCCGTAATCTTTGAGCTTGCGATAAAGTGTGGACCGGCCGATGCCAAGTTTGCGCGCTACTTGACTCATCTGCCCACGATAGAATTTGAGTGCGAATCGGATGAGTTCCTCCTCGACGTCGGCGAGTTTGCGCACGTCTCCGGAGGGATTGACGCTGGCAATGGCGTTTTCGGAAGTCTCCGGCAGGCGGTGGTGCACCTCACCCGGTATCGGCGCCCGGTATTCCTCGCCGTAGGCTTCATCCGGGTCGAGGCCGGTATTGTCGGCAACGAGCGCCAGGTGGTCCACCACTTCATATTCCGGAAGCTGGGCGGCGATCTGCGGGAAATCCGCCTCCGTCAGCTCCGGCCCTTCGGCGAGAACGACCGCACGGAAGATCGCATTTTCGAGCTGGCGAATATTGCCTGGCCAATCATAGGCGGTCAGCAGTGCCAGCGCGCCTGAATTGACAGTCATGCGGCGGCCGTTCTTCTGCTCGCTGGAGAAGCGGTCGGTAAAGACGCGCACCAGGTGCGGGATGTCTTCCTTGCGCTTGCGTAGCGCCGGAATGGTGATCGGGAAGACGTTGAGGCGATAATAGAGGTCCTCGCGGAAATGGCCGTTCTTGACCTCTTCGATCAAATCCTTGTTGGTCGCCGAGATCAGCCGGACATTGACCTTGTGCGCGGTGCGCGCGCCGACCGTCTCGATTTCGCCCTGCTGCACGGCGCGCAGGAGTTTCACCTGCACCTCGAGCGGCAAGTCGCCGATCTCGTCGAGGAAGATGGTGCCGCCATCGGCTTCCATGAATTTGCCGATGTGACGTTCGGTCGCGCCGGTAAACGCGCCCTTCTCGTGACCGAAGAGAATGCTCTCGACAAGATTATGCGGGATCGCCCCGCAATTGACGGTGACGAACGGCTTGTTCGAGCGGTCGCCGCCGGACTGGATAGCGCGCGCCACCAGCTCCTTGCCGACGCCGGATTCGCCTTCGAGCACGACGGGAATGTTGGACTGAGCCGCCCGCTGGGCGAGATCGATGACGCGGATCATCGCCGGGCTGGCCGAAACGATATCGTCGAAGCCGACCGAGCCCGAGCGCGACCGGCGTCCCGCCCGCGCCTTCACCTCGCGCTGGTCCAGCTTCATCGCATTCGCGATCGAGGTGGCGATCCGTTCGGGTGAGACCGGCTTGACGACGAAATCGAAGGCGCCGGCGCGCATCGCCTGCACCACGGTCTCGATACCGCCCTGGCCCGTCTGCACGATAACCGGGATCTGCGTGCCGAATTCGTGAAGCGCGTCGAGAAATTCGAGGCCGGTCATCTCGGGCATCATCAGGTCGAGCACGATGACATTGAAAAGGCCGCTGTCGCGTTTGACCATTTCCAGGCCGATGCGGCCGTTTTCTGCCTGGTGCACGACATGGCCGTGACGCTCGATTGCGTTCTTGAGCAGACGGCGCTGCACCGGGTCGTCCTCGACCACGAGGATTTGCCCTGCTCCCTTGAGCTCATTGTAACCGGTCATTGTCGCTCCACTTCATGCGAAACCATGAAGCGCACTCTGGCAGAAAGGCTTGAACATCCAGTTTTGAGAAATAATTGCATTTTAACGATTGCGAAGACCCGATTTCGTGCCGAAGCGAGGCCTTTTATGCGCCGAAAGGCCCTTGATGCGGTGCCTTCTCGCGCTTATTCAAACAGACCTGTTATAAAGTGGAGAGGAATTGCGCCCATGAAAATCGAGCCCCTGCACGCCGGCTTTTTTTTCTCGCCAGCAACGCCAGCCGGGGCGGCGGCCGATCCGGCGCTCGGCGACCTGCCGGTCTGGAAACTGCAGGATCTTTATCCCTCCGCCACGTCCACCGCCTTCGTCGCCGACATGGAAAAGGCCGGCAAGGCCGCGATCGCTTTCGAAGAAAAGTGGAAGGGCAAACTCGCCGAAGCAGCAGTGAAGACCGGCACCGAAGGCATCGGCGCGGCGCTGAAGGAATATGAGGCGCTTGACGATATCATGGGCCGCCTCGGCTCCTTTGCCGGCCTCACCTATTTCTCCGACACCACCAATCCGGCCAACGGCAAGCTCTACGGCGACGTCCAGGCCAAGGTCACCGAATTCTCCGGCCATCTCCTGTTCTTCGCGCTCGAGCTGAACCGGATCGACGACGCCGTCATCGACGCTTGCATGGCGAAGGACCCCGATGCCGGCCATTATCGCCCCTGGCTGATCGACCTGCGTAAAGATAAGCCCTATCAGCTCGACGACAGGCTGGAGCAGCTCTTCCTTGAGAAGTCGATGACATCGGCCTCCGCCTTCAATCGCCTCTTCGACGAAACCATGGCGGAACTTCGTTATGAGATCGATGGCGAGAAAGTGCCGCTCGAGGTGGCGCTGAACATGCTGCAGGAGAAGGATCCGGAAGTGCGCCGCAAGGCGGCCATGGCTCTCGCCGAAACCTTCAAGGCGAATATCCGCATCTTCACGCTGATCACGAATACGCTTGCTAAGGACAAGGATATCTCCGACCGCTGGCGCGGCTTCGAGGATATCGCCGACTCCAGACATCTGGCAAACCGCGTCGAGCGCGAGGTTGTCGACGCCTTGGCCGCAGCCGTCCGGGAAGCCTATCCCCGCCTTTCGCACCGCTATTATAAGATGAAGGCGAAATGGCTCGGCATGGAGCAGATGAATTTCTGGGACCGCAACGCGCCCCTTCCGGAAACGTCGAGCGCCGTGATCTCCTGGGCGGACGCGAAGGACACGGTGCTCTCGGCTTACGGCAATTTCGCCCCCGAGATGGCCGATATCGCCAGACGCTTCTTCGACGAGCAATGGATCGATGCCCCGGTTCGCCCAGGCAAGGCGCCCGGCGCCTTCGCTCATCCGACGGTTCCCTCGGCTCACCCCTACGTGCTCGTCAATTATATGGGCAAGCCGCGCGACGTTATGACGCTTGCCCACGAACTCGGCCACGGCGTCCATCAGGTTCTTGCCGGCGCGCAGGGCGCGCTGATGTGCCAGACGCCGCTGACACTGGCCGAGACCGCATCCGTCTTCGGCGAGATGCTGACCTTCCGCGCGCTCCTCGAAAAGACCACCGACAAGCGCGAGCGCAAGGCGATGCTTGCCCAAAAGGTCGAGGACATGATTAACACGGTCGTGCGCCAGATCGCCTTCTACGAATTCGAGCGCAAGCTGCACACCGCCCGCAAGGCAGGCGAACTCACCGCCGACGACATCGGCGAGCTCTGGCTCTCCGTCCAGTCGGAAAGCCTCGGGCCGGCGATCAATATTTCAGAGGGCTACGAGACCTATTGGGCCTATATCCCCCACTTCGTCCATTCGCCCTTCTATGTCTACGCCTATGCCTTCGGCGACTGCCTGGTCAATTCGCTTTATGCCGTCTACCGGAAGGCCGAGAAGGGCTTCCAGGAGAAGTATTTCGAACTCTTGAAGGCCGGCGGCACCAAGCATCATTCCGAGCTCTTGAAGCCTTTCGGCCTCGACGCAACCGATCCGTCGTTCTGGAGCCAGGGCCTGTCGATGATCGAAGGGCTGATTGACGAGCTGGAAGCGCTAGATAGGGCGTAAGTCTCGGCTAAGGCCAGAAAGAGCGAACCTCATGGCGGGCTGTTGATCAGCCAGCCGCATTCTGCAACGTCCACGAGGAACCATGACGGCACCCCCCCCTCCCTCATTCCTGTGCTCGTCACAGGAATCCAGCGCGCCCAAGTCCTTGGACGCGGGAGACTCTTCAGGTGCCGGAATTGTGTCATTCGCGGCGCAGACGCGCCGTGGCTGGATTCCTGTGACGAGCACAGGAATGAGGGTGGATGTAGCCGCGGTCCCGGCCTACCGCAGCAAGACCATCGCCAGCGTCGGGTGACCAAGCAAGATGCGGCGCAACCATGCCTGATCGCTATATTCTCTTCCGCGACGACACTTCAGGCCAAGTGATGCTTTTCGCCGAGCCCGCCGAGATCATCCTTGCCAGGACGCGCGCCGAATTCTTCGCAGGTCTCGCCCGCATGGAAGAGGCCAAGGCCGAGGGCAAATGGCTTGCGGGCTACATGGCATACGAGGCCGGATATCTCTTCGAAGAAAAACTCGCTTCCTTTGCCGGAGAAGGTCGCGAAACGCCGCTCCTCTATTTCGGCGTCTTCGACGCACCGCAGCCGGACACGCATCCACTTGCCCAGCCGAAACAGCGTCTCGAAAACGAGGAATTCCTCACCGCCCCGAAGGCCGCCTGGGATTTCCCTATATATAAAGAGCGTTTCGACCGTCTTCACCAGCACCTGCGGCTCGGCGACGCCTATCAGGCGAACCTCACCATGCCGGTTGAAGCTCGCTGGAGCGGCGATCCCCGTGCCGCCTTCTGGTCGCTGATCGAACGCCAGCCGGTGAAATACGGCGCACTGGTCGATCTCGGCGGTCCGCTCATCCTGTCGCGTTCACCCGAACTCTTCTTCCGCACGGATGAGCAAGGCTGGATCGAAACCCACCCGATGAAGGGCACGGCAAAACGCGGCACGACTGCCGCCGAGGATGCCGAAATCATCGCGGCCATGCGGGCAGATATCAAGACCCAGGCCGAAAACCGCATGATCGTCGACCTCCTGCGCAACGACATCTCCCGCATCACCGAGGTCGGCACGCTCAATGTCCCGAAGCTCTTCGACGTCGAGACCTATCCGACCGTCCACCAGATGGTCAGCCATGTGCAGGCCAGACTTCGACCCGGACTATCGATCCGCGACATCTTTGCCGCCCTCTTCCCCTGTGGGTCGATCACCGGCGCACCGAAGATCCGGGCGATGGAGATTCTCCACGTGCTCGAAGATACCCCGCGTGACGCCTATTGCGGCGCAATCGGCATGATCTCGCCGACCGGCGCCATGCGTTTTTCCGTCGCCATCCGCACCGTCACGCTTTTCGACGGCGGCAAAGCTATCTTCAATGTCGGCGGCGGCATCGTCTTCGATTCCACCGCCGAGGCCGAATATGAGGAATGCCTGCTCAAGGCCCGCTTCGCGGTCGGCGACCAGTGGATCGCGCGATGACCGATTTTTCGCTGATCGAGACGTTGCGCTGGCAGCCCGGCGAAGGCTTCATCCGTCAGCGCCTGCATCTGGCCCGGCTTTCCCGCTCCGCCCGTCGCCTCGGTTTTCCGCCGCCGACCGATGTGCAAACAAAGCTCGAAGCAGCCGTTGCCGGCGCTGGCGGCCCGCTGCGCGTCCGGCTGACCTTCGACCCGCAAGGCGAGATCGAGGTGACGAGCGCGCCCTTCATCCCGCTGGCGCCACAGTCCGTTTGGAGTGTCCGTATCGCCAAGACCCGCCTCCACTCCGCCGACAGCCTGCTGCGCGTCAAAACCACACGGCGCACCGTCTACGAGACCGCCCGCGCCGAATATGCTCAGGCGGAAGCCGACGAGGTCATCCTCTTGAACGAGCACGACGAAGTCTGCGAGGGCACCATCACCTCCATCTTTCTCGACGACGGAAGCGGCATTCTGCGCACCCCGCCGATCTCCTGCGGCCTGCTCGCCGGCGTGCTGCGCACCGAACTCATCTGCGGGCGCAAGGCCCGCGTCGGCCGTCTCACACTTGCCGATCTTGACGCCGGCACGCTGTATGTCGGCAACTCGCTGCGCGGACTGATCCGCGCAAACCTTCTCAGGAAATGATCATGTTCATCCTCTCCCTTACCTATCGCAAATCCAACGACGAGGCCGACAGGCACATGGGGCCGCACATGGCCTGGGTGAAGGAGGGTTACGCCAAAGGCTGGTTTCTCGCCTCCGGCCGCAAGGTGCCGCGCACCGGCGGCGCGATCCTCGCCATCGGCGACCGTGCCGCAATCGAAGCCTATGTCGCCGCCGATCCCTTCACTATCCACGACGTCGCCGAATACGAAATCACCGAACTTGCGATAACGACGGCGGTTGAAGGACTGGAAATCCTGAAGCGATGATTTTCGTTCAGAGGATCTCGTCGCCCCGATATTTGCCCTTTCCCCGTCAACGCTCTTTATTGTGACGGCGTTTTGTGGTTAGAGCCGGTCACTTCGCAATTTCTGCGGCAATCTCACAAGAATTCTTCAGGCTGAACGCCTTCGTCCCCTTCCACAGGAGAAAAGAATGACGGAACAGAACTATCCGGTATATGCCGAAATTACCGGTCCGATCGTGATGATCGGCTTTGGCTCCATCGGCCGCGGCACCCTGCCCCTGATCGAGCGCCACTTCAAATTCGACAAGAGCCGGATGGTCGTCATCGACCCGCGTGAAGAACCCTCCGACATGGAGATCCTGAAGAAACACGGCGTTCGCCACATTCAGGAATATGTCACCAAGGACAATTACAAGGAGCTGCTGAAGCCCCTGCTGACGAAAGGCGAAGGCCAGGGCTTCTGCGTCAACCTCTCGGTCGACACCTCCTCGCTCGACATCATCAAGCTCTGCCGCAAGCTCGATGTTCTCTATATCGATACGGTTGTCGAGCCCTGGCTCGGCTTCTATTTCGACAAGGGCATGAGCAATGCCGACCGCACCAACTATGCGCTGCGCGAGACGGTGCGCAGGGAAAAGGCGAAAAACCCCGGCGGCGCCACCGCCGTCTCCACATGCGGCGCCAATCCGGGCATGGTCTCCTGGTTCGTCAAGCAGGCGCTCGTCAACCTCGCCAATGATATCGGCGTTAAATTCGAGGAACCGGACCAGCACGATCGCGAAGGCTGGGCCAAGCTGATGAAGAAGGTCGGCGTCAAGGGCGTCCACATCGCCGAGCGCGACACCCAGCGCACCAAGCATCCGAAGCCGCTCAACGTCTTCTGGAACACCTGGTCCGTCGAAGGCTTCATCTCCGAAGGCATGCAGCCGGCCGAACTCGGCTGGGGCACGCACGAGCAGTGGATGCCGAAGAACGCCAAGAAGCACAAGAAGGGCAACAAGGCGGCGATCTACCTGGAGCAGCCGGGCGCCAACACCCGCGTGCGCACATGGTGCCCGACGCCCGGCCCTCAATACGGCTTCCTCGTTACCCATAACGAGTCGATCTCGATCGCCGATTATTTCACGGTCCGCGACAAGGACGGCGAAGTCACATTCCGTCCGACCTGCCACTATGCCTACCATCCGGCCAACGACGCCGTGCTCTCGCTGCATGAGATGTTCGGCAACGGCGGCACCCCGCAGCCGGTCCACCACGTACTCGACGAGGACGAGCTGGAGAACGGCATCGACGAGCTCGGCGTCCTGCTCTACGGCCATGAGAAGAATGCCTACTGGTATGGTTCGCGCCTGTCGCTGGAAGAAACCCGCCGCATAGCGCCCTACCAGAACGCCACCGGCCTGCAGGTGACCTCTGCCGTTCTCGCCGGCATGGTCTGGGCGCTGGAAAACCCGAAGGCCGGCATCGTCGAAGCGGATGAGATCGATTACAAGCGCTGCCTCGACGTGCAGATGCCCTATCTCGGCCCGGTCGAAGGACACTACACCGACTGGACCCCGCTCGACGGTCGTCCCGGTCTCTTCCCCGAGGACATCGACACCAAGGACCCGTGGCAATTCAGGAACGTCCTCGTTCGCTGAAAATCGCCCTCACAGGATTTTGACAATGCCCGCCGCAAGGCGGGCATTTTTGTAACGCTGGCTGTATAAATGGCTCCGCCGCCGCTCCAAGCCTTGCCATCATGGCGAGCGCACGTCATGTTTTGCCCGAAGTTGGCGGGTGACCGCCACGCCGAATCGCCGGGAGAAGCCTTATGAAAATCAGAACTGGTCTTGTTCTTGTCGGTGCAGCGGCCACTCTTGCCGCCTGCGTTTCATCAGGACCGCAACAGCGACCGATCGCAGTCGCGCCGCCTGCAACAAATTCTGTTGAAGGCGAATGGACGGATGCCAACGGCTTGACCTCCGCCTTCACGAATGGACAATTCGTAACCCGCACCAGCGACGGAACGAACACGCAGATGGCATCCGGAACATATACAACAACCCCCGATGGGATCATTCAGATAAACCTTTACTCGAATGTTAAGCGGACGACTTCCCTGGTTAATTGCGCCATGAGCGGCACGAGCCAGCTGAATTGTACGACTGCAACGAATTCGCAGTTCACGCTTACACGTCGTTTGTAATGCTTCAATATCACCCTGCAAAAGCTCCCATTCGGGAGCTTTTTTGTTTTGCGGCATCTTGGAAAGCGCCGCCGCAAACCCAGCTTCCCTCTTGCGACTAGGCGTCGTTTGTTGAAACATCGGCACGCGGGAAACCGCCTGACACCATTATAGGGATCGGCGAGGATCAGGGGGATCTCTCGCCTCAATCAGGAGAACAAGGATGACGAAGTCTTTCAGCTTCGGTCTTTTGACCGCGTCCATGCTGGCGCTGAGCGCGGGCGCCGCCTTTGCCGATTACGAACTCAATATTCTTCACATCAACGATTTCCATTCACGCATCGAATCGATCAACAAGTTCGATTCCACCTGCTCGGCCGAGGAGGAAGGCAAGAAGGAATGCTTCGGCGGCGCCGCCCGCCTGAAGACCGCGATCGACCAGCGCCGCCAGGCGTTATCGGGCAAGAATGTGCTTCTCCTGAATGCCGGCGACAATTTCCAGGGTTCGCTCTTCTACACCACCTATAAGGGCGCGGCCGAAGCCGAATTCCTGAACCTGATGAAGTTCGACGCCATGACCGTCGGCAATCATGAATTTGACGACAGCGAGGACGGGCTTGCGACCTTCCTCGACAAGGTGCAATTCCCCGTCGTGACGGCGAATGTCAAGGCGAGCGCCGCCTCCAAGCTCGGCGACCGCATCAAGCCCTCGCTGGTGCTCGATGTCGGCGGCCAGAAGATCGGCATCGTCGGCGCCGTCACCAACGATACGGCAGAGCTCTCCTCCCCCGGCCCGAATGTCACGATCGAAGATGACGTTCAGACGATCACATCAGCCGTGCAGGACCTGAAAAGCCAGGGGGTCAACAAAATCATCGCGCTGACCCATGTCGGTTATCCCCGCGACCTGGCTTTCATCGCCAAGATCCCGGACGTCGATGTCGTCGTCGGCGGCCACTCCCACAGCCTGCTTTCCAACACCGACCCGAAGGCTGAAGGCCCGTATCCGACGATGGTCGACAATCCGGGCGGCTACAAGGTGCCGGTCGTCCAGGCCGCCTCCTACAGCAAATATCTCGGCGACGTCGTCGTCAATTTCGACGATAACGGCGTCGTCAAGGAAGCCAAGGGCGATCCGATCCTGATCGACGCGTCCTTCACACCCGATCCGGCCGTCGTCACCCGCGTCGCCGAATTGGCAAAACCGATCGAGGAACTGCGCAAAAAGGTGATTGGCTCCTCCGAAAGCCCAATCGAGGGCGACCGGAAGGTCTGCCGCGTCAAGGAATGCTCGATGGGCAATCTAGTGGCCGATGCCATTCTCGATCGCACCAAGAACCAGGGCGTCACCATCGCCTTCCAGAACGGCGGCGGCCTGCGCGCCTCGATCGACGGCGGCGATATCACCCAGGGCGAAGTCATCACTGTCCTGCCCTTCCAGAATACCCTCGCCACTTTTGAAGCAACCGGCGCGGACGTCGTCAAGGCGCTCGAAAACGGCGTCAGTCAGGTCGATCAGGGCGCCGGCCGATTCCCGCAGGTCGCCGGCCTGAAATTCTCGTTCGACCAGTCGAAGCCAGTCGGCAGCCGCGTCAGCGATGTCCAGGTGAAGGAGGGCGACAACTTCGCGCCGATCAACCCGGCCAAGACCTACAAGATCGCCACCAACAACTTCATGCGAGCCGGCGGCGACGGCTATTCGATCTTCAAGCAAGGCAAGAACGCCTATGATTACGGCCCGGATCTCGCCGACGTGACCGCCGACTACGTCGCCGCGCATTCGCCCTATAAGCCCTATACCGATGGCCGCGTCACCGAAATCGGCGCGACCGTGGCACAGGCGCCAGCTGCCGAACCGGCGGCTCCCGCGCCGGCGGCACCTGCGCCGGCCACTGAGCCCGCTCCTGCCCCTGCGGCCCCGGCCGCACCCGCACCAGCCATCGAGCCTGCCCCGGCCGCGCCAGCCCCGGCAACACCGGCAGCTCCCGCGCCCGCGGCGGAACCAGCTCCGGCGGCCTCCGCCCCCGCCGCAACAACGCCTTCCACCCACGTTATCGCGGCCGGCGACACCTTTTGGGATCTCGCCGTCAGCTTCTATGGCGATGGGACGCTGTGGCGGAAGCTTTCGGAGGCCAACGGCAAGCCGAATCCGCACCACCTGACGGTTGGCAAGGAGATCCAGGTTCCTGCAAAATAAGACGATTTGTCTCGACACCATCGGCCGGCTCGGGGTTTCCCGGGCCGGCTTTTCTTTCTATAGGGTGAACCATGTTCTCGAAGCTGCGTATCAGCCGATGAGACAACGAGCGTTGGGGCTAGAATGACAGCAGATATTTCACTTCGCCCGGCGGACCATCCGGCCGTCAATTCAGGCAAGATCGGCGTGCTGCTGGTCAATCTCGGCACGCCCGACGGCACCGACTACACCTCGATGCGCCGCTATCTCAAGGAATTCCTGACCGATCGCCGCGTCATCGAATGGTCGCCCTGGAAGTGGTATCCGATCCTCTTTGGTATCGTGCTCAACAGACGCCCGCAGAAGGTCGGCAAGGCCTACGAGCTGATCTGGAACAAGGAGAAGAACGAAAGTTATCTCCGCACCTACACGCGCAACCAGTCGGAACTGATGACCGAGCGCCTACGGGATCTCGACAATGTCAAGGTCGACTGGGCGATGCGCTACGGCACGCCGTCGATCGCTTCGCGCATCGATGCGCTGAAGCAAGAAGGCTGCGATCGTATCGTGCTCTTCCCGCTCTACCCTCAATATGCGGCGGCAACGACCGCAACCGTCAACGACAAGGCCTTCCAGAAGCTGCTCACGATGCGCTGGCAACCGGCTCTGCGCACCGTGCCCGATTATCACGATAACGAGACCTACATCGAAGCCCTCGCCCAATCCGTCGAAAGACATATTTCCACGCTCGACTGGAAGCCGGAGATGCTGCTCGCCTCCTTCCATGGCATTCCGATGTCCTATTTCAAGCAGGGCGATCCCTATTACTGTCAATGTCAAAAGACCGGCCGCTTGTTGCGCGAGCGGCTCGGGCTCACCAAGGAAAACTTCATGGTCACCTTCCAGTCCCGCTTCGGGCCGGAAGAATGGCTGCAGCCCTATACAGACAAGACGGTGGAGAAGCTTGCCCAGGACGGCGTCAAGCGCATCGCCGTCATCAATCCCGGCTTCGTCTCCGACTGCCTGGAAACGCTGGAAGAAATCGCCGAACAAGCCGCGCATTCGTTCCACGAGAACGGCGGCGACAAGTTCACCCATATCCCCTGCCTCAACGACAGCGAAGACGGCATGAAGGTGCTGGAAAAGGTGGTCCGCCGCGAATTGCAGGGTTGGGTCTGAGAAGAAGATAAAGACCTTTCCTAGAGCCTCCTTTTCAGCTGGAGGTGGTGCATCCGCGTGTCATTTCTTCCTCGCAAAGAACATGCTAATTCACCACATCAGTTGTGAGGCGCTTGCGCATGCGCCGATGGGAGGAAATTTTCATGCTGTTCGGCGGCTTCGACATCGTCGTAATCGTGCTGGTCATCTTCGTCATTCTGGTCCTCTTTGCCGGGATCAAGACCGTACCGCAGGGCTATCGCTACACTATTGAGCGCTTTGGCCGTTATACCCGCACGCTGGAGCCGGGCCTCAACCTCATCACTCCCTTCATCGAGCGCGTCGGAGCGCGGATGAACGTGATGGAGCAGGTGCTGAACGTGCCGACCCAGGAAGTGATTACCAAAGACAATGCCTCGGTTTCAGCCGATGCCGTCGCATTCTTTCAGGTTCTGAATGCTGCCCAGGCCGCCTACCAGGTTTCCCACCTCGAAAATGCCATCCTCAATCTCACCATGACAAACATCCGCTCGGTCATGGGCTCCATGGATCTCGACGAACTGCTTTCCAACCGCGACGCGATCAATGACCGGCTGCTGCGCGTCGTCGACGAGGCGGTGCAGCCATGGGGCATCAAGGTCACCCGCGTCGAAATCAAGGACATCCAGCCGCCGCGCGACCTCGTCGATGCGATGGCCCGCCAGATGAAGGCCGAGCGCGAGAAGCGCGCCCAGGTGCTCGAGGCCGAAGGCGCGCGCAATGCGCAGATCCTCAGGGCCGAAGGCGCCAAGCAATCCGCGATCCTCCAGGCCGAAGGCCAGCGCGAAGCCGCCTTCCGCAACGCCGAAGCCCGCGAGCGACTGGCCGAGGCCGAAGCCAAGGCGACGAAGATGGTCTCCGAGGCGATTGCCGCCGGTGACGTTCAGGCGATCAACTATTTCGTCGCCCAGAAATACACCGAAGCGCTCGCCTCGGTCGGCTCGGCGCCCAATTCCAAGATCGTGCTGATGCCGATGGAAGCCTCTTCCATCCTGAGCTCGCTCGGCGGCATTGGCGCCATCGCCCGCGAAGTCTTCGGTGACGCCGGCAATCCGCCGCCGCCGCCCCCGCCGCGTCCGCGTCCCGCGCCGATCCGCTCTACGCCGCCGATCAATCCGCCGGCCCCCAATCCCTTCAATCCGGATCCGGAGCGATAAGCCATGCTGGCGAAGATCATCGCGGAACTCGGTCCATGGAACTGGTGGGTTGCAGGCCTCGTGCTGCTCGCCGCCGAAATGATCGTGCCCGGTTTCTTCCTGGTCTGGATCGGCCTCGCGGCCTTGATCGTCGGCGCACTGTCGCTGCTCTTCTGGGACAGCGCCTTCTGGGTCTGGGAACTGCAAGCGATCCTTTTTGCGCTTCTGGCCGTCGCCACGACCGTTGCCGGCCGCCGGCTGACGCTGCGCAACGCCGAGACCGACGAGCCCTTCCTCAATCAGCGCGGTGCGAGCCTCGTTGGCCGTACGGCGACGCTGCAGGAACCGATCCGCGAAGGCCGCGGCCGCATCCGCCTCGACGATACGCTATGGCAGGTAATGGGGCCTGATTTGCCTGTGGGAACACAGGTGAAGGTGATCTCGTGTCACGGCCGCGACCTGCGGGTCGAACCGGTCTGATCAGGCGACGCCGATCCGCAGAAGGTCATGGAAGTGCACCAGCCCGATCGGCCGGCTGTCCTCGTCGATGACGATCAGGGCCCCGATGTGGTGCTGGTTGAGCAGCGCCAGGGCGGCCGTCGCAAGCATCGTCGGTTTCACCGTCTTCGGCGTCTTCGTCATGATGTCGTCGACGGCAAGCTCGGCAAGGTTGCGGCTCAGATTCCGAGCCATGTCGCCTTCGGTGACGATGCCGCAGAGCCGCCCATCCCGGTCGAGCACGCCGACGCAGCCGAAATGCTTGCGCGACAGCACGGTGATCGCCTCCGGCATCGGCGTGCCCTTGGTAACGAGCGGCAGCTTCTCGCCGGTATGCATGATATCGGCGACATGCATCAAGCTCGCACCCAGCTTGCCGCCGGGATGAAAAACGTGGAAATCGGTGGCGCTAAAGCCCCGCGCCTCCAGGAGTGCGACCGCCAAGGCATCGCCGAGTGCAAGCTGCATCAGCGTCGAGGTCGTCGGCGCCAGCCCATTGGGGCAGGCTTCCTGTTCGTTCGGCACCAGAAGCACGATGTCGGCGGCCGTCGCAAGCGAGGAAGCTTCGCTGCAAGTAATCGCGATCAAGGGGATCGAGAAGCGCCGCGTGAAGGAAATGATACTCTTGAGTTCGGCGCTCTCGCCGCCTTTGGAAATCGCCAAGACGACGTCATCGCGCGCTATCATGCCGAGATCGCCATGATTGGCTTCGGCCGCATGCACGAAAAAGGCTGGGGTGCCGGTCGAGGCGAATGTCGCCGCGAGCTTGGTACCGATATGGCCGCTCTTGCCGACGCCGGTAACGATGACCCGGCCGGAGATGTCGCCGATGATCTCGACGGCGCGGGTGAAAGGACCGGCCAGTCCGTTGTCAAAGGCCCGTTCGAGCGCTTCAAGACCGCGTTTCTCGGTCTCTATCGTGCGTTTTGCCGATTCGAGCACGCTGTTTTCAACGAGTTTGATCGCTCTTCTGTTCATGGAGATGCGTTAGACCTTTTCACTTTCCAAGTCCACCCCGCACCATTTCCGAATTGTGAACAGCGCCCGCCGGCGGCAACGAATGATTAACCACAACGCTTTACCTTTGAGTAAGAACCGAAAGCATGTCAGGCGAGTGAATGGGGCAGCCAAAACAGACGAGCAGTGTGACGCCGCTCCGCGCGATGAGGCGTGTCGTCTGCTTTACTGCGTTCGGCACCCTGCTGGTCGGCCAGACTGCGGCATTCGCACAGTCCATCTCACAGCAGCCTGTCGCTAGCCACGCCGCCAGCCAGGACAGTCGCACCACGAACAATGCCGCGGCCGGTTTCGGTGATGAAATCGACGTTTCTACCGCTCCTGTGGCAACGGGTGCGGCGGGAAACCCGGACGACGCCCAGCAGAGGCCCGTCACACCGGACGCGCAACCCGGTGACGAGATTACCGGCTCAATCCTCGATGAGGACATGCGCCGACTGAACACCCGTGAAGCGCGGATCGACGAGACACCGCCGGTGCGCAGGGCTGGCGAAAGTGCCTCGATGGCAGAAACACCCGGTATTCCGATCGGTACCTTCGTGCTCCGTCCGAGCGTGACCCAAAGCATCAACACCGAGACCACCAAGGACGGCAATACCAGGCAACGGCGCGCCTTCCTCGAAACGGATGCAGCCGCGACGCTCACCTCCGACTGGGGACGGCACCAGCTGACCGTCACGTCGGAAGGCGCCTGGCAACGAAATATCAGCGGCGAAGGCGAGGAGCAGCCGTCTTTCAAAGTCAATAGCGATCTCCGCCTGGATCTTGCCGACGACACGGTGGCGCACCTCACGGCCGGTTATAATTTCTACCGCGAGGATACGGACGATCCCGACGCCATCGCCGATGCCACACAGCAGTCAGATGTGCAGGAGTTCACTGCCGGCGCCTCCGTCCAACGCGATTTCGGCATCCTGCGCGGCACGACGGCGCTGGCGCTGAGCCGTTCGATCTATTCCGACGCCACGCTTGCGAACGGCACGACCGTGGAGTTGAACGATCGCAACCAGACGACCGGTACGCTGCGCGGTCGCGTCGGCTACGAGCTGTCGCCCGCGCTCATCCCCTTCATCGAGGCCACGATCGGCCGTACCCTCTATGACGAAACACGCGACTCCGCCGGTTACGAGCGCTCAGGCCATAGCTATGGCGCCAAGGCCGGCGTCGAGGTCGACCTCGGCGAAAAGCTGAAGGGTGAAGTCGGGGTAGGCTACGAAAGGGCGGATTTCGAGGACAGCCGGCTCGCCTCGATCGATACAGCCACGCTCGATGCGAGCCTGCTTTGGTCGCCGATCCGCGGCACCGACGTCAATCTAGACCTGCAGACTAGCATCCAGCCCTCGACCACCGCCGGCGAGAGCGGCTACGTTTCGCATGCGCTGACGACGACGGTCACCCACCAGCTGCGCGACAACCTGGTCGGAACCATGATCGGCGGCGTCATATGGCGCGACTATCCCACCGACAGCACAATCAACGACGAGCTCGTCTATACTGCGGCGACCGGCCTGACCTGGAACATCAACCGCTATCTCGATCTCACCAGCACGCTCGGCTACGAGTTGACGACGCGCAAGGACGGCGATGACTCGCAGCAATGGCGCGCCGGCGTCGGCCTGAAGCTGAAACGCTAAACGCCGCGCCTCCGGTGCGAGGCGCGGCGCTTGATCATTCATAGCTGTGCGCAAACCTTAATTCAGGCCGGCAAGCAGTTCCTTGAAACCGCCTTCGACCGACGGACGGATATCGGCGCGTTCGAGGGCGTAGGCGACGTTGGCCAGGATGAAGCCATCCTTGGCGCCGCAGTCGTAGGTCGTGCCACGGAAGTGGTAGCCGGCGAAATCCTGTTCCTTCAGCAGCTTCAGCATGCCGTCAGTGAGCTGGATTTCATTGCCGGCGCCGCGCTCCTGGGTTTCGAGGATCTTGAAGATCTCCGGCTGCAGGATGTAGCGGCCGTTGATGAAGAAATTCGAGGGCGCCGTTCCCTTGGCAGGCTTTTCCACCATGCCGGTGATGCGGAAGCCTTCGCCGATCGCTTCGCCGACGCCGACGATGCCGTATTTATGGGCCTGATCGGGGGCACATTCCTCAACGGCGATAATGTTGCCGCCGCTCTGGCCGTAGAGCTCGATCATGCCCTTCATGCAGCCCTTGTCGCCCTTCATGATCATATCAGGCAGCAGCAGCGCGAAAGGTTCGTCGCCGACGATTTCGCGGGCGCACCAGACGGCATGACCGAGACCGAGCGGTTCCTGCTGACGGGTGAAGCTTACCGTTCCGGCCTTTGGCAGTTGCTCGGCAAGAAGGGTTATCTCGGCCTCCTTGGCGCGTTCGCGCAGCGTCTGTTCCAGCTCGAAATGAATGTCGAAATAGTCTTCGATAATGTGCTTGTTGCGTCCGGTGACGAAGACCAGATGCTCGATCCCTGCTTCCAACGCCTCATCGACGACGTATTGAATGATAGGCTTGTCGACAACGGTCAACATTTCCTTCGGAACAGCCTTCGTTGCCGGCAGGAAACGCGTTCCCAACCCTGCCACCGGAAAAACTGCCTTACGAACTTTATTGTGATGCGCCACACAGGCCTCCTGCTTTGACTAAATCGCCTTTTAAATAAAGCCGTTCACGTCTGACTAGTATAGAATTGCGACTGTTTTGCAATGGTGACCGCCGCGGGTCGCCATGGTAAAGAATTTGTTGACTCCGTTCCTGTAGTCTCGGGTCTGGGCGGACATGATGCCCCCTGCTGCACCGAAAACTGAAGATGACGGATACGACTGTCGATGATCCAGAATCACAAAAACTCCCTTCGTGGTCTTGCTCTCGCCCTCGTTGTCGCCGCCCAGGTAGGGCTGGCCCCCGACAACGCGAAAGCCGATTCCCGGTTCCAGAAATGGATCGCGGACTTTTACCAAACAGCCGCTGAGAGTGGCATCAGTAAGGCAACCTATCAAAAGGCCTTTTCCGGGGTGAGCGAACCCGACCCGACGGTGCTCGAAAAGGCGGCCTATCAACCGGAATTCACCTCGAAGATTTGGGACTACATTGATTCCCGCGTTAACCCCTACACGGTCAGGATCGGCCGCGAGATGGCCGTCAAGCATGCGCGGACGCTCAATGCGATCGAGCAGCGCTTCGGCGTCGACAAGACGATTCTGCTCGCGATCTGGTCGATGGAATCGAATTACGGCGCGATTCTCGACAAGGACGACCGGCTGCACTATGTGCCGCGCGCACTGGCAACCCTTGCTTACGCCGATCCGAGTCGGGCCAAATTCGCCAAGAAGCAACTGGTTGCCGCGTTGAAAATCCTGCAGAATGGGGATGTGCCGGCACGTCAGATGACCGGCTCCTGGGCGGGCGCCATGGGCCACACTCAGTTCATCCCGACAAGCTATCTGCTCTACGCTGTCGATGCCGACGGCAACGGCCATCGCGATATCTGGAATTCGGTGCCGGACGCGCTGGCGACCTCGGCCAATCTGCTAATGAAGAACGGCTGGGATGCCGGCAAGACCTGGGGCTACGAGGTCGTCGTTCCCGCCGCAGCCGCCAAGCAGGCCGGCAAGACCCATACGCTCGCCCAATGGGCGGAGCTCGGCCTGAAACGGCCGAACGGCAAGGCCTTCCGCGACGGCGGCACCAAAGCCGTGCTGAAAATGCCTGCCGGAGCCGGCGGTCCCGGCTTCCTGATGACGGCAAACTTCTTCACCATCAAGAACTACAATGCGTCGGACAGCTACGCGCTCGCCGTTGGCCTGCTGGCCGACCAGATCGCCGGCTATGGCGGCATTCAGCAGCGCTGGCCGCGCCCCGACGGCGCGCTCGACATCACCGAGAAATTCGAGCTGCAAACCCGTCTCAAGACGCTCGGCTATTACAATGGTGAGGTTGACGGCAATTTCGGCTCGGGTTCGAAAGCGGCGATATCGGCGGTGCAGGAGCGCATCGGCATGCAGCCCGACGGCGAGCCCTCGCTGCCGCTTTTGAACGCACTTCGCCGCTAGAAGTGGCCCTACGATGACCTACATAAAGCGGGAGTAGACGCTGGCCTGCCACCAGTGCAAGATGCCGGCAGATGCGGAACTGCCCATGATGAAGAAAACTCACCGGACCCCTCAAATCCGCTGGCTCATGCTCGCCTTGATGGCGGCTTCGGTGTGCCTTGGCGCTCTTGCGCCGGTGGCTGTCGCCCAAGCCCAGGAGCAGCGCTATCAGCGCCGGTCCATCTTGGATTTCTTCCTCGGCCGGCGCTATCTCGACGACAGCCCACAGGCTCCTGATGTCCCGGAGCCGAGACGCCAGCAGCGCAAGCGCCCGCCGCCGGCGCAGAAAGCCGTGGTCAATCCCCGCACCACGCCGCCGGTCCGCGCTCCGGTACGGGAAGAAGAGCCTGTCGTGCAGAAGCTCCCCGACGCCCGCAAGATCCTGATCGTCGGTGATTTTCTCGCTAGCGGCCTCGGCGACGGCCTGACCGCCGCCTTCGAGACATCGCCGGGCGTCATCGTCGAAGCCCGCGGCAATGTTTCCTCGGGTCTTGTCCGCGATGATTATTATGACTGGCCGGAACAGTTACCGAAGATGATCGACGAGCTGAAGCCGGCAATGGTCGTCGTCATGATCGGCGCCAATGACCGCCAGCAGATGGTGACCGACACTGCCAAGGAGAAGTTCCGCACCGACGGCTGGTTTGCCGAATATCGCCGCCGTGTCCTTTCTTTCGGCAAGGAAGTCACCAGCCGCAAGATACCGCTGCTCTGGGTCGGTCTTCCCGCCTTCGAATCCGATCAGATGACGGCCGATGCCGTCCAGATGAACCAGCTCTATCGTAACCAGGTCGAGAGCATCGGCGGTGAATTCGTCGATATCTGGGATGGTTTTGTCGATGAAAACGGCACCTTCATCGTCACCGGTTCCGACGTGAAGGGGCAGCAGGTGCGCTTGCGCACCTCCGACGGCATCAACCTCACGCAGGCCGGCCGGCGCAAACTTGCCTTCTATGTGGAAAAGCCCGCCCGCCGGATTCTCGGCACCCAGGCAAGCCCTGATCTGGTGCGCCTCGATGAAAGCAATTTGCCGGGTCTCGGCCTTCCCACCAATCCGGTCGAGCACACCGTGCCGATCAGCCTCTCCGATCCCAATCTCGATGGCGGCGCCGAGCTCCTTGGCGCAAGACCGCCACCGGTGACGCTGACGAAATCGCCGCGCGATCTCCTGGTCGAGCAGGGCGAGATGACGCCGGCACCTGTCGGTCGCGTCGACGACTACCGCATGCCGGCGGCCAAGACGCCGGCCGAAGTCTCGGTGAAATGAAAAAGGCTACGCGAGGCGGCTTTCTTACGCCGCCTTTGGCCAACTCAGATAATAGTAGTTCGAGCCGATCAGCCCGAAGAAGGCATTGCTGTCGTTCGTCTGATCGACATAGCTGCCGTTCTCCTTGACAAAGGCGCCGTCGGAGCCGCGCTCCAGATGCGCATCGAGGAAATCGCTCCAGCCGCTGACATTGATCGCCTTGCCGGCCTCGCTTTCCGTGTCGGCCTCATCCGGATCATCGACGTCCCAGGCGCGGATCGACACGCCCTGCTTCGGATCGGAGATGGAGAGCGTGCCTGTTTCGAGCGCAGCCAGCATGTCATGAGCCTTGCCGCTTTCGCCTTCGGCCGCGGCCGCTTCCTGCAACTGGTGCTTCAGCATCGACATGAAGGAGGCGCTGGTCACATCGGCGCGGTCGTCGGTCGTGTCGGTCTCGTCGGAAGTATCGCTTTTGGAGGAAAGCGTGTCGAGCAGCCCCGACAGCGCCTGATTGGAAAGAAGCGACGCTGAGCTCGAATCGAGTCCGTAGCTGCTCAGAATGCTGGCGGCCGACGAACTCCGCGTATCCTCCGAGCTTTCATCGGAGCTCCGAAGATTCTTCAAGGCGTATTGAGCCGAAACCATCCTGGTATTATCGAGTGCAGAAACCATTTGAATAATCCTTGTCGATCATTCGCGGCGGCTCCTCCTGAGCCCGCGTCCGGCTTAAGCTTCACCCTCCGGCATTGCTCAAGGCTTGCGTCGCATTCCGCCGCGTCAAGCGGTCGCACCGGCAAAGGAGGTCCCGCCGGACGCGCCGCGCACAATAAAAAACTCCGCCGGAAGGGGCGGAGTTCGTCTCTTCATCAGCTATCTGAGGCGCGATCAGTTCGGCAGGACGGTCGAGCCCATCAACGCCTCGTCGATGGCGCGTGCCGCCTGGCGACCTTCGCGGATCGCCCAGACCACCAGCGACTGGCCACGGCGCACATCGCCCGCCGTCCAGAGCTTGTCGACCGAGGTCTTGTAGTCGCGGTCGTTGGCGACGACATTGGTCGAGCCGCGCTTGTCGGTGTTCAGCGTCAGCTTGCCTTCGAGCTCCTTCAGCACGCTTGTCGTGAACGGGCCGCGGAAACCGATGGCGATGAAGGCGAGATCGGCGCGGATGACGAATTCCGTGCCGGCAACCGGCCGCCGGCGCTCGTCGACCTCGCAGCACTTGACGCCCGTCAGCACGCCGTCTTCGCCGATGAATTCGAGCGTCGCGACCTGGAACTCGCGCACGGCGCCCTCGGCCTGCGAGGAGGAGGTGCGCATCTTCGTCGCCCAGAAGGGCCAGACAGCGAGCTTGTCTTCCTTTTCCGGCGGCTGCGGCCGAATGTCGAGCTGGGTGACCTTGACCGCCCCCTGGCGGAAGGCCGTGCCGACACAATCCGAAGCCGTATCGCCACCGCCGACGACGACAACATGTTTGGCGCCGGCCAGGATCGGGTCCGACGGCCAGCCGACACTGTCGATATTCTCGCGCCCGACACGGCGGTTCTGCTGCACCAGATAGGGCATCGCATCATGCACGCCTGCGAGGTCGGCGCCCGGAATGCCCGCCTCGCGCGGCGTCTCGGAGCCGCCGCAATAAAGGACGGCCTCGTGGTCGGCCAGCAACTGTTCGACCTTGACGTCGACGCCGACATTGACGCCGCAATGGAAGGTCACGCCCTCGCCCTTCATCTGCTCGACGCGGCGGTCGATGAAGTTCTTCTCCATCTTGAAATCGGGAATGCCGTAGCGCAGCAGGCCGCCCGGCTTGGTCTCGCGCTCATAGACATGCACCTCGTGGCCGGCGCGGCCGAGCTGCTGGGCAGCCGCCATGCCGGCGGGGCCGGAGCCGACGACGGCGACCTTCTTGCCGGTATGGACCGTGGCCGGCTGCGGCCTGATGAAGCCGAGTTCATAGGCCTTGTCGGCGACCGCCTGCTCGACCGTCTTGATGGCGACCGGCGCATCCTCGAGATTCAAAGTGCAGGCTTCCTCGCAGGGAGCCGGGCAGACGCGGCCGGTGAATTCCGGGAAGTTGTTGGTCGAATGCAGGTTCTGGATCGCCGCTTCCCAGTTGTTGTTGTAGACGAGGTCGTTCCAATCCGGAATCTGGTTGTGAACCGGGCAGCCGGTCGGCCCGTGACAATAGGGAATGCCACAGTCCATGCAGCGCGCGGCCTGTTTTTGCACTTCCGGGTCCGACATCGGGATCGTGAACTCGCGGAAATGCCGGATGCGATCCGACGCCGGCTGGTACTTCGCCACCTGCCGGTCGATTTCCAGAAATCCTGTAACCTTACCCATTTCTTCGTCCCTTACCCTCATGACCGCCTCACTGCGGCCAGTTGTCTGTCGTCAGTCCCCGGCAATCCGGGCGGGTTGCTTCTCTTGACCGTCATTGGAACAGATCTCCTGAAGGACGCCGCGCGATTGGGACGGCTTTCCGCCGTCGTCATGATCATCACGAGTCATCGAGATGTTTCCGTCATCCGCCACCTGCGGATCGGCAGGTGGCGGATGCTCCGGTTCAAATCATTCCGCGGCGATGCCCATCCGGCTGCGCTCCATTTCCTCGAGCGCACGACGGTATTCGACCGGCATGACCTTGCGGAACTTCGGGCGGTAGTCGGCCCAGCTGTCGAGGATCTGCTTGGCGCGGGCGGAGCCCGTATAGTGCAGATGATTGGAGATCAGCTGGTAGAGCCGCTCCTCATCGTGGCGCGTCATGTCACCTGAGACGTCGACACGTCCCTTGTGCATGAGATCGCCGCCGTGATGATGCAGCTTCTCCAGCATGTCGTCCTCCTCCGGCACTGGCTCGAGTTCGACCATCGCCATGTTGCAGCGGCTGGCGAAATCGCCGGCTTCATCGAGCACATAGGCGACGCCGCCGGACATGCCGGCCGCAAAGTTGCGGCCCGTGGCGCCGAGCACGACGACAACGCCGCCGGTCATGTATTCGCAGCCATGGTCGCCGACCCCCTCGACAATGGCGATCGCACCGGAGTTGCGCACGGCAAAACGCTCGCCGGCGACGCCGCGGAAATAGCATTCGCCCTCGGTCGCGCCATAAAGCACGGTGTTGCCGACGATGATCGAATTTTCGGCGACGATCCGCGAGTTCTCCGGCGGCCGAATGATGATCTTGCCGCCCGAAAGTCCCTTGCCGACATAGTCGTTGCCGTCGCCGATCAGGTTGAAGGTGACGCCGCGCGCCAGGAAGGCGCCGAAGCTCTGCCCCGCCGTACCGCGAAGCGTCACGTTGATCGTATCTTCCTTCAGCCCGCGATGGCGGTAACGCTTGGCGACTTCGCCCGACAGCATCGCGCCCGCCGAACGGTCGACGTTCTTGATGCCGACCTCGAAGGCGACGGGCGTCTTGTCCGTCAGCGCCGGCTGTGCCTGGTCGATCAGAACGCGGTCGAGAATATCGTCGATCGGATGCTGTTGCCGGCTCGTCCAGAAAGTCTCTTCCTTGGCGGCATCGACCTTGTGGAAGATGCGGCTAAAATCGAGGCCCCTGGCCTTCCAGTGCGCCAGCATCTCATCCTTCTCCAGCAGCTCGGATGCGCCGATGATGTCGTCAAGCCGGGTGAACCCGAGCGAGGCGAGAATTTCGCGCACTTCGTTGGCGACGAAGAAGAAGTAGTTGATGACGTGCTCCGGCGTGCCCTTGAAGCGCTTGCGCAGCACCGGATCCTGCGTCGCTACGCCGACCGGACAGGTGTTGAGATGGCACTTGCGCATCATGATGCAGCCGGCCGCGATCAGCGGCGCGGTGGCGAAACCGAACTCGTCTGCGCCGAGCAGCGCCCCGACGATGACGTCGCGGCCGGTCTTGAGGCCGCCGTCCACCTGCAGTGCGACACGCGACCGCAGGCCGTTCAGCACCAGCGTCTGCTGGGTTTCGGCAAGGCCGATCTCCCAGGGGCTGCCGGCATGCTTGAGCGAGGTCAGCGGCGAGGCACCGGTGCCGCCGTCGAAGCCGGCGACGGTGATGTGGTCGGCGCGCGCCTTGGCGACACCCGCCGCAACCGTGCCGACACCGACTTCGGAGACCAGCTTGACCGACACGTCGGACGTCGGATTGACGTTCTTCAGATCGTAGATCAGCTGCGCCAGATCCTCGATTGAATAGATGTCGTGATGCGGCGGCGGTGAGATCAGGCCCACACCCGGCGTCGAATGACGGGTCTTGGCGACCGTCGCGTCGACCTTGTGGCCCGGCAGCTGACCGCCTTCGCCGGGCTTGGCGCCCTGCGCCACCTTGATCTGCAGCACGTCGGCATTGACCAGATATTCGGTGGTGACGCCGAAGCGGCCCGAGGCGATCTGCTTGATCGCCGAACGCTCCGGGTTCATCGAACCATCGGAGAGCGGCATGTAGCGGTCGGACTCCTCGCCGCCCTCGCCGGTGTTCGACTTGCCGCCGATCCGGTTCATGGCTATCGCCAGCGTCGTATGCGCCTCGCGGGAGATCGAGCCGAAGGACATTGCCCCCGTCGAGAACCGCTTGACGATATCGGCGGCCGGCTCGACCTCATCGATCGAGACCGGCTTACGGCCGAGCGCCTCGGCGCTCTTGATCCTGAAGAGCCCGCGGATCGTGTTCATGCGCAGCGCCGAATTGTTGACCATCTCGGCGAATTCGCGGTAGCGATCCTCGGCATTGCCGCGCACGGCATGCTGAAGAGCTGCAACCGCATCCGGCGTCCAGGCATGGCTTTCGCCGCGCATGCGGTAGGCATATTCGCCGCCGATATCGAGCGTTGTCGCCAGCAACGGATCCTTGCCGAAGGCTGCGGTATGGCGCGCGACGGTCTCTTCGGCGATCGCTTCGAGGCCGATGCCTTCGATCATCGTCGCCGTTCCGAAGAAATACTTGTCGACCAGGTCGGACGAGAGGCCGATGGCGTCGAAGATCTGCGCGCCGCAATAGGACTGGTAAGTCGAGATGCCCATCTTCGACATGACCTTGAGGATGCCTTTGCCGACCGCCTTGATGTAGCGGTAGACGATTTCGGAGGCATCCACTTCCTTCGGGAACTCGCCCTTGGCATGCATGTCGAGCAGCGTGTCGAAGGCGAGATAGGGGTTGATCGCCTCGGCGCCGTAGCCGGCGAGCAGGCAGAAATGATGCACTTCGCGCGGCTCACCGGTTTCGACGACGAGGCCGACCGACGTGCGAAGCCCCTTGCGGATCAGGTGATGGTGGACGGCAGCCGTTGCGAGCAGCGCCGGAATGGCGATTCTATCAGGTCCGATCTGGCGATCGGAAAGCACGATGATGTTGTAGCCGCCCTTGACGGCCGCTTCCGCGCGTTCGCAGAGTCGGTCGAGCATCTCCGGCATGCCGGCAGCGCCGCGTTCGATATCATAGGTGAAATCGAGCGTCTTGGTATCGAAACGGTCTTCCGTATGGCCGATCGAGCGGATCTTTTCGAGATCGCCATTGGTCAGGATCGGCTGACGCACTTCCAGGCGCTTGGCATTCGCCATACCCTCATGGTCGAGAATGTTCGGACGCGGGCCGATGAAGGAGACGAGGCTCATGACGAGCTCTTCGCGGATCGGATCGATCGGCGGGTTCGTCACTTGCGCAAAGTTCTGCTTGAAATAGGTGTAGAGCAGCTTGGGCTTTTCTGACATCGCCGAGATCGGCGTATCGGTGCCCATCGAACCGATCGCTTCCTGACCGGTCGTCGCCATCGGCGACATCAGGATCTTGGTATCCTCGGTCGTATAGCCAAAGGCCTGCTGGCGGTCGAGCAGCGATACATCGCGGCGCAGCGCCCGCGGTTCCACCGGCTTCAGGTCTTCGAGGATGAGTTGGGTGCGGTCGAGCCAGCTGCGATAGGGATGCGCCGTCGCAAGCTGCGACTTCACCTCGTCATCGGAGATGATGCGGCCCTCTTCCATGTCGATCAGCAGCATCTTGCCCGGCTGCAGGCGCCACTTCTGGATGATCTTTTCTTCCGGAACCGGCAGCACGCCGGCCTCGGACGCCATGATGACACGGTCGTCATCGGTGACGAGGTAGCGCGCCGGCCTGAGGCCGTTGCGGTCAAGCGTGGCGCCGATCTGCCGGCCGTCGGTGAAGGCGACCGCCGCCGGTCCGTCCCACGGCTCCATCAGCGCGGCGTGATATTCGTAAAATGCCTTGCGTTCGGCCGCCATCGACTGGTTGCCGGCCCAAGCTTCCGGGATCAGCATCATGACGGCATGGGCGAGCGAGTAGCCGCCGCGCACCAGGAATTCCAGCGCATTGTCGAAACAGGCCGTGTCCGACTGTCCCTCGTAGGAAATCGGCCAGAGCTTGGAGATGTCCTCGCCGAACAGCGGCGAAGAGACCGAGGCCTGGCGCGCCGCCATCCAGTTGACGTTGCCGCGCAGCGTGTTGATCTCGCCGTTATGGGCGACCATACGATAGGGGTGGGCGAGCTTCCACGACGGGAAGGTGTTGGTCGAGAAGCGCTGATGCACGAGAGCGACCGCGCTTTCGAAACGCGGATCCGACAGGTCCTTATAATAGGCGCCGACCTGATAGGCCAGGAACATGCCCTTGTATACCACCGTCGCCGACGACAGCGACACCGGGTAGAAATTGCTCTCCTCACCCTCGAACTCGTCATAGATCCGGTTGGAGATGACCTTTCGCAGCGTGAACAGCCGCCGTTCGAATTCGTCGTTGTTTTCGGCATCTTCCCCAGCGCCGATGAAGACCTGCACATGATGCGGCTCGGTCGCGGCAATATCAGGCGCCTTGGAAAGCGAGGAATTGTCGACCGGCACGTCGCGGAAGCCGATGAAGACCTGGCCTTCCTCGACGATGACGTCCTTGATCACCTTCTTGAAGTGCTCGATCTGCTTTTGGTCGCGCGGCATGAAGATATGGCCGACGCCATATTCGCCAACCGGCGGCAAGGTAATGCCCTGCGCCGCCATCTCCTCGCGGAAGAAACGGTCGGGGATCTGCACCAGGACGCCGGCGCCGTCACCCATCAGGGGATCGGCGCCGACGGCGCCGCGATGCGTCAGGTTTTCGAGGATGAACAGGCCGTCCTTGACGATCTGGTGCGACTTCTCGCCCTTCAGATGGGCGACGAAGCCAACGCCGCAAGCGTCATGCTCGTTGGCAGGATCGTAAAGCCCCTGCTTCTTCGGCAGGCCGGACGCGGATTTGGACGTCTTGGCCGTCGCGCGCACCTCTGCAGCAGCAAACCGGTCAAATTCCATGGATGGCGTCTTCGTCATCGTCTTTCCTCCTGTCGAAGCCCGCGGGGCCGCGGGCGGCTCTTCGTCTCGCGCCGCAACCCGAAAATAGGCCCGTCGCATGACAGCGCTGTTGCATTGTGAAGATCGGCCGCAGACATCTGCTTTAAGGGAAAGCAAACCGCCGCGTTCCGCGCCTGCCATTCGCCTCCGCGCGCCGCCTGGGGCTTGACGCTTGGAAGAACTATAGCGTGAAAGCCCGTCGCTGCCAGGGTTTTCGGCGCCTCTTCGGCCCCAGGGGCCAAAATAGGACAGCAACACTGTCCTAATTCACCAGTTCTATGCCAGAAACGATCCCGGTCCGCAAGAGCGTTACGTTAAAAAACGTGATTTTGCGAAGGAAGATTGCCAGATAAACCCCATTAGAGAAATAAAATTACGCACCGACGCGTCATTCTTTTTATTGATTGCGTAATTCAATTTTCGTGATGCATCAGGGGCGATAGCCTTGATCCCGTGAAGCTTTGGCGTAAGGTCCGCTTCGAAACCTCCCAACTCTCCGTCCACTCCCCCACGGTCTTAGCCATGTTCTTTGCTTCCGATAATTGGGCCGGCGCCCACCGTTCCATTGCCGAACGCCTGCTTGCGGAATCGGCCGGCTTTGCTCCGGCCTATGGCGCCGGTGATCTCGACAAAAAGGTCGAGGCCCGCTTCTGCGAGATCTTCGAGCGTGAGGTTTCCGTTTTCTTCGTCGCCACCGGCACGGCCGCCAACTCCCTGGCGCTGGCGAGCGTCCAGCGCCCCGGCGGGATTACCTTCTGCCATTCGGAAGCCCATGTGATCGAAGATGAATGCGGCGCGCCGGAATTCTTCTCCGGCTCCGCCCGCCTCATGGCCGTCGACGGCGAAGCCGGCAAGATCGATCCGGCAAAGCTTTCGGCAAAAATCGCGCACTTTCCCGAGGATGCCCTCCGTCATGGCCGCGCCAGCGCTGTGACCATCACCCAGTCGACCGAGATCGGCACCGTCTATTCACTGCCGGAGATCGGCGAGATCGCCGCCATCTCGAGGAAGCGCAACCTGCCGCTCCACATGGATGGCGCCCGCTTCGCCAACGCGCTGATCGCACTCGATGCCACCCCTGCGGAGATGACCTGGAAGCGCGGCGTCGACATGCTGTCCTTCGGCGGCACCAAGAACGGCTGTTGGTGCGCGGAGGCGATCGTCTTCTTCAATCCGGATCAGGCAAAGGAAATGCCCTTCATCCGCAAGCGCGCTGCCCAGCACTTCTCCAAGTCGCGCTTCATCGCAGCCCAGTTCGACGCCTATTTCGAAAATGTCCTCTGGCTCGATCTCGCCCGCCATTCGAACGCCATGGCCGACAGGCTGCGCGCCGGTATTGCCGCCAGCAGCGCCGGGCGCCTCGCCTGGCGGACCGCGACCAACGAGGTCTTTGCCGTCATCAGCAAGATTGCTGCAAGAACAGCAGAGGAAAAAGGCGCGAAATTTTATGAATGGCCGGCGCCTGCGGCAGCACCCGAACTCGTTTCTGAAAGCGAGAGCTTGATCCGCCTCGTCACCAGCTTCGCAACCACGGAAGCAGACGTGGATGGCTTCCTGAGGTGCCTGGCCGCCTGATCGACGACCGGACGAGCCTGCCTGCCGGTCAGGTTTCCCCGTGACGGCTGTGGGTCATGCGGACCTCAGCCCCCTGACCTTTTGGAGAATATCGTCGGACAGTGCCGAGACCAGCGCCTGATCCGCACCCTTGCGCGGCACCAATACGAATTCCACATCCTCGAGCACCGGCAATTTTCCCGCAGCAACTTCTTTCAGCCCGGACGGAGCCATACTGCGCGGCTGCACCAGCATGCCCATTCCGGCTCGCGCCGCTGCCGTCAGCCCGCTCAGGCTGCCGCAAGTGCAGACGATCCGCCACGGCACGCCATTGCGCCCAAGTGCTTCCAGGGCGATCGCCCGTGTCACGCTCGGCGGTGGGAAAGCGATCAGCGGTAATGGACCGGAGGCGAGCACTCGTTCAGGATCGCGCGCCAGCCAGACGAGCGGCTCGCGATAAACCAGTTTTCCGCGCGCATCGCCAAGCCGGCGCTTGGCGAGCACCAGATCGATTTCGCCATTATCCTGCATCTCATAAAGCACGCCTGAAAGCGCCACCGTCAGTTCCAGGTCGACGGACGGGTGCGAGCGAACGAAATCCTCCAGCACTGCTGGCAGCTGGCTGGTGACGAAATCCTCCGACACGCCGAGCCGGAGGCTGCCGCGCAGGCTGTTGCTCTTGAACAGCGCCTGCACTTGCCCCTCGATCGAAAGCATGGCGCGCGCATGCGAAAGCAGCGCCTCGCCGTCACCGGTGAGCATCACCTTGTGGGTGTCGCGCGCGAGCAGCTTGCGTCCGAGCGCCGCCTCCAGCCGCTGGATATGCTGGCTGACCGTCGATTGCCCGAGGCCCAGTCTTTCCGCAGCAAGCGTGAAACTGCCCATCTGTTCGACGGTAACGAAACTGCGCAACTGCGCGAGGTCCAGCATAATCCAGCATCTCGATAACTGTTATTTCTTGCATCCTGGATCATAATGGACGACAGAACAACGGTTACTTTATTGCTGCGAGACCGTCATGCGCCGCTTTCTGCCAGATACGTTCACGATCCTGCTCGTCTGCACCGTCATTCTCGCCTCCCTGTTTCCGGCGAGCGGCAGTTTTGCGGATTATTTCGGCGTCGCCACCGATATGGCCATCGCGGCGCTGTTTTTCCTGCACGGCGCGCGCCTTTCCCGTGACGTCGTCATTGCTGGTCTGCTGCACTGGCGGCTGCATCTCGTCATCCTGCTGACGACGTTCGGCATCTTCCCGCTGCTCGGGCTCGGACTCGGCTTCATCCCCGACGCGATCCTGCCACGGCCGCTTTACCTCGGCATCCTCTTCCTTTGCGTGCTGCCGTCGACGGTGCAGTCGTCGATCGCCTTCACCTCGATGGCGGGCGGCAATGTGCCCGCCGCGATCTGCTCGGCCTCGGCCTCGAACATTTTCGGCATGTTCCTGACGCCGCTGCTGGTCGGCCTGCTCTTTTCCGTCGGCGGCCATGGCGGCTTCTCCTTCGACGCGCTTCGGCAGATCCTGCTGCAGCTGCTTGCGCCTTTCATCGTTGGCCAGATCCTGCAGCCCTGGATCGGCGATTGGATTCGCGCCAAGAAGAAGATTCTCATGCCGGTCGACCGCGGCTCGATCCTGATGGTGGTCTATCTCGCCTTCTCGACGGCGATCGTCGAAGGACTGTGGCACACTTTCTCGATTGCCGACATCGCCGTTGTCGTCGTCGCCGACGTCGTGCTTCTGGCGTTTGTTCTTGTCTTGACGATGTTTGGCAGCCGCTGGCTGGGATTCGACAAGGCTGACGAGATCACCATCACCTTCTGCGGCTCGAAAAAGAGCTTGGCAAGCGGCGTTCCGATGGCAAACGTCATCTTCGCCGGCCAATCGATTGGGGCGATCGTGCTTCCGCTGATGCTCTTCCACCAGATTCAGCTGATGGTCTGCGCCGTCATCGCCCAGAAATATGCCGCAGCAGCAGCCCGGCGCGTAACGGAACAGCAAATGAAGGACGCCGCCAGCCCGGCCTGAACGCCAATAAGATGTTCGGCAATAAAAAAACGGCGCCCCGATCGGAGCGCCGTCCATTGTCCCTGAAGGACAGCTGTTAACCGTTGACGACCTGCGCCTCGATCGCCTTCGGAGCCTCGACCGGCTCGGCGGCAATCGTGATCTTGCGGGGCTTCATGGCCTCGGGAATGTTGCGCAGAAGATCGATGTGAAGCAGGCCATTCTTCAGCGAAGCGGCTGACACCTCGACGTGATCGGCAAGCTGGAAGCGGCGCTCGAAGGCGCGCTTGGCAATGCCGCGATAGAGGAATTCGCCGCCTTCAGCGGTTTCCTCGTTCTTTTCACCCTTCACGGACAGCACATGGGCATGAGCTTCGATCGAAAGCTCGGTCTCGTCGAAGCCGGCGACCGCCATGGTGATGCGATAGGTGTTTTCACCGGTGCGCTCGATATTATAGGGCGGATAGGTCTGCGCCTGCTCCGGCTGAGCAAGGCTGTCGAGCATGGTGAAGAGGCGGTCGAAACCGACCGTCGAACGATAGAGGGGAGAGAAGTCTACGTGACGCATGATGTCCTCCTAGGGAAGCGACGTGTTGCGATAAGGTGCCCTGAAACCCCATCTTGGCGGTCTCGGGACGGTTGCGCGGGCCCCTTTGGCACCCGCAGGATGGAGATGGTGACGCGATTCGAGGAGTTCAAGACCTTTTCGAGGCCCCCTCGGCCGGCCGTGAACCGCGCGTGAACGGCCGGTTCGGAAGGCGTTCAGACATGCCTGCCTAGAAATGACGATGTCGGGTGACACTGGCCCCGATGACTGAAGTGCATCGTCCCTTCTTCTTCAGTCTAAACTTGGGCCGGCCGCGAGCGCCCTCACGCTCCCGCCGGCCCTTTTTCCCCCGCTTTCCAAGCTGGGCGCCATGCGCTATCCCTGATAGGGAAGCATTCAGCAGCGGCGCATAGGTAAGTGATGGATCAGGTTCTCTATTCGACGCCCGACAATCCTGCCCCGGAAAACCGCACCGAAGGGTTCTTCGAAACCCATGACGGTCACCGGCTGCGTTACGCCGTTTTCCGTTCTGGCGCCCAGGTCGCCAAGGGCACGGTCGTCATCATCCATGGCCGCAACGAATATATCGAAAAATATTTCGAGACGATCCGCGACCTGACAGGCAAAGGCCTCTGGGTCGCGACCTTCGACCTACGTGGCCAGGGCGGTTCGTCGCGGCTCCTGAAGCGCCGCAATCACGGCCATATCCGCCGCTTTTCCGATTACGAGCGCGATCTCGACACCTTCCTCGAAAAGATAGTGCTGCCGGATACCCGCCTGCCGTTCTACCTGCTCGGCCATTCCACCGGCGGACTGATCGCGCTGTCGGCCGCCCCCTATCTCACCACCCGCATCGACCGCATGGTGCTATCGGCTCCCTTCATCGGCCTGACCGGCCAGTCGGCCTCGCCCCGCGTCATCCGCACCCTCGCCGGCGCGCTGACGGCCGCCGGCCTCGGCTTCATGCCGCTGACCTCGAAGCTGAAGGAGTCGGAATTCCGCGACAATCCGTTGACCTCAGACGAAACCCGCTTCGAGCGCAATATTGCGATGATGAAGGCCCATCCGGAACTGACGCTCGGGCCGCCGACGGCCCGCTGGCTGACCGAAGCCTTCCGGACCATGGACCGGGTCACCTCGCCCAACCATCTCTTCTCGATTACCATCCCGACCATCGTCATCGCCCCGACACGTGATGGCGTCGTGCCCTACACGGCACAGGAGCGGCTCTCGCGTTATTTCCGCGCCGGCCAGCTGGTGCCGATCAACGGCGCCCGCCATGAGATCTTCCAGGAACGGGATATTTATCGCGCCGCGGCGCTGGCGGCCTTCCACGCCTTCATCCCCGGCAGCGATGCCGAGGAAAATCATGATGTCGCCGCCCTCGGCACGTGAGCCGGATCAACCGAGCCGCCAGTGGAATCGGCCTTGCCGGCCTGGGGCATCGGCTTTGCCGAGCCCGGGTTCAGCGCTGCAGGATGGCGATTGCCTGCTCGTAGACCGCGCGGCTGCCGGCGGCGATGATCGAGCCGCCGTTTTCCGGCCGTTCGCCGTCCCAGGTGGTGATGATGCCGCCCGCCCCCTCGATGACGGGAATGATGCCGCCGACGTCATAGGGCTTCAGCCCGTTTTCGATGACGAGATCGATATGGCCGGCGGCAAGCAGCGCATAGGCATAACAGTCGCATCCATAGCGGAAGAGCCGCACCTGCCCCTCGATCTCCCGATACTTCTCAATCTCCCCGCCGGCGAAGAGATGTGGCGAGGTCGTGAACAGAATGGCGCTCGAAAGCGCCTCGCACTGGCGGGTCACCAGCCGCCGCTCACCCTCCGGCCCGGTATAGATCGAGCCGTTCTCGTCGGCGAAATAACGTTCTCCGGTAAAGGGCTGCTCTATCATGCCCATGATGGCCCGGCCTTCCTTCTGCAGGCCGATCAGCGTTCCCCAGACCGGCACGCCCGATATGAAGGCGCGCGTGCCGTCGATCGGATCGATCACCCAGACATAGTCCCGGTCGAGCCCGACATCGCCGTGCTCCTCGCCGAGAATGCCGTGGTCGGGGAAATTCTCCTCGATCAGCGCCCGGATGGCGAACTCGGCCGCCCGATCGCCTTCCGTCACCGGATCGAAGCCGGAAGAAAGTTTATTCGTGACATCAAGGCCGGAGCGGAAGCGCGGCAGCGTCTCGGCGCGGGCGACCTCCGCCAGACGATTGAAGAATGAACGGTCAGGAAGCATTGTGACACCGTTTGGCTGGCGGGAATGCGCTTTCATAGCGAAAACGAGCGGGAATGCAAACGAAGCGGGCAACGTGAGGCGAATTGCCCAAAGATATCGCAGCGCAATATATTGCTTGACGTTTGTGCAATGCAATAGTAGCGTCGTCGTTACAGTCTTCTGACTGTAAATACCCTCCTTGGGTGTTTCCTCCCTAGACTTAGCCGCGCTGACAAGCGCGGTTTTTTTTGACCTGGGGAGGCAGGTCGAGAATCAGGAAAGCAGTTTACTCGGCGGCCAGCGCTCGATCGCCGGCGAATTTTTCGACATAATCCGCCATCTGCCGCATGAAGGCCGCGACGGCGTCGGCCACCGCGGCGAAATCCTCGCGCTTCTCCAGCGTCACCTCGTCGACATAGATCGCCCGGTTCACTTCGATCTGCAGCGCGTGCAGACCGCGCGAGGGGCGGCCGTAATGCTCGGTGATGAAGCCGCCGGCATAAGGCTTGTTACGGATCGCCGCGAACCCCATTTCCTCGAGGATGGCGATGGCGGCGCGTGAAAGTTCGGCCGAAGCGCTGGTGCCGTACCGGTCGCCGACGATGAAATCGGGCCGCGTGGTGCAGCCCGCGACCCGCACATTGCCGGGCATCGAGTGGCAGTCGATCAGAACGCCGAAGCCGAACTGCACATGGGTGCGGGCGATCAGCCGGCGCAGCGCCGCGTGGTAGGGTTTGTAGACTGCCTCGACCCGATCGAGCCCCTCCTGCACCGGCAGCCGCCGTGCGTAGATCTCCATGTTCTCGGCAACGATGCGCGGAATGGTCCCGAGTCCGCCGGCAACCCTCAGGGAATTGATGTTGGCATAGGGCGGCAGCAGCCCGTCGAACATCCTGGGATCGAGCTCGTAGGGCTCACGATTGACGTCGAGATAGGCCCGCGGAAAATTGGCGGCGAGCAGTGGCGCGCCCAGTTCGACGGCCGAGCCGAACAGCTCGTCGACATAGTGGTCCTCCGAACGGCGGATCGCTATGCCTTCCAGCCTCGATTGGGCGATGAATTCCGGTGGATAAATTCGGCCGCTATGGGGGGAGTTGTAGACGAAGGGAATGGTCTGCGACACGGGCTCATGGACCTCAAAAAGCTCGTATTCGCGGATTTCCGGCACTTTCGGCCCTCTTTACCATGTCATGAACTGACTGCTTTGTTCATGTTGCCAGTTGCCCGCCCTCAAGTCCATACTATGTAGAAGGGATGACCATCACGCACAGGCAATTCACCGGTTGTTTACCGGGCAAAGACTAGTGTAGACGGCTGGCAGCCCACCCAAAACCTATTGATTAGCGGTCTGGATTGATGACTCAGAAGATACTTCTCGCCGAAGACGACAACGACATGCGCCGTTTCCTGGTGAAAGCGCTCGAAAAGGCCGGCTACAAGGTCCTTTCTTACGACAATGGCGCCAGCGCCTATGACCGGCTGCGCGAGGAGCCATTTTCCCTGCTGCTGACTGATATCGTCATGCCCGAAATGGATGGCATCGAGCTGGCGCGCCGGGCCACCGAACTCGATCCGGATCTGAAGGTGATGTTCATCACCGGTTTTGCCGCCGTGGCGCTGAACCCCGATTCGAAGGCGCCGAAGGATGCCAAGGTCCTTTCCAAGCCTTTCCACCTGCGCGACCTCGTCGACGAGGTCAATAAAATGCTTGCCGCGTAAGGCTTGTCGGGCGGCGCGTCACAAAACTGAAAAAAGCCTATTGACGGCTCCGAAGGTTTTGTGATCTATGCGCCGCCATCGGATGGGCGTGTAGCTCAGCGGGAGAGCACTACGTTGACATCGTAGGGGTCACAGGTTCAATCCCTGTCACGCCCACCATCCGATCTCCCTGACATCATTGACAGATCTCCGACTCGGGGATTTTATTTATCAAGACCGGCGTACGCCCGAATCCGACCTCTGGCGCAGGGGGCGTATGACGCAAAGGACGCGGACACGTAAAGCGATATCCATAATTCTGGGCCTCGCCCTGGCTGGTGTTGGCCTCTTCGGTTTCGGTTACATGCAGTTTCATGTCGTTGAACCGATCAGCATCAAGTTTTGGCTGATTCCGATCACGATATTCGCGGCTGGGGTAGCGATCCTCTGGGACGACTTCAAAAGTCCTTAAAGCACGTCGCATCAAAGCTGGTTCATGCGATGTGCTTTAGCGAGCGAGGCGATTTCTGTCTCCGCTTGAGGATGTCGCAGTCATTGAGATCCGTCCCTTGCTCCGATTGATCGGTGTCCAGGCAATCCGGTCGCCTGGCCTTGCGCCGACTCGCGTAGATTGCAGTTATGGCCGCCCTCATATGAGGAGGCGCTCATTCGAGCGTCAATTGCATACCATTGCTGAGTGCTCAGCCCCTCGTTGCTCGGAATTCAGAAGTATGATTTTTGTGACAAGCAGATGACAAGCTTGTGACAAAATGCGTGTTATTTCAGCAACATAGCCGGTGTAGCCTGCTGTCATGATCGACAACGACGTTGCGGTCCAACATCCCTTATGTAACTTCCGCGGCGAGGCAGACACCGAGCTAAAAAGGTGCCGCTTCGATCACACGGGGTGAAGACACGTAGGGACTGCCGATGGCAACGGTCTTCATCCTCTCGCATCTGAACTGGAGGTTATTCCATGAACATCAAGAGCCTTCTTCTCGGCTCCGCTGCTGCTCTCGCAGCAGTATCCGGTGCTCAGGCCGCTGACGCTATCGTCGCCGCCGAACCGGAACCGGTTGACTATGTTCGCGTCTGCGACGCTTACGGCACCGGCTACTTCTACATCCCCGGCACCGAGACCTGCCTGAAGATCAACGGCTACGTCCGTTTCCAGGTTGACGTTGCTCCGAACGCCAGCTCGATCGGCGCCGGCGGCGGCGGTTCCGTCGCCAACGACTCGGACTGGGACGCCCGCACCCGCGGCCAGGTTCAGTTCACCGCCAAGAGCGACACCGAATATGGTCCGCTGACCGGTGTTATCGTCATGCAGTTCAATGCTGACAATGCTTCGGCCCAGAAGGCCCAGCTCGACTCCGCTTACATCGACATCGCAGGCTTCCGTGCTGGTCTGTTCTACTCCTGGTGGGACGACGGCCTCTCCGGCGAAACCGACGATATCGGTTCTCCGGTAACGCTGCATAACTCGCTGCGTTATCAATACGAAACCGACGCCTTCTATGCTGGCATCAGCGTCGACGAGCTGGAAGACAGCCCGTTCTACAACGGCGAAACCGCCAACAACGTCGGCGTTGCCGTCGGTCTCGGCGGCAAGGCCGGTATCTTCAGCTACCAGATCACTGCGGGTTACGACACTGACAACGAAGAAGGCGCCGTCCGCGCCATGGGTACGGTTGCCGTCGGGCCCGGCACGCTAGGCCTCGCAGTCGTCTACGCATCCAACCCGAACGCCTACTACAACAAGGCTGAATGGGCGATCGCTGCCGAATACGCCATCAAGGCGACTGACAAGCTGAAGATCACTCCGGCCGTTCAGTACTACGACAACTACGGCATCACTGCCGGCGAGTTCAACGACGACGTCAGCGCCTGGAAGGCTGGCGTAACGATCGACTATCAGATCGTCGACAACTTCTCCGCAAAGGTCTCGGTTCAGTACCTCGATCCGGACAATGCCGACGACGTAACCTCGGGTTACTTCCGCCTGCAGCGCGCGTTCTGATCAAGGCTGCCGGCCAGACCGGCAGCTATAAATTCCTGATCTGACTGACCTCCGATCGGGAAAGAATGGGCCTGGACTTCCCTGCCTAGGCCCATTCCGCCTTGACCAGAAGTGCGTCCAGACGGCAGGCGCTCGACGAGCACGGCCATTAGATCGTCGTGCGTCCTATCGGACGCACGAACCTTGCCGATGTCCGGAAGATCATGCCGTTGCCGGACCTTTTAACCGGCAAGCCAAACCGACGTTCCGCCCTTCCGCGGGCTGGCCCGGCGAACGGCAGAATCTTTATGCTACATGGAACCAAATTTCGGACACAGAGCCGTGCCATGGCCAATCGAAGGTGAAGCGGTGATTCGCCTCGCCAGGACATGGGATTTGAGATTGAAATGAAGTTATCCGCGCTTGCAGCCGCCGGCTTTGTTGCCGCCGTCCTCGCCTTGCCAGCCTCTGCCGCGCCGGCCTCCCCGCCGGAGACATTTCCCGGCGCTCCCGGCGTCATTACGCTTTCCGGCAAATGCGCCAGACTGGTCGTCGCCAAATTCGACGCCACCAAGGGCTGCAAAAACGAGCTTGCCAGCGTCACGCTGGCCAACGGTTCGGTGACCTTCATCTTCACTTCAGACGGAAAAGCGCTCGGCTTCCAGGGCGATGGCAGCGGCATCAAGCCAGCCTCCAACGGCAATGCTCGCCTGCCGTTGAGCCTGGTAACGACGGGCGTCGGCAACAAGATGACCGGCCAGGTCAAGGTCGCCGGCTTCTGCACCTTCGGCAATCCCTACGCCGGCAAGCCGATTGCGATCGAATGCACCGCCGAAAGCAAGGACTCCTCCTTCACCGGCAGCTTCCGCACCGGCGGCCAGCTGGTGAAAAAGGGAAAATAGCTCCCGTCAGGCGGCGCACCACGCGCCGCCGGCCGCCCCTGGCTTGCGCGCCAGCCCTTCCTTGATCAGCTGCGCGCCAAAAGAGCGCCCGTCGCGCGAGACGATCCGCTGCGCGCCTGAGGGCTCGGTCGTTCCAGCCGCGTCGATGGCGAAGGGGCCGGCGTTCAGAAGCGCCAGCAGGCGCAGCTTCGCGGCAAAGGCCACTCTGCGTTCGTCATCGCAGCGCGCCTGGTCGGCCACCGGGCTTGCCATATCGGCAATGACGATCTTTTCGCCCTTGTACCAGAAGACGCCGCCGTCGCCGACGCAATTGATGTGCGCGCCCTGCCCGCAATAGCCGAAGGCGCCCGTTGCCGTCTGCTGAGCCCCGGGAGAGGCCGGGGCCGGCACCGCCTTGACCGGCTGGATGGCCGGCGTCGGGATTGCAGCCGGCGGCAGCGGCTGCGCCTGCAGCGTCGGCGGCGCGGCTCTCGGCGTCGGTGCGACAAGCGCCACCTGCTTCGGCGGCACATCCTTCCTGGTGACAGGTCTCGGCTCCGCCATTTCCGTTGCGATCGGCGCCGAGTGCCGTTCAAGCATAGGCTGAAGGCTCTTCCAATTGTCGTGAGCGACGATGCCGCCGATCGCGGCAATGCCGATCACCGCCCAGGGCAGCAACCCGCCGCCGCGCGCTCTGCTCTTTCCTCTCGCCGGCGCCTTGCGGCGGCCGCGTGTCGCTGTCTTGGCCATCTGTCCGAATCCCGTGAGGCCGGGATTATCGCTGCCCAATCCTTTCCGAAAGGTTGGCGCGGGCCGTTATCTTTGACGTGGGCCGATACTCTGGACAGCAAAACGCCCGGCATCGCCGGGCGCCTATCTCCACAGGTTTGTCTTTCGCCTAGTCCGGACGTTGGGCCGAAGGCTCGTTTTTCCCCGCCGATGCAGCGCCGCTGCTGGGCGAAGCGATCGACTGTTTGCGTTTGCCGATCTCGATGCGCTTGTCGGCCCCCTCGCGGATGGCCTGCCATTCATTTTCGTGCCGGATCACAATATCCCGGGCCACAAAGTTCATTGCCATATGTTTCTCACCCTGTTTCAGATCGACCGTCAGCACGCCGAAGAGGCCTTCGGAAGAGCCGTTATTTCTTCGTGTTCGTATGAGCTTTGATGTCAGGCCCCCCTTTGGAAAGGTCCGCGCCGGTCACATGCGCCGGCACGTGAATGTCGTGGATGACGCCGGGCGTCAGCGTCAGGTCGACATGATGCGGAGGCAGTACCTGTGCCTTCTGCATGCGATTTGGTCTCGCCCGCTTCATGCGGTCGGATGCCTCCGTGCGCTTGTCGGGAACATGGGTCGAAGTGTGCATCATCGGCCTCCTTTCAGCTCAACCAGGGTTTAACGAGCGGAGGCCCCCAATGGTTCCCGAAAATTTGCCGTTTTCTGTGGCGCGTTTGGCCTTGACTGGTTGGGGAAGTAGATTACCTAGGGCCTATCCCGCAGCCTTCCAGACATCGGCTACGGGGAACATTGGTGCCGGGCCCCTCTGGCGAGAGTTTTTACGGCGCTCTCGTGATGTCGGTACCGCCTGCAGCTCAGCCGGCGGATTTTTCATCGATGAAAAAGCTCACCATGCCTCGTCAGCATGCCCGTTGTGGTATGCCGCGTTTTTATAATACCTCCATCCCCTCCAAGCTTTGCGGCCGCGAGGTGCGGCCATGAACCAGTCCCAGACCAATAAATCCTCGCTCGGCTATTTCCGCTGGGCTTTCATCGTCACGGCCCTCGGGCTCATTCTCGGCGCCGTGCTCGGTTGGCAGACCACCGGCACGATCGGCGGCATGGCGACCGTCTTCTTCATCTGCACCGTGCTTGCGGTGCTGGAGATCTCGCTCTCCTTCGACAATGCCATCGTCAATGCCAACAAGCTGAAGGAGATGACGCCGGTCTGGCAGAAACGATTCCTCACCTGGGGCATCATCATTGCCGTCTTCGGCATGCGTATTGTCTTTCCGCTGGCGATCGTCGCCATCGCCGCACGCATCGGCCCCTGGGACGCTCTGGTGCTCGCCTCCCGCGAACCCGAGGAATATGCCCGCATCATGAACGATGCGCATCTGCCGATCGCAGCCTTCGGCGGCACCTTTCTGATGATGGTCGGCCTCAGCTATTTCTTCGACCAAGAGAAGACGATCCATTGGCTTCGCGGCCTGGAAAAGGTGATGGCGCGCTCGGCCACCATCAGGGGCATCGAAATCGCCTTCGTGCTGGCGCTGATGCTTGTATTCTCCTGGCTGATCGGCGGCGAGGACGCCAGCGTCTTCGTCCATTGCGCCATTTACGGCTTGCTCACCTTCCTCGCGGTCGAGGTCGTCGGCGAGTTACTCGATGCGTCGCAGCAGACGATGAGCGCAGCCGCCAAGGGCGGCCTCGGCGCCTTCGTCTATCTGGAGGTGCTGGATGCCAGCTTCTCGTTCGACGGCGTCATCGGCGCCTTCGCCTTGACGCAGAATCTCTTCGTCATCGCGATCGGCCTCGGCATCGGCGCCATGTATGTGCGCTCGATGACCATCATGCTGGTGGAGAAGGGAACGCTTGCAGAATACCGCTACCTCGAACATGGCGCCTTCTACGCCATCCTGATCCTCTCGGTGATCATGTATGCGCAGACCCTGGTGCACATTCCCGAGGTTATCACCGGCCTCGGCGGCGCGGTCTTGATCGGTCTGTCGCTCTGGTCGTCCATTCGCCACAACAGGCGCGAGAGGGCGGATGATCACGCCGACCGGCGGGAAGAACTGCACGCCTGACGTGGCAGGCGATGGAAGGTCGCAACGCGCTTCAGCGTTGCGGCTATTGCTCCGACAAAAAAATAAAGCCCGCGACCATCCGGTTGCGGGCTATTTCATTCGTGCATGCCTTGAAGGGCTTAGCGGATGACCTGACCGAAGGAGGCCGGGTCGATGCCAAGCTCCTTGAGGTCGCGGGCGCGCGGACGACGGCCGGCCTCGACAGCGGCGCTGACGGCGTTGGCGGCGCTCAGCGCAGCGAATGCGCGGCCCAGGAAGCCGGCGTGGACTGAATTGCGGATGGCGGACATTATCCTGTTCCTCTTGCTCTATGATTGACCACTCATAGATGGCGGCGCGCCGGCGAATCGACAATGCACGGAAAATCACCGCAGCCATGCAAAAAGAAGCGGCCGGCGCATGTTTCCATGGCCGGCCTCGAGGCAGGGGTAAGGTTGTCTTTTTCTTCTAGTCTTCGTTTGCCGCCAGTTGCGACAGCACCTGGCCCCGACCGCGAATGCGCAGGATCAGCGGGATCAGGAAGGCAGCCGCCGCAACGATGAGCAGGCCTGCCGCGATCGGTGACATCACCAGTGTCGTCACGTCGCCCTGGCTGATCGCCAGCGCGCGGCGCAGCTGCTGCTCGGCCAGCGGCCCGAGGATCAGGCCGACGACGGCAGGCGCGATCGGATAGCCGAAGAGCCGCATCACATAGCCGAGCAGGCCGAAGGCGAGCAGCATGCCGAGTTCGAACACCGAAGGGTTGGCGCCGATCGTTCCGAGCGTCGCAAATAGCAGGATGCCGGCATAAAGCCACGGCTTCGGAATGGTCAGCAGCCGCACCCAGAGCCCGATCATCGGCAGGTTGAGGACGAGCAGCATCGCGTTGGCTATGAGCAGGCTGGCGATCAGACCCCAGACGAGCTGCGGATTGGTGGCAAACAGGAGCGGCCCCGGCTGCAGCCCGTATTGCTGGAAGCCGGCGAGCATGATCGCCGCTGTCGCCGTCGTCGGCAGGCCGAGGGTCAGGAGCGGCACCAGCGTGCCGGCGGCTGACGCATTGTTCGCCGCCTCTGGACCGGCCACGCCTTCGATCGCGCCATTGCCGAATTCTTCCGGGTTCTTGGCCAGCCGCTTTTCGGTCGAGTAGGACAGGAAGGTGCCGATTTCAGCGCCGCCCGCCGGCATCGCTCCGATCGGGAAACCGATCAGCGTGCCGCGCAGCCAGGGCTTCCAGGAGCGCGACCAGTCCTGTGCGTTCATCCAGAGCGAACCCTTGACCGCCTCTACTTGCTCCGCGGCTCGGTTGCCCTGCGCTGCGATATAGAGCGTCTCGCCGATCGCGAACATCGCCACTGCCAGCGTCGTCACTTCGACGCCGTCGAGCAGGTCGGGAATGCCGAAGGAAAGCCTGGCCTGGCCCGTCTGCTGGTCGATGCCGACCATGGCAAGGGCGAAACCGATGAACAGCGCGGTCAGTCCTCGCAGCGCCGAATCCCCAAAGGCGGAGGAGACGGTGACGAAGGCGAGCACCATCAGCGCGAAATATTCACGCGGCCCGAAGACCAGCGCCAGCTTGACGATATAGGGCGCGATGAAGGCGAGCCCGAGCGTCGCGATAAGGCCGGCGACGAAGGAGCCGATCGCCGCCGTCGCCAGTGCCGGTCCGCCGCGCCCGGCCCGCGCCATCTTGTTGCCCTCGAGCGCGGTGACGATCGAGGCGCTTTCACCCGGCGTGTTGAGCAGGATCGACGTCGTCGAACCGCCATACATGCCGCCGTAATAGATGCCGGCGAACATGATCAGCGAGCCGCCCGGATCGAGCTTGTAGGTGGCCGGCAACAGCAGCGCCACGGTGAGCGCCGGGCCGATGCCGGGCAAGACGCCGACGGCAGTGCCGAGCGTCACGCCGACCAGCGCATAAACCAGGTTCATCGGCTGCATCGCAACCAGGATACCCTGCCATAGGAATTCGAATGTGCTCATCTTGGTGTCCCAGGCGGCGTTCCCGTCCGTGCCTTCGCAATCGGTCGCCGCGAAAAATCAAAAGAGCTGACAGCACGTCCCGCGCAGTCAGAAGAACAGATGTTCGAGCGGGCCGGCCGGCAGCGTCAGCTGTAGGAGCTGCGAGAAGATCGCCCAGACGACGAAGCTGAAAACGATGCCGATCGGCAGCGAGATCCAGAGCTTGTGTTTGCCGAAGCCGCGTGCCGTCAACGCAAACAGAATACCGGTCGCAATCGAGAAGCCGGCAATGCGCAGAAGCAGCATCTGGCAGACAAGACCGGCGACGATCCAGATCACGGGCGCCACTTCTTGCTTGTCTCGTTCCGGGAACTCGCCGCGCCAGGCTTCGGCGACTGTCCAGACGCCAAGACAGAAAAGCCCGAACGCCACTACCTCCGGAACCGTTGCCGGACCGATGCGGGCATACTGTGCGATCGCCTTCAGATGCGTTGCATCCCAGGCCATCACACCCGCGATGGCGAAGAGGAAAACGGCAATGATGAACGCCGCCCGATCAGGGCGGCGCTCGGTTGCCGAGGAGGTCTTATCCTCGCTCATTGAACAAGTCCGATCTCTTTGAGAATGCCCTCGGTGGCGGAGACGTCCTTTTCGAGCTGCGCCTTGAAGGCATCCCCGGACAGATAGGTGTCGGCCCAGCCCTTGGTCTTCAGCGTTTCCTGCCAGGTGGCAGAGCCGTGCAGCTTCTCGAAGTCGGCGGTGATCTTGGCGACCTCGTCGTCCGACAGGCCAGGGGCTGCGGCGACCATGCGCCAGTTCTGGATGCTGACGTCGGTACCGGCTTCCTTCAGCGTCGGGGCATCGACGCCGTCGATACGCTTGTCGCTGGAGACGGCGAGGAGACGGAGCATGCCTGCTTTCACCTGCGATTCGAACTCGCTGTAGCTCGAAATGCCCGCTGTGACCTGGTTGCCGAGAATGGCTGCGAGCGCTTCACCGCCGCCGGAGAAGGCGACATAGTTGATCTTCGTCGGGTCGACGCCGGAAGCCTTGGCGATCAGGCCTGCGGTGATGTGATCGGTGCCGCCGGCCGAGCCGCCGCCCCAGGAAACCGAACCCGGATCCTTCTTCAGCGCCGCGACCAGATCGGCCATCGTCTTGATATCGGACGAGGCAGGAACGACGACGGCTTCATATTCGCCGGTCAGACGGGCAATCGGCGTCACGTCCTTCAGCGTCACAGGCGACTTGTTGGTGAGGATGGCGCCGACCATGACGTAGCCGCCGACGATCAGCGAATTCGGATTGCCGGCGGCCTGGCTGCTGAACTGTGCAAGGCCGATGGTGCCGCCGGCGCCGGGAACGTTCTGGACCTGCACGTTGCCGGCGATCTTCTCCTGCTGCAGCGCAGCCTGCAGCGAACGGGCCGTCTGGTCCCAGCCGCCGCCGGGAGCGGCCGGCGCGATGATGGTGTAGTCGGCCGCATAGGCCGGCAGCGCGATGGCGGCTGCGAGAATGGTTGCGATGAACGTATGCTTCACGATGTGTCCTCCGTGGGCGGCTGAGCGAACCGCCTGTTATTCTCGAATGAATCGGGAGGGGGCCGGCCAATGGACGCAGTTGTCCTGAATGACGAGCGGAATGCCTCCCAAGGCTTCAATTCTCCGCCTCCACGGAGAAGAAGTAGCCAAAGCCACCACAACAACCTGTCATCTAGCTGACATCGGCAAGATATCCAGAAGGAGAAGCCGCTTTTTTGCCGTAATTGGGCTAGCAGCCCGCCGAGGTGTAGCAGGTATCGAGGTCATGAACCGGCCAAAGGCTGGCCTTCTTCACTGCGCCCGCAGAACCTCGTTCCAGTGCGCGATCAGCCGCGCACGCTTTACCTGGTCGAGATAGACCATCAGCCCGGGACTGACCGGCACCGGCCGAAGTTGGGCGCCGAGCAGTTCCTGCAAGGTATTGGCAGTGTTTTCCCCCGCCACCTCCGGGCTGACGGCCGGGATCTGCAGCTCGCGCGCCATGATCGTCTGGCCCACCTTCGACATGAAAAAGGCAAGATAGCGGCGCCCGAGTTCCGGCTCGGCCGCAGCCTGCGGCACCAGTCCGATGCGCGACATCACCACCGTGTAGTCCTTCGGCAGCACGATGCCGACATCGGGGTGCCGCGAAGCCCAGTCAGCGGCGTAGGAGCCGAGAATATTATAGCCGAGCACGAAACGCCCGTCGGCCACGCGTTCGAGAATTGCCGAGCTCGTCGAGTAAAGTTTGACGCCGGCCGCGCCCATCGCGCCGATCACCGACCAGATGTCGCCGAATTGCTCCTGGTCGCGCGCCATGAAGAGAAAGCCGACACCGGAGCGCTCGATATCGTAAGTGCTGATCCGGCCATAGACCACATTGCCCTTGCGCTTCAGATAGTCGACGAGTTCGGCCCGCGAGCTCGGCACCGGCTCGTGCGCGAAGCTCGGTTTGTGATAGACGAACACCGCCGGCTCGAAGGTCAGCGCATAGGCGGTATTGCGCCAATTCGCCCATTTCGGCCAGGCAGCACTCATCGGGAGATTGCTGACCTGCGCATAGCCGTCGTTGGAAAGCTTGACCTGCAAGTCCATCGCCGAGGAAAAGGCAAAATCCGCCGTTTTGCCGCCGGCATCCGTTTCCCTGACGATCCGGTCGTAGATTTCACCGGTCAGCATGTCCTCATATCTGACTGCGACATCAGGATTGGCCTCCTGGAACCCCCGGATTATCGGCTGTGCCAAGGGCTCGTCGAGCGAAGAATAGACCGTCAGCACCGGTGCGGCGACATCGCCCGACTTCGCCGGATAGAACGCTTGGTCGGCCAGGACGCAACCCGGCCAGAACGCCAGCAGCAAAATGAAAATACTCCTCATACCGCAACAATGCCCGAGCATGCCTGGAGGAGCAAGGGCGCCGGATTCGGACAGCGGCCGCGAGTGAATTGTCCCGACGCAAGTATTGGCATGGCGCAGCAATAGCGTAGTTACGAGCCTGGCGACACGTTTTAGCCATAAATGATTATGCTTTCATCTCGTCCTTCGCCCCTTTAGAGTATTGAAGAAGATTGGCGACGATATACGGTGCGCTGCCGCGTGAAAACGTCGAAGCCGTCCGAATTTTCTATTCGGGGGACGACTCTGCGCAACAAAAACTCTATAAAAAACTAGAATACTCCGGGTGATCCATGGGAGGGGTCATGGAACGACGACTGAGCGCTATTCTCGCTGCGGATGTCGTCGGCTACAGCCGACTGATGGGCATTGATGAGTCAGGCACCTTGCAGGCGCTGAACCGCCATCGCTGCGAGCTGGTTGACGTTCGTATTTCGGACTACAAGGGCCGGATCGTCAAACTCACCGGCGATGGCATCCTTGCCGAATTCCAGAGCGTGGTGAATGCCGTGGCCTGCGCCGCCGAAATACAGCGGAGCATGGCCGCCCGCAACGAGAACGTGCCGAAGGACGAGCGCGTTGAATTCCGCATCGGCATCAATCTCGGCGATGTCGTGGTCGAGAACGGCGACATTTTCGGCGACGGCGTCAATCTTGCCGCAAGGCTAGAGCGTATCGCAGCACCGGGCGGCATCGCCGTGTCGGCCTCCGTGCGCGACCAGATCGGCTCGCGCCTTAATCTCGGCTTCGAATTCATCGGCGAGCACATGCTGAAGAATATCAGGCAGCCCGTTCAGGTCTACACCGTCACCTTGGCGCCGCCCTCCTCCACCAGGCTGGTCGCTGAGAACCGCAATACCTGCTTCATTGCCGTGCTGCCCTTCACAAATATGAGCGGCGACGCCGATCAGGATTATTTTTCCGACGGCATCACCGAAGACATCATTACCGATCTCTCGAAGATCTCGAGCCTGCACGTCGTGCCGCGCAACACGATCTTTACCTACAAGGGCATATCGGTGAAGTTGAAGCGCCTCGCCCAGGAACTCGGTGTGCGCTATGTGCTCGAAGGAAGCGTGCGCATCTTCGACAAGCGCGTACGCATCTCCGGCCAGCTGATCGACACTGCCAATGGCGACCACCTCTGGGCCGAGCGTTACGACCGCGACCTCACCGACATCTTTGCCATCCAGGACGAGATCACACAGGCGATCGTCAGCCAGCTGAAGGTGCGCCTGCTGCCGGAGGAAAAGAAGGCGATCGCCAACGAACCGACGGCCAATGTCGAGGCCTACACCTATTACCTCAGGGGCCGCCAGCTCTCGCACAGCTGGACGAAATCCTACCTGCAACTCGCAAGACGCATGTTTTGCAAGGCGGTGGAACTCGATCCTGATTATGCCCGGGCTTATGCCGGCATCGCCGATTGCGACGCTGCGATCCGCGACTGGGCGCCCGACGATGTGCCGCTGAGGCGCCTCCTCGACATGAGCGCCCGGGCTCTTCAGCTCGATCCCGATCTTCCCGAGGCCCATGCCTCGCATGGCTTGGCCCTGCATCAGAGCGGCCTCGATGATCGGGCGGCGGCCGCCTTCGAACGTGCCCTCACGCTCGACCCGAACCTCTTCGAGGCGAATTTTCATTACGCCCGTTTCTTCTTCATGCGCGGCAACTTTGCCGAATCCGTTCAATATTTCACCCGCGCCGCTGAAATCCGCCCTGACGACTACGTCTCGCCGATCCATCTGATGTCGGCCTATCGCTCGCTCGGCCGTCCGGTGGATACAGAAAACTGGGCACGACTCGGCCTGCTGCGCGCCGAACGTGCGCTCAATCTCAATCCCGAAAACTCCGGCCCGGCCCATCGCGGCGCGCTGGCGCTTGCCCATCTCGGCGATGCGACGCGGGCCCGCGACTGGGCCGCCCGTGCGATCGCCATCGATCCCGACGACATTGTCGCCCAGTATAATCTTGCCTGCGTCTATTCCGTCCTCGGCGATACCGACCAAGCAATCGACCTGCTCGAGAAGCTGCTGCCGCACAGCTCCGTCTATCACATCAAATGGTTCAACAATGATTCCGACCTCGACAACATCCGCGACGATCCGCGCTTCCGGAAATTGTTGGCGATCGCAATGACGGAACGTGAACGGATCGAGAGGACCGGGAGCTGAAACCTCGTCCCCGGCCATTCATCGAATTTTGAAAATCGCTATGACATCGCTCCGCCACCTCTGTAATCTCCTTTGAAAACAGAGGGAACATTCGTGCGCATCCTGCTCACAGAAGACAATATCGCGTTGGCCGACGGTCTGTCGGCGATCCTGCGCGGCACCGGCCATGCCGTCGATGTCGTCCACGACGGCGCATCCGCCAATGCGGTTATCGCGGCGGAAAATTTCGACCTGGTCATACTCGACCTCAACCTGCCCGAAATGGACGGGCTCGACGTGCTGCGCGCCATGCGCGCCCGGCAGAACCAGGCAGCCGTACTGATCCTGACGGCGCGCGGCACGCCGGAAGAGCGGGTGAAGGGTCTCGATCTCGGTGCCGACGATTATCTGATCAAACCCTTCGATATTGCCGAGTTCGAGGCCCGCGTACGCGTGCTGCTGCGCCGCCAGGCCGGGCTGCGTTCGGCGACCGTCGGTTTCGGCGGCATTTCTTTCGACCTTAATTCCCGCACCTTTTCATCAGGCGACACTCCTCTTGATATTCCCGCCCGCGAACTCGGCTTGCTCGAAATCCTCTTCATGCGGGCCGGCAAGGTCGTGGCCAAGGAGGCGATCATCCAGTCGCTGACAGCCTTCGACGACGACATTTCCGCAAACGCGATCGAGCAATATGTCAGCCGGCTGAGGAAACGCCTCTCGCCGCACGGCCTGACGGTCAAGACCGCCCGCGGCATCGGCTACTATCTCGACAAGCTGCCCGAAGCCTCATGAAAGCCGCCTATTCCCTCAGGCGGCGGCTGCTCTTCTGGCTGCTCATCTCGACCGCCGTCATCGGCACGCTGGCACTCGCCGATACCTATCGCGAGGCGGTCCAGACGTCGAATATCGTCTCCGACCGCGTGCTCGCCGGCTCTGCTCTCGCAATTGCCGAACGCGTCGTCGTCGCCGAAGACGGGACATTGCAGGTCGACATTCCCTATGTCGCCCTTGAAATGCTGACCTCGGCGGCTCAGGACCGGGTCTTCTACCGCGTTGACGGCCCTCCGGGTCAATTCATCACCGGCTATCAATCCCTGCCGGTCCTGAAGAAGACGCCCGGCAATGCCGCCGCCTTTGCCGACGACAGCTTCCGCGGCGAGCCCATCCGCATCGCCACCCTCGAGCGCTCGGCCTCGACGGGCATCCGCTCCGTGCCGTTCGTCGTGACCGTCGCCGAAACCACCATCGCCCGCCGGCAGTTGACGCAGGCGATTCTCGTGCGTTCGGCGCTGCGTCTCGCCTTCATGATCCTGGGCGCGGCGGTCATCGTCTGGATATCGGTCACGGTGGCGCTCCGCCCGCTCTACAAGCTCGGCGACGCCATCGGCGAGCGCAGTCCTGACGATCTGCATCCGATCGAACAAACCGTGCCGAGCGAGGTCGAGCCGCTGGTCGATACGGTGAACTCTTTCATGGTCCGCCTGCAGTCGGCCCTCGATGCGCTGCGCCATTTCACCGGCAATGCCAGCCATCAGCTGCGCACGCCCTTAGCGATCATCCGCACCCAGCTTGCCCTTTCCGCCCGCGCCGGCTCGCTTGATGAAGCCCAGGCGGCGGCGCTGAAGGGAGACCAGGCCGTGGCGCATGCCGAACGCATCCTCGCTCAGCTTCTCTTGATGGCGAAGATCGACGCCGCCACGGCCAAGGAGGCGCTGACCGCCTCCGCCATCGACCTTGCCGCAATCGCTCAGGAAATCACCGGCGAGCAGATCCCGGCGGCCGCCGTCGCCGGCATCGATCTCGGCTTCGAGGGCGAAAGCCCGGCCATGGTCCGCGCCGAGCCGCTGCTGATCGGCGAGATGCTGCGCAACCTCGCCGGCAACGCCATCGCCTATGCCGGCAAGGGGGCTGAGGTCACCGTCCGCATCATCGCAGCCGCCGACACGGTTCGCCTCGAAGTCGAGGACAATGGTCCCGGTATTCCCAGCGAGAAGCTGGAGGCGGTTCGCCGGCGCTTTTCGCGCGGCAATGATTCCGGCGCGCCCGGCGCCGGCCTCGGCCTGCCGATCGTCGAAGAAATCGCCAATCTTTTCAACGCCGCCCTGACGCTGGAGCCGGGTGCGGGCGGCAAGGGCCTGAAGGCGGCGGTCACCTTCGCCAAGGCGGGGTAAAAGCCGCCGAGTCCTGGGCGCCCTTGCTTTCTTTCGCTGCATTGCACACACTGGTTTCGGGAACAGCAAGCCGCACAACGATGCGCGCCGGATAAAAAGAGCAATATGTCGATCAAAGCCAGCATCTATCACCTGACGCACTATACCTACGACAAACCGGTCCGCCTCGGCCCACAGATCATCCGGTTGAAACCGGCCTCGCATTCGAAGACACGCGTGCTCAGCCACTCGCTGAAGGTCACGCCCTCCAACCACTTCGTCAACCTGCAGCAGGACCCCTACGGCAACTACCTCGCCCGCTACGTCTTCCCGGACCCCGTGACGGAGTTTAAGATCGAGGTCGACCTCGTCGCCGATATGACGGTCTATAATCCCTTCGACTTCTTCGTCGAGGAGGAGGCGACCAGGTGGCCGTTCGATTATCCTGAAACCATCCGCGAGGATCTGTCGATCTACATGACGCCGGAGCCGGCCGGCCCGCGCCTCAAGGCGCTGCTGCCGACTCTCGACTGGTCGCCGGGCCAGCCGACGGTCGATATGGTCGTCGGTTTGAATGCCCGCCTGCAGCGGCAGATCGGCTATGTCATCCGCCTGGAAACCGGCGTGCAGACGCCGGAAGAGACGCTGGAAAGCGCCAAGGGCTCCTGCCGTGACACCAGCTGGCTGCTCGTCCAGATCCTGCGCCACCTGGGCCTTGCCGCCCGCTTCGTCTCCGGTTACCTCATCCAGCTGACCCCGGACCTGAAGGCGCTCGACGGCCCTTCCGGCACCGAAGTCGATTTCACCGACCTGCATGCCTGGGCCGAGGTCTATCTGCCCGGTGCCGGCTGGGTCGGCCTCGATCCGACCTCCGGCCTTCTGACCGGCGAAAGCCATATCCCACTTGCAGCAACGCCGCATTACCGCAACGCCGCCCCGATTTCCGGCGGCTATTTCGGCGAGGCCGAAACCGCATTCGCCTTCGATATGAAGGTCTCGCGCGTCGCCGAACATCCGCGCATCACCAAGCCCTTCTCCGATGAAAGCTGGGATGAGCTCAACGAACTCGGCGAGAAAGTCGACCGTGTCCTCGAAGCCGAGGATGTGCATCTGACGATGGGCGGCGAGCCGACCTTCGTCTCGATCGACGATTTCCAGTCCGAGGAATGGAACACCGCCGCCGTCGGCCCGGCCAAGCGCGAAAAAGCCGACAGCCTGATCCGCAGGCTGCAGGAACGCTTCGCCCCCGGCGGCTTCCTGCATTACGGCCAGGGCAAATGGTATCCGGGTGAAAGCCTGCCGCGCTGGACCTTCTCGCTCTACTGGCGCCGCGACGGCAAACCGGTCTGGCAGAACCTCGATCTGATCGCCGCCGAGGGCAAGGACACCGGCGTCACCGCAGAGGATGCCGAGAAGTTTCTGACGGCAATCGCAAAAGAATTGGCGATCAAGCCTGACATGGTGCAGCCGGCCTATGAGGATCCGGCCGACTGGATCATCAAGGAGGGCAACCTCCCCGAAAACGTCGATCCGGCGAATTCGAAGCTGAAGGATCCCGAGGAGCGCAACCGTATCGCCCGGGTGTTTGCCCGCGGCCTGACCGTCCCCACAGGTTACGTCCTTCCGGTCCAGGCATGGAACGCCAGGGCGGCTGAAAGCCGTGTGTGGATCAGCGAGAGATGGAACACCCGCCGCGGCAGGATCTTCCTCGTTCCAGGCGACAGTCCGATCGGCTATCGTCTGCCGCTCGGCACCCTGCCCTATGTGCCCCCGGCGCGTTATCCCTATATCTATCCCGCCGATCCGACGATCCCGCGTGAACCGCTGCCGGACGTTTTTGTACCGGCCGGTCGGGCCATGCCGGAAGCCTCCTTCCAAGCCGGCGAGAGCAATCGCAGCCGGATCGAACAGACGCTCGGCGACATCGCCGGCGCCGTGCGCACCGCTATGTCGGTCGAACCGCGCGACGGCAGGCTCTGCGTCTTCATGCCGCCGGTCGAACGCATCGAGGATTATCTTGAGCTGATCGCCGCGGCCGAAAACGCCGCCGCCGAACTGAAGCTTCCGGTCCATATCGAAGGTTACCCGCCGCCGCAGGACGAGCGCATCAATGTCATCCGCGTCGCTCCCGATCCCGGCGTCATCGAGGTCAATATCCATCCGGCCTCGAACTGGAAGGAATGCGTCGATATCACCACGGCGATCTACGAGGAGGCGCGCGCCACCCGGCTCGGCGCCGATAAGTTCATGATCGACGGTCGTCATACCGGGACAGGCGGCGGCAACCATGTCGTCGTCGGCAGCGCCAATCCGAACAACAGCCCCTTCCTGCGCCGTCCCGATCTCTTGAAGAGCGTCGTCCTCCATTGGCAGCGCCACCCCTCGCTCTCCTACCTCTTCTCCGGCATGTTCATCGGCCCGACCAGCCAGGCGCCGCGCATCGATGAAGCCCGTCACGACAGCCTCTACGAGCTGGAAATCGCCATGGCGCAGATCGCCGCGCCCGGCCGCGGCCAGCCACCGCTGCCCTGGCTCGTCGACCGGCTGTTCCGCAATCTCTTGACCGACGTCACCGGCAACACCCACCGCGCCGAGATCTGCATCGACAAGCTGTTTTCGCCCGACGGCCCGACCGGCAGGTTGGGTCTCATCGAGTTCCGCGGTTTCGAGATGCCGCCGAACGCACGCATGTCGCTTGCCCAGCAGTTGCTGGTGCGCGCGCTGATCGCCCGCTTCTGGGTCAACCCGGTCGACGGCAAGTTCGTCCGCTGGGGCACGACCCTGCACGACCGTTTCATGCTGCCGCATTTCGTCTGGGCCGATTTCCTCGACGTGCTTGCCGACCTTCGCCAAAACGGTTTCGACGTCAGCCCGGAATGGTTCAAGGCCCAGCTCGAATTTCGCTTCCCCTTCTGCGGCGAAGTCGAATACGAGGGCTCGAAGCTGGAACTGCGCCAGGCGCTGGAACCCTGGCACGTCATGGGTGAGCAAGGCGCGATCGGCGGCACGGTACGCTATGTCGATTCGTCCGTCGAACGCCTGCAGCTACGCTTCGAAACCAGCAATACCGCGCGCTACACCGTCACCTGCAACGGCCGCGTCCTGCCGCTGACGCCGACCGGCACGTCGGGCGTATCGGTCGCCGGCGTCCGCTATAAGGCATGGCAGCCGGCCTCCGGCTTGCATCCGGTGTTGCCGATCAACACACCTTTGACTTTTGACATTTATGATACATGGTCGAAGCGTTCGATTGGCGGCTGCATCTATCATGTTGCCCATCCGGGCGGCCGGACCTATGACACCTTCCCGGTCAACGGCAACGAGGCGGAAGCAAGGCGGCTCGCCCGCTTCGAGCCGTGGGGGCATACGGCGGGCGGGTTTATTCCGCGCGCCGAGACGGGTTCGCCTGAATTCCCGCTGACGCTGGATCTGAGGCGGCCCGCCGGCATTTGAGGCCCCGGGGTAAAGGCCGAGGGTGAGGTTGGGTTTTGATGGGTAAGAGACCGGCAGCGGAGCGCAGGGAAGAGGCTGGAGATCGCATCGGCAAGGATGCGGCCTTCGACTATGCGACGCTTCCCGGCTCCGCCGACGAAATGGTCGACAATAAGGGCGCGGTCCGCCCCGTCTGGCAGCGTTTCCTCTCGCATCTCGGCGCAATGCCGGAAAAGGATCTCGCCGAGCGTTTCGCCCGCGCCGACCGCTATCTCAGGGATGCCGGCGTCTTCTATCGCGCCTATGGCAGCAAGGGCACCGGCGAACGGGCCTGGCCGATCTCGCATATTCCCGTGCTGATCGATGAACGCGAATGGCAGGCGCTGTCGGCGGGCCTTGTCCAGCGCGCCGACCTGCTGGAGGCGATCATTGCCGATATCTACGGCGAGAACCGGCTGGTGGAGGAAGGATTCCTGCCGCCGGCGCTGATCGCCGCCAATCCTGAATATCAGCGCCCGCTGGCCGGCATCCGGCCGGCATCCGGCCACTATCTTCACTTCTGCGCCTTCGAGATCGGCCGCGGCCCTGACGGCAACTGGTGGGTGCTGGCAGACCGCACCCAGGCTCCCTCCGGCGCGGGCTTTGCGCTTGAAAACCGCGTCGCGACGACCCGGGCCTTCTCGGATGTCTACGCCGAAACGCCCGTCCACCGCCTCGCCTCCTTCTTCGGCGCCTTCCGTGATGCGCTGCAGGACATGAAACATTCGGGCGACGACCGCATCGCAGTGTTGACGCCAGGCCCGGCCAACGAGACCTATTACGAACACGCCTACATTGCCCGCTATCTCGGCTTCATGCTGCTCGAGGGTGAGGATCTCGCTGTCGTCAAGGGCCGCGTCATGGTGCGCACTGTCGCCGGCCTGAAGCCGATCGGCGTGCTCTGGCGCCGCCTCGATTCAGCCTTTGCCGATCCGCTGGAGCTGAACCAGAATTCACATATCGGCACGCCCGGTCTGGTAGAGGCGCTGCGCGCTGAAAGCGTCACCATCGTCAACGCGCTCGGAACGGGGATTCTGGAAACCCGGGCGCTTCTAGCCTTCATGCCGACCATCTGCCGGCATTTGCTGGGGCAGGATCTGAAACTGCCGTCGATCGCCACCTGGTGGTGCGGCCAGAAGGAAGAGCGCGAGCAGGTCGCCAAGAATATCGAGAAAATGGTGATCGGCCCGGCCTATTCCCGTGCGCCCTTCTTCGACGACAACGGCGAATCCGTGCTCGGCTCGTCGCTGCGGGCGACCGCCAAAGATTCCATCGCCGACTGGCTGAATTCGGACGGCCCGAAGCTGGTCGGCCAGGAAGTCGTCACGCTGTCGACGACGCCCGCCTGGGTGAATGGCAAACTCGTGCCGCGGCCGATGTCGCTGCGCGTTTTCGCTGCCCGCACGGCAAACGGCTGGCAGATCATGCCCGGCGGTTTTGCCCGCATCGGCTCCGGCGCCGACGTCTCGGCGATCGCCATGCAGTCTGGCGGTGCAGCTGCCGACGTCTGGATCGTCAGCGACAAGCCGGTCGAGCGCCACACGCTGCTGCCGGCAGAAGGCAGCTTCACCCGCAACATGCCTGGCAGCCTGCCGAGCCGGGCGGCCGACAACCTGTTCTGGCTCGGCCGCTACATCGAACGTGCCGAAGGGGCGCTGCGCATCCTGCGCGCCTGGCATGCGCGTTTTGCCGAAGCCGCCGATCCGGGCCAGCCGCTGCTCGCCGACGTCTCCGCCTATCTCGCGGCCGTCGACATCGATACCGCCGAGCCCGTGCCCGAAAGGCTCCTGCGCAACATCGACAGCGCCGTCTATTCGGCGAGCAACATCCGCGACCGCTTCTCGCCCGATGGTTGGCTCGCCCTCAACGATCTCGCCAAGACCGCCCGCCGCTTTCACGCCACCGTCACTGCCGGCGATGACGCCAGTCATGCGATGACAATTCTCTTGCGCAAGCTCGCCGGCTTTGCCGGCCTCGTGCACGAAAACATGTACCGCTTCATGGGCTGGCGTTTTCTCTCGCTCGGCCGCTATATCGAGCGCGGCCTGCACATGACGCGCCTGCTCGGCCACATGTCCGGACCAGAAGCACCCGACGGCGCGCTGGACATGCTGCTGGAGATCGGCGACAGCGTCATGACCCATCGCCGCCGCTACAACGTCAACACCGCGCGGCTGACCGTCACCGACCTGTTGGCGCTCGACCCTCTCAACCCCCGCTCAGTCCTCTTCCAGGTGAACGAGATCCATCATGAGGTCGAGCAATTGCCGAACGCCCTGATCAATGGGCAGATGTCGCCCTTCTACCGCGAGGCGATGCGGCTTCATTCCGGTCTGGCGGTGATGACGCCCGAGGGCATGGGGGTCGAGGTCTACCAGCGGCTCGAACGCGAGTTGGAGCAGCTTTCGGATCTGCTCGCCCAGACCTATCTCGGGTGACGGCAGTGCTTTACGATCTCTCGCTCCGCATGGGTTACAGCTACGACGTGCCGGCCTCCGGCGCTCGCCATATCATGCGCCTGATGCCGTTGTCGCTCGCCAACCGGCAACGCCTGGTCGCCGGCTCGATCACCGTCTCGCCGACGCCGGACGAGCAGTCGCATTTCGTCGACTTCTTTCAACACCCCGCCACCTCCTTCATGCTGCGGACGGCGCATGAGACGCTCGACATTCGCATGCAGGCCCGTGTGCAGGTCGAAAGCCAGCCCATCGCCGCCGATTTCTCGCCGCTGCTTGCCGGGCTGCCGGAGGAAATATCAGGCGTCTGGTCACTGGCGCCGGATTCACCGCATCACTTTCTCGGCGACAGCCCGCGCCTGACCCAGGCCCGCGAGATTGGCGATTATGCACGAAGCTGCGTCACGCCCCGGCTGACAGTCGTGCAGATCGCCCATGCGCTCTGCGCCCGCATCAATAAGGATTTCACTTACGATTCCGACGCGACGACGGTGGACACGACCCCGCTCGAAGCGTTCAGGCTGAAGCGCGGCGTCTGCCAGGATTTCACCCACGTCATGATTCTGGCGCTCAGAAGCCTCGGCATCCCGGCGGGTTACGTCTCCGGCTTCCTGCGTACCATTCCACCGCCCGGCAAGGAACGGCTGGAAGGAGCAGATGCGATGCATGCCTGGGTGCGGGCCTGGTGCGGCGAGACGATCGGCTGGATCGAGCTCGACCCGACCAACGACATCCCTGCCGGCACGGATCATATCGTCGTCGCCTATGGCCGGGACTATTCCGACGTGGTTCCCGTTATCGGCGTTTTGAAAAGCTACGGCGGTCAACGTGCCGTTCAGGCGGTCGACGTAATCCCGCTGAAATGATCCCAAAACTGGAAAAATCAGCCGATTCGTTAAAAGTCTATTGACGCCGTAAGGGCGGCGTAAAGAAGCAGCGTGCGTAAATCACCTCACAGGGTTTCCAGTTGGGTGAACATGATGAGCACCTCCATTTTGCATCCCTGCCTGCGTCGCATGTTCAGCGATCGAGGCGGTAATTTCGGTATCATGACGGCGATCTTGGCGCCGGTTCTTCTCGGCGCTGCCGGCATGGCGATCCAGGTCGGTGATATGCTCCTCTCGAAACAGCAATTGCAGGAGGCGGCCGACTCAGCCGCGCTTGCGACCGCCACCGCACTGGCGAATGGCACGATCCAAACGTCTGGGGCCGAAGCCTTCGCCCGGAATTTCGTCGCGGGGCAGATGGCGAATTATCTGCAGAGCGGTGCCGACATCAAGAGCACGACGAGCGTCAATGTCCAAACGACGACTTCGGGCAAATCGACATCCTACCAAGTGACGGTTTCGCCGAGTTACGACCTCACGGTCAACCCACTCATGCAGGCGGTCGGCTTCAGCACGCAACACCTCTCGGCTTCCGGCACCACTGTTGGCGGCCATTCGCAGACCCAGGGCTCCATCTCGATGTATCTGGCGCTCGATAAATCGGGATCGATGGGAGAGGATACCGCGACAGTTAACGAGGAAGATCCGACGGAATCGTACACCTATGACTGCAATCCTCATTTGAACAAGCACGGCAAGACCATCTACGACACCTGCACGGGCAGCCGCACGAACTACTATACGAAAATAGAGGCGCTGAAGATCGCCGCCGGCAATCTCTTCGGCCAGTTGAGCAGCGCCGATCCCAACGCCCAATACGTACGCACTGGCGCAGTCTCTTACGATATCGTTCAATATACACCCAGTAGTCTCGCCTGGGGGACTGCCGGTGTATCGAGCTACGTCAATGCGCTTCAGTCAGGAGGCGGCACCAATTCGAGCGGCGCGATGAGCACGGCCTATTCATCCCTGACGGCAAAAAATGCCGCGGGGAACGATGCCGAGGACGCCGCCCATAAGCTGAAGACTGGCCAAATACCCAAAAAGTACATCGTCTTCATGACAGACGGAGACAACAACAACGATAGCAGCGGCGGCCGTTCATATGACACCCTGACCAAGGCAACATGTGACACGGCGAAGTCCAAGGGCATCGAAATCTATACGATTGCCTTTATGGCACCCGCTGGCGGACAGACGCTGCTGCATTATTGCGCCTCCGACGACTCCCATTATTTCCAAGCTGAAAAAATGGAAGACCTCCTTGCCGCCTTTAAGGCGATCGGTGCGAAAGCCTCCGCTCAGCTGACACGTCTGACGAACTGAGCATACCGCCACGAAAAAGGGGCAAAGGAAAGCCGCGCCGGAACAACCCGGTGCGGCTTTCGGCTGTCGCTGCCGGCCAGCAGATCGGGAAAGGCGATTGAAATCAATCCTCCCCGGCAATGTGAATATGACGGTTTCCCAAATTTTCCGTTTGTCCAAATCCTTTGTTGCAAGTGCTTCCCAACGATGCATAAACTGTCGCAAGCGCAGGCGACAAATCGATTAAATCAGGCATAACACCCTGATACAAAATTAAAATTGGCGAGATCTGACCATGAATACCGTTTCCAAGCCGGTTATCCCCTCTCCCGCTCCCCGCAGCTCAAGGCCGGAAATTCTCGCCGAAGAAATCATCGAACGCCTGACCTATCGCATCGGCAAGGATGCCAAGGTGGCAAAGCCGCATGACTGGCTGACAGCGACGATCCTGGTGGTGCGCGACCGCATCATCGACAAGTGGATGGCCTCCACCCGTGAGGTCTATGCGACCGGAGCCAAGCGCGTCTATTATCTTTCTCTCGAGTTTCTGATCGGCCGCCTGATGCGCGATGCCGTCTCGAACCTCGGCCTGATGGAAGAGGTGCGCGATGCGCTGAGCTCCCTCGGCGTTGACGTCAACGTCATCGCCGGTCTGGAGCCGGACGCCGCGCTCGGCAATGGCGGCCTCGGCCGTCTGGCCGCCTGTTTCATGGAAAGCATGGCGACGGTCGATGTTCCGGCCTATGGCTACGGCATCCGCTACGTCCACGGCCTGTTCCGCCAGCAGATGGCCGACGGCTGGCAGGTGGAACTGCCGGAGAACTGGCTCGCCCACGGCAATCCCTGGGAATTCGAACGGCGCGAGAGCGCCTATGAAATCGGTTTCGGCGGCGCCGTTGAATTCATCACCACCCATGACGACCAGCCGCGCTACGTCTGGAAGCCGGCCGAGCGCGTTATCGCCGCCGCCTTCGACACGCCGGTCGTCGGCTGGCGGGGAAAACGCGTCAACACGTTGCGCCTCTGGTCAGCGCAGCCGATCGACCCAATCCTGCTCGATGCCTTCAACGCCGGCGACCACATCGGCGCGCTGCGCGAAAGCAACAAGGCCGAGAGCCTGACCCGCGTCCTCTATCCTGCCGACGCTACCCCTGCCGGCCAGGAATTGCGGCTGCGCCAGGAATTCTTCTTCTCCTCGGCCTCGCTGCAGGACATTCTGCGCCGCCACCTGCAGCAATATGACGATTTCACCTCGCTGCCAGACAAGGTGGCCATTCAGTTGAACGACACCCATCCGGCCGTCTCGGTCGCCGAGCTCGTGCGTCTGCTCTGTGACGTGCACGGCATGGATTTCGACCAGGCCTGGGATATCACCCGCCGCACCTTCTCCTACACCAACCACACGCTTCTGCCGGAAGCGCTGGAAAGCTGGCCGGTTCCGCTGTTCGAGCGGCTGCTGCCGCGCCACATGCAGATCGTCTACGCGATCAATGCCAAGATTCTGCTCGAAGCCCGCAAGGGCAAGAACTTCTCCGACAGCGAGATCCGTTCGATCTCGCTGATCGAGGAAAGCGGCGACCGCCGCGTGCGCATGGGCAATCTCGCCTTCATCGGCTCGCACTCGATCAACGGCGTCTCGGCCCTGCACACCGACCTGATGAAGGTCACGGTCTTTGCCGACCTGCACAAGCTCTATCCCGACCGCATCAACAACAAGACCAACGGCATCACGCCGCGCCGATGGCTGCAGCAGTGCAATCCCGGCCTCACCGGTCTGATCCGCGAGGCGATCGGCGATGCGTTCCTCGATGATGCCGAGAAGCTGCGCCCGCTCGAGGCGCATGCTTCCGATCCGAGCTTCCAGCAGAAGTTCGCCGCGGTGAAGCGGGCCAACAAGGTGGCGCTTTCCAACCTCGTCGCCAGCCGGATGGGCGTGAAGCTCGATCCGTCGGCGATGTTCGACATCCAGATCAAACGCATCCATGAATACAAGCGCCAGCTTCTGAACATCATCGAAGCGGTTGCCCTCTACGACCAGATCCGCTCGCATCCCGAGCTCGATTGGGTGCCGCGCGTCAAACTCTTCGCCGGCAAGGCGGCGCCGAGCTATTACAACGCCAAGCTGATCATCAAACTGATCAACGACGTCGCCCGCACGATCAACAACGACCCATCGGTGCGCGGCCTGCTGAAGGTCGTCTTCGTGCCCAACTACAATGTCTCGCTCGCCGAGGTCATGGTTCCCGCCGCCGACCTTTCCGAGCAGATCTCGACCGCCGGCATGGAAGCCTCAGGCACCGGCAACATGAAGTTCGGCCTCAACGGCGCGCTGACGATCGGCACGCTCGACGGCGCCAATGTCGAAATGCGCGACAATGTCGGCGAAGACAACATCGTCATCTTCGGCCTCAGGGCCGATGAGGTCGCCAAGGTCCGCAGCGATGGCCACAACCCCCGCGCCATTATCGAGGGATCCCGCGAACTCTCCCAGGCGCTTTCGGCCATCGGTTCCGGCGTCTTCTCACCCGATGACCGCAATCGCTACGCGGCGCTGATCGACGGCATCTATTCGCATGACTGGTTCATGGTCGCCGCCGATTTCGACGCCTATGCCCAGGCCCAGCGCGACGTCGATCAGATCTGGACCAACCAGTCCGCCTGGTACACGAAGACGATCAACAATACCGCACGGATGGGCTGGTTCTCCTCCGATCGCACGATCAGGCAATATGCAGACGAAATCTGGAGAGCCGGATGAAAACGCCGAAAACCGTCCCTGAAGTAAAGCTTTCCTGGGAAATTTCGGCAGATGAAATCACGGCGATCCTTGCCGGTTCGCATTCCAATCCCTTTGCCGTTCTAGGTGTGCACCAAGCCGGCGACGCTTTCGTTGCCCGGTGTTTCATCCCGGGCGCGGAAGAAGTGACCGCCATGACGCTCGACGGCAGCGTCATCGGCGAATTGAATCGGCTCCACGCTGATGGCCTCTTCGCCGGGCCGGTTTCGCTCGCCAAACTGCAGCCGGTGCGCTATCGCGCCCGGCGCGGCGATGCCGAATGGGCAGTCACCGACCCCTACAGCTTCGGGCCGGTGCTCGGGCCGATGGACGATTATTTCGCCCGCGAAGGTTCACATCTGCGCCTGTTCGACAAGATGGGCGCCCATCTCATCAAACATGACGGCGCCCAGGGCATCCACTTCGCGGTCTGGGCGCCGAACGCCCAGCGCGTCTCCGTCGTCGGCGATTTCAACGGCTGGGACGGCCGCCGCCACGTCATGCGCTTTCGCGCCGACAGCGGCATCTGGGAAATCTTCGCTCCCGATGTACCGCTCGGCGTCGCCTACAAGTTCGAGATCCGTGGCCACGACGGCGTATTGCTGCCGCTGAAGGCCGATCCCTTCGCCCGCCGCAGCGAACTCAGACCGAAGACCGCCTCGATCGCCGCTGCCGAGTTGGAGCAGGTCTGGGAGGACGAGGCCCATCTGAAGCACTGGCGCGAAATCGACAAGCGCCGTCAGCCGATCTCGATCTATGAGGTGCATGCCGGCTCCTGGCAGCGCCGGCAGGACGGCACCATGCTTTCCTGGGACGAGCTCGCCTCCAGCCTCATCCCCTATTGCGTCGACATGGGCTTCACCCATATCGAATTCCTGCCGATCACAGAACATCCCTATGACCCTTCCTGGGGCTACCAGACGACGGGCCTTTACGCACCGACCGCCCGCTTCGGCGAGCCGGAAGGCTTCGCCCGTTTCGTCAACGGCTGCCACAAGGTCGGGATCGGCGTCATTCTCGACTGGGTGCCGGCGCATTTCCCGACCGACGAACACGGACTCGGCTGGTTTGACGGCACGGCGCTCTACGAGCACGAAGACCCGCGCAAGGGCTTCCATCCGGACTGGAACACGGCGATCTATAATTTCGGCCGCACCGAAGTGGTTTCCTATCTGGTCAACAACGCCCTCTATTGGGCCGAGAAGTTCCATCTCGACGGCCTGCGCGTCGATGCCGTCGCCTCGATGCTCTATCTCGATTATTCCCGCAAGCATGGCGAATGGATCCCGAACGAATATGGCGGCAACGAGAACCTCGAAGCTGTCCGTTTTCTGCAGGACCTCAACATCCGCATCTATGGCCAGCATTCCAACGTCATGACCATCGCCGAGGAATCGACCTCCTGGCCGAAGGTTTCGCAACCCGTGCATGAAGGCGGCCTCGGTTTCGGCTTCAAATGGAACATGGGCTTCATGCATGACACGCTGAGCTACATGAAGCGCGACCCGGTGCACCGCAAGCACCACCACAACGAGCTCACCTTCGGCCTCCTCTATGCCTATTCGGAAAATTTCGTCCTGCCGCTGTCGCACGACGAGGTCGTTCACGGAAAGGGCTCGCTGATCGCCAAGATGCCGGGCGACGACTGGCAGAAGTTCGCCAATCTGCGCGCCTATTACGCTTATATGTGGGGCTATCCCGGCAAGAAGCTCCTGTTCATGGGCCAGGAATTCGCCCAGTGGAGCGAGTGGAGCGAGGATCGGTCGCTCGACTGGAACCTGCTGCAATACCGTATGCACGAGGGCATGCGGCGTCTGGTGCGCGACCTCAACTTCACCTATCGCAGCAAGCCCGCCCTGCATGAGCGGGACTGCGAGGGCGATGGCTTCGAATGGCTGATTGCCGACGACAGCGAGAATTCCGTCTTCGCCTGGCAGCGCAAAGCCCCGGGCCAGAAGCCGATCGTCGTCATCACCAACTTTACTCCCGTCTATCGCGAGAATTATCTCATACGTCTGCCGCTTGCAGGCCGCTGGCGGGAGATTCTGAATACCGATGCCGACATCTATGGCGGCAGCGGCAAGGGCAATGGCGGACGCGTGCAGGCCGTCGATGCCGGCGGCAATATCACCTGCTCGATCACGCTGCCGCCCTTGGCGACAATCATGCTTGAACCTGAAAATTAAGACTGGTGGGAGGAGAAAATGGTAGAGAAGCGTATTCAGCCACTTGCCCGCGATGCAATGGCCTATGTTCTGGCCGGCGGCAGGGGGAGCCGTCTCAAGGAACTCACCGACCGACGCGCCAAGCCCGCCGTCTATTTCGGCGGCAAGGCCCGCATCATCGACTTCGCTCTGTCGAACGCGCTGAACTCGGGCATTCGCCGCATCGGCGTCGCGACGCAATACAAGGCGCATTCGCTGATCCGTCACATGCAGCGCGGCTGGAACTTCTTCCGCCCTGAGCGAAACGAAAGCTTCGACATCCTGCCTGCCTCGCAGCGCGTTTCCGAAACGCAGTGGTATGAAGGCACCGCCGACGCCGTTTATCAGAACATCGATATTATCGAGGATTACGGCGTCGAATACATGGTCATTCTCGCCGGCGACCATGTCTACAAGATGGACTATGAATACATGCTGCAGCAGCATGTCGATTCCGGCGCGGACGTGACGATCGGCTGCCTGGAAGTGCCGCGCATGGAAGCAACCGGCTTCGGCGTCATGCATGTCAACGAAAAGGACGAGATCTTCGCCTTCATCGAAAAGCCCGCCGATCCGCCGGGCATTCCGGACAAGCCGGATTTCGCGCTCGCCTCAATGGGCATCTACGTCTTCCACACCAAGTTCTTGCTCGATGCGCTGCGCCGCGACGCCGCCGACCCGAACTCGAGCCGCGATTTTGGCAAGGACATCATTCCCTATATCGTCAAGAACGGGAAGGCGGTCGCCCACCGCTTCGCCAAATCCTGCGTCCGCTCCGATTTCGAACACGAGCCCTACTGGCGCGACGTCGGCACGATCGACGCCTACTGGCAGGCCAATATCGATCTGACGGCCATCGTCCCGGAACTCGATATCTACGACAAGTCCTGGCCGATCTGGACCTATGCCGAGATCACCCCGCCGGCGAAATTCGTCCATGACGACGACGACCGCCGCGGCTCGGCCACCTCCTCCGTCGTCTCGGGCGACTGCATCATCTCGGGCGCCAGCCTCAATAAGAGCCTGCTCTTCACCGGCGTCAGGGCCAATTCCTTTTCCAAACTGGAAGGGGCGGTCATCCTGCCGAACGTGAAGATCGGACGGCGTGCACAGCTCAAGAATGTGGTGATCGACCATGGCGTCGTCATTCCGGAAGGCCTTGTCGTCGGCGAAGACGCCGAGCTCGACGCCAGGCGCTTCCGACGGACGGAAAGCGGCATCTGCCTGATCACGCAACCGATGATCGACAAGCTGGATATCTGACTTATGAAAGTTCTTTCGGTTTCGTCCGAAGTCTTCCCCTTGATCAAGACAGGGGGCCTGGCCGATGTGTCCGGCGCCCTGCCGATTGCTCTGAAAGCCTTCGGGGTCGAGACCAAGACCCTCCTGCCCGGCTACCCCGCCGTCATGAAGGTCATTCGCGACCCCGTCGTCAGGCTCGAATTCCCGGACCTGCTCGGTGAGCGGGCAACCGTGCTCGAGGTTGAACACGAGGGCCTCGATCTCCTCGTCCTCGATGCCCCGGCTTATTACGACCGGCCGGGCGGCCCCTATCTCGATCCGCTCGGCAAGGATTATCCCGACAATTGGCGTCGTTTCGCCGCCCTGTCGCTCGCAGCTTCAGAGATCGCCGCCGGTCTGCTGCCCGGCTGGCGGCCGGATCTCGTCCATACCCATGATTGGCAAGCGGCGCTGACCTCGGTCTACATGCGCTATTATCCGACGCCGGAACTGCCGAGCGTGCTGACGATCCACAACATCGCCTTCCAAGGCCAATTCGGCTCCGACATCTTTCCCGGCCTGCGCCTGCCCGACCATGCCTTCGCCGTCGACGGCATCGAATATTACGGCACCGTCGGCTTCCTCAAGGGTGGCCTGCAGACCGCCCATGCGGTCACGACCGTCAGTCCGACCTATGCCGACGAGATCCTGACGCCCGAATTCGGCATGGGGCTCGAAGGCGTCATCGCCACCCGCATCGACGATTTGCATGGCATCGTCAACGGCATCGATACCGATGTCTGGAACCCGGCGACCGACCCCGTCGTCCACACCCATTATGGCCCGACGACGCTGAAGAACCGCGAGGAAAACCGCCGCTCGATCGCCGAGTTCTTCCACCTCGACAATGACGATGCGCCGATCTTCTGCGTCATCAGCCGCCTCACCTGGCAGAAGGGCATGGATATCGTCGCCAACGTCGCAGACCAGATCGTCGCCATGGGCGGCAAACTCGTCGTGCTCGGCTCCGGCGAAGCTGCGCTTGAAGGTGCGCTGCTTGCCTCCGCCAGCCGCCATCCCGGCCGCATCGGCGTCTCGATCGGCTATAACGAACCGATGTCGCACCTGATGCAGGCCGGCTGCGACGCGATCATCATCCCGTCGCGCTTCGAACCCTGCGGCCTCACCCAGCTTTACGGTCTGCGGTATGGCTGCGTGCCGATCGTCGCCCGCACCGGCGGATTGAACGACACCGTGATCGACGCCAATCACGCCGCACTTGCGACGAAAGTGGCAACCGGCATACAATTCTCACCCGTGACCGAAACGGGCATGCTACAGGCAATCCGCCGTGCCATGCATTTTTACGCGGACCGAAAACTCTGGACCCAATTGCAAAAGCAAGGCATGAAATCGGATGTCTCCTGGGAGAAGAGCGCCGAACGCTACGCTGCCCTCTATTCAAGCCTCGTCTCGAAAGGCATGTGACCTAAAATGATCAAGTCCGTACCCACCACGCCCTATCTGGACCAGAAACCCGGCACTTCGGGTCTGCGTAAGAAGGTTCCGGTCTTCCAGCAGCCGAACTATGCGGAGAATTTCATCCAGGCCATCTTCGATTCGCTGGAAGGCTATCAGGGCAAGTGCCTCGTCATCGGCGGCGACGGACGTTACTACAATCGCGAGGTCATCCAGAAGGCGATCAAGATGGCCGCCGCCAACGGCTTCGGCAAGGTGATGGTCGGCAAGGGCGGCATTCTGTCGACGCCGGCCGCGTCCCACATTATCCGCAAGTACAAGGCCTTCGGTGGCATCATTCTGTCGGCCAGCCACAATCCCGGCGGCCCGACCGAAGACTTCGGCATCAAATACAATATCAACAATGGCGGCCCGGCGCCGGAAAAGATCACCGACGCGATCTACGCCCGTTCCAAGACGATCGATAGCTACAAGATCGCCGATTTCGCCGACGTCAATCTCGACCGTATCGGCAAGGACGAGCTTCCCGGCGGTATGATCCTCTCGGTCATCGATCCGGTCGAGGACTATGCCGCGCTGATGGAAGAGCTGTTCGATTTCGGCGCCATCCGCAATCTGATCAGCCTCGGTTTCCGCATCGCTTTCGACGGCATGAGCGCCGTCACCGGCCCCTACGCCAAGGAGATCTTCGAAAATCGCCTTGGCGCGCCCCTCGGTTCGGTGCGCAACTTCATGCCGCTGCCGGATTTCGGCGGCCATCATCCCGATCCGAACCCGGTTCACTGCAAGGAACTCTTCGATGAGATGATGGGCGAGGACGCGCCCGATTTCGGAGCCGCGTCCGACGGCGACGGCGACCGCAACCTCATCATCGGCCGCGGCATCTTCGTCACCCCCTCCGACAGCCTGGCGATCCTTGCCGCCAACGCCAATCTCGCCCCCGGCTATTCCGGCGGTCTCGCCGGCATCGCCCGCTCGATGCCGACATCGGGCGCGGCCGACCGCGTCGCTGAAAAACGCGGCATCGGCATGTATGAGACGCCAACCGGCTGGAAGTTCTTCGGCAACCTGCTCGACGCCGGCATGGCGACGATCTGCGGTGAGGAGAGCTCCGGCACCGGCTCCAATCATGTCCGTGAGAAGGACGGCCTCTGGGCCGTGCTGCTGTGGCTGAACATCCTTGCCGTGCGTGGCGAGAGCGTCGCCGACGTCGTCACTCAGCACTGGCAGACCTACGGCCGCAACTATTACTCGCGCCACGACTATGAAGGCCTGGACACCGGCGCGGCGAACGGCCTGATGGACAATCTCCGCAGCCAGCTCTCCACCCTCCCCGGCAAGAGCATCGGCAGCCTGAAGGTCGAGAAGGCAGACGATTTCGCCTATCACGATCCGATCGACAAGTCGGTCAGCGAGCATCAGGGCATCCGCCTGCTCTTCGAGGGCGGCTCCCGTGTCGTCTTCCGCCTGTCGGGCACCGGCACGTCTGGCGCAACCTTGCGCGTCTATATCGAGCGCTACGAGCCGGATTCGACTCGTCACAACATCGAAACGCAGGAAGCGCTCGCAGATCTGATTGCGGCCGCCGAAAGCATTGCCAGCATTCGTGAGCGCACGGGACGCGATGAGCCAACCGTGATCACCTGATCCGGGGGGACCATGCGGGACAGCAATTCGGCGCGGGGCGCGATCGTCTTCGAGACCGGCGTCGAATTTGCGGTGTGGTCGCATCATGCCGCGCAGATCGAACTCTGCCTCTTCGAAGATGACGGCAACAAGGAATTCGCGCGCCTGCCGATGGCCCGCGATGGCAACCACATCCATCGCCTCTTCGTCGACGGCCTCCGGCAAGGCGCCCGCTACGGCTATCGCGCCGACGGCATCTATGCGCCCGACAACGGCCTCTGGTTCGATCCGTCAAAACTGCTGATCGACCCTTACGCCAAGGAGATCGACCGGCCGTTCCGTTACGATCCCCGCCTCGGGCTCTACGGCGAAGACAGCCAGGATCTGATGCCGAAGGCGATCGTCACCACCGACACCCCAGCCACAATCGACAAGCCACTCTTCGAGCCGGGCGGTTTTATCTATGAAGTGGCGGTGCGGCCCTTCACCATCCTTCACCCCGATGTGCCGGAAACCGAACGCGGCACGGTCGCAGCCCTTGCCCATCCCTCCGTTATCGCGCATCTGAAGCGAATCGGGGTCGATGCCATCGAACTGATGCCGATTACCGCCTGGATCGATGAGCGCCATCTGCCGCCGCTCGGCCTCACCAACGGCTGGGGCTACAACCCCGTCGGCCTGATGGCGCTCGATCCGCGGATCGCCCCCGGCGGCATGGCGGAGCTGCGCAACACCGTTGCCGCTATCCATGCCGAAGGCATCGCCGTCATCCTCGATCTGGTCTTCAATCATACCGGCGAGAGCGACCGCTATGGCACCACGCTGTCGCTGCGCGGCCTCGACAATCTGCATTATTACCGCCACGCCCAAAACAGCCCCGGCGAACTCATAAACGACACCGGCACCGGCAACACGATCGCCTGCGATCATCCCGAGGTCAGGCGCCTCGTCATCGACAGCCTGCGCCATTTTGTCCTCAATGCCGGCGTCGATGGTTTCCGCTTCGATCTCGCCCCGGTGCTGGGCCGCACCGCGAGCGGGTTTGAGCGCGACGGAGGAACGCTTGCCGCAATCTTGGCGGACGACGTGCTCGCCGACCGGATCATGATCGCCGAACCCTGGGATATCGGTCCGGGCGGTTACCAGCTCGGCAACTTCCCGCCGCCCTTCCTCGAATGGAACGACAGGGTTCGTGACGATCTGCGCTGTTACTGGCGGGGCGACCAGTGGAAGACCGGCTCGCTCGCGACGGCGCTTGCCGGTTCCTCCGACATCTTCTCCGGCAACGACGGCAAAGAGACGCGCAGCGTCAACTTCCTCGCCGCCCATGACGGCTTCACGCTGATCGACCTCGTCTCCTATGCCGGCAAGCACAATGACGCCAATGGCGAGCACAATCGGGACGGCCACAACGAGAACCATTCCTGGAACAATGGGGTTGAAGGCGAGACCCTCTATCCCACAATTCGCAAGCGCCGGATCAATGACGTGATGGCGCTGATATCGACGCTCTTTGCCACCCGTGGCAGCATCATGCTGACGGCGGGTGACGAAGGCGGCCGCAGCCAGCGCGGCAACAACAACGCCTATTGCCAGGACAACGAAATCACCTGGCTGGACTGGAAGGCGCTGAACGAGGATCTCATCGCGCATACCGCGTTCGTCGCAGGGTTGCGCCGCCGCTTCACAGTTTTCTCCGAAACACGCTTCCTCTCCGGCAACGGCGATGTCGAATGGATCTCGCTCTCCGGCGAACCGATGACCGTTGCCGAATGGGAGACGCCGTCGCTTTCGACGCTCGGCATGCTGCTCGCCACCGGCGACCGCTCCTCGCGCGGCAGAAACACCCGGCTTGCTGTGCTTTTCAATCGCTCGGAGAGCCGCCAGCTCTTTGTGCTTCCGTCGGAAAACGAGCCGGGCTGGAGCCAACTGACCCCGGAGGGAGCGAAGAAGCCCGACGCCAGCGTGACCGTCGAGCCACGCTCCGTCGCCTTTTTCGTAGAAAAATGACCGCCTCCTCACACTCACGCAAATCCTTGTCGCAATCGTCATAAATGCACGATAAGGCTTGGCCCGGCGGCTTTTCTCACGAGGAATTCATGGTCACGGAAATTTCACTCTCCGACGTGCGGGGATTGATCGGCATGGAAACGGGTCTTTCGGATTGGATTACCGTCGACCAGACAATGATCGACGCTTTTGCGGGGGCGACCGACGACCATCAGTTCATTCATGTCGATCCCGGGCGCGCGGCCGCTGAAAGCCCCTTCGGCGGCACCATCGCCCATGGCTTCCTGACGCTGTCCCTGCTGTCGGCGATGAACTACAATTGCCTGCCGAAAGTGCGCGAGCAGACCATGGGCATCAACTACGGCTTCGATCGCGTCCGCTTCATGACGCCGGTCAAGAGCGGCGCCCGCGTGCGCGGCCGTTTTCTGCTCTCCGACGCCCGCTTCCGGGGCGGCGGCATGCTGATGACCACCTACGACGTGACGATCGAGATCGAAAACGAGAAGAAGCCGGCACTGACGGCACGATGGATCACCATCATCCAGTTCGACCCGAAGGACCGGCCGGAAGACGCGTAGGAAAGCGCCGCTATCCTACGCGCCCGGAAACGACTTCGCCGCATCCAGCACGGATGCCGCCCATTGGTACGAAATGGGCGGCACTGTCATTTGCGACCCTGAAAATCTCATCCGGTTAGGCAGCGGGCTTGGAAGCCTCAATGGCCGGCATCTTCCGCCGCCTCGGCCAAGAGCCCGAAGACGTAATCGGAAAACGACCGCCAGCACTCCACCCGGAACGTATCTTCTTCCGTCCGGAAAAGTACGATCTCCGCCTTGCCGAAGACCGTGCGCGAGGCAGCACCGACCGGAAAGGACGACAGCGACAGGTCCTGCGGGCAGCCGGCCGCAAGCGTGGTCTCCGCACCCGGCCCCGAAACGATGACCGCCACGTTGCGGTGGGAGACATCTGTCGCGGAATGCAGCGCGCCGGCGCTGGAACATGCCGCCATCAGATCGCCGCCGGCCTCGTCGATCAACAGCCACTCGTCCGGCCCGATCCAGAGCGCCGAGCGCGCACCGGCGCGGCCGGACGTTTTCGGAGCGATCGGCACAGACAGGCCGAGAGCCAAAGAAAGTGCTTTGAGCGATCCAGCGGGCGCGCGCAGCGCCACGCGGCTCGCGGACGGTGCGACGGACAGGCGCACGGTGGCGGAGCCGCCGAGACGGCCGGCCAGCGCCGGCTTGCGAATTGCGACATCAGCCATGGATGCGGCCTCCTTCCTTGTCAAAGAACACCAGATCCGTCACTTCGACGGCGATCGTCCGGTCCGGCATCGGCACATAAAGCGTCTCGCCCATCCGCGCCCGGCCGCCGGCGACCAGCGCGAAGGCGATCGACCTGCCGCAATTTTCCGACCAATAGGCCGATGTGACATGGCCGAGCATCGTCATCGGCTTCGGCTCATTCGGGCTCGCGACGACCTGCGCGCCTTCTTCGAGCACCAGCTTCGGATCCTTGGTGACGAGGCCGACGAGCTGCTTGCGCCCCTCCTTAACGAGGTCCGGCCGCTGCAGCCCGCGAATGCCGACGAAGTCCTTCTTCTTCTTCGAAACGGCCCAGGCGACGCCCGCGTCGTCAGGGGTCACGGTCCCGTCCGTATCCTGGCCGACGATGATATAGCCCTTCTCGGCGCGAAGAACGTGCATCGTCTCCGTACCGTAGACGCAGGCGCCGAGCGGTTCGGCATTGGCCCAGACCGCTTCGAGCACCGACTGGCCGTAATCGGCCGGCACGTTGATTTCGAAACCGATTTCACCGGTGAAAGAAACGCGGAAGAGTCGCGCTGGTACGCCGCAGACCGTGCACTCGGCGACACTCATATGCGGGAAGGCCTCGTTGGAAAGATCGACACCTTCGACGAGAGGTTCGACGATCTCGCGCGCCTTCGGCCCTTGTACGGCGATGACGGCCCATTGTTCAGTCACCGAGGTCAGCCATACCTTCAGATCCGGGAATTCCGTCTGCAGGTAATCTTCCATGTGATGGAGAACACGCGGCGCTCCGCCTGTCGTCGTCGTCACATGGAAACGGTCCTCCGCCAGGCGACCGACGACGCCGTCGTCATAAACGAAGCCGTCCTCACGCGTCATGATGCCGTAGCGCGCCTTGCCAGGCTTCAGCGTGTCCCAGGCATTGGTGTAGATGAGATTGAGGAATTTCGCCGCATCCGGGCCTACGACCTCGATCTTGCCGAGCGTCGATGCGTCGAAGATACCCGCCGACTCGCGGGCCGTCCGGCACTCGCGCGCAACCGCCTGGTGCATGCTCTCGCCCGAGCGCGGATAGAACCAGGCGCGTTTCCAGTTGCCGACATCCTCGAAAACAGCGCCATGCGCTTCTTCCCAGCCGTGCAGCGGCGTCTTGCGCGTCGGATCGAACAACTTGCCGCGCGAATGGCCGATCAGCGTACCATAGGTCACCGGCGTATAGGGCGCGCGGAAGGTGGTGAGACCGACTCGCGGGATTTCCTTGCCGAGCATTTCGGCGGCGATCGCCAGGCCATGCATATTGGAAAGCTTGCCCTGGTCCGAGGCCATGCCGTTGGTCGTAAACCGCTTGATATGCTCGATCGAGTGCATGCCCTCGCGCACGGCGAGGCGGATATCCTTGGCGCAGACATCGTGCTGGAAATCGATGAAGGCCTTGGCATTCGTCTTTGGGCCGGCGCCTTCGGCAGCACCGATCATCCCGCCGGTCCAGTCATAGGGCTGCTCGGCCGAGATCGTGATCTTGCCGCCGCCGCTCTTGCCAGCGGCCTGCGCCATCAGTTCGCCGGCGGCAAGCGATTCCTCGACCGTCCGCTGCAGGTCGTCGGTGCCGTTGCAGGCGCCGACAGACAGGCAATCCTGCGCATAGGTGCCGGGCAGGAAGCGCTGACTTTCCGCCTCGAAGGCCACCTTGCCGCGCGACTGCGAGAACAGATGCACCGACGGCGTCCAGCCGGCCGAAACCAGAAGCGCATCGACCGCGATCTTGCGCGGCGAACCGCCGCCGTTGCGCGCCACCGTCATCGATGAGATGCGCAGCCGCCCCGCCGTATTGACGACCGACTGGCCGGTGAGCACGTCGATGCCAAGCGCACGCGCCTCCGCCAGTACCGCCGCTCCCGGCGCCTGTCTGCAGTCGACGATGGCGGCGACCGAGACACCGGCCCGCTTGAGATCGAAAGCCGCCTCGTAGGCGGAGTCATGCGCCGTGTAGATGCCGACATTGCTTCCGACGGCAACGCCGTAATGATTGAGGTACATCCGCCCCGCCGAAGCCAGCATGATGCCGGGCCGGTCGTTGTTCGGAAATACCATATGCCGCTCGATCGCGCCGTTGGCGAGGATTACCCGCTTGGCGCGGACCTGCCAGAGCCGCTCGCGCGGCAGATCGCTCGATGGTTTGGCGATATGATCGGTGACGCGTTCGGCAAGGCCGACGAAATTGTGGTTGTAGTAACCGAAGGCGGTCGTGCGGATGAGCACTTCGACATTGTCCATCGCCTTCAACCGCGCCACGGTTTTCTGCGCCCAGGCGTAACCATCCTGTCCGTCGATCCTGACGCCGGCATCGTAGCGCAGCGCACCGCCGGCTTCCGCCTGCTCGTCGCAAAGGATCACCTTCGCACCGGTCTGGGCCGCTGCCAGCGCCGCCGAAAGTCCGGCCACACCGGCGCCGACCACCAGCACGTCGCAATGGGCGTAGCGGCTGGCATAATGGTCCGGATCCTCCTCCGTCGGCGCGACGCCGAGGCCGGCAGCGCGACGGATGAACGGCTCGTAGACATGTTTCCAGGCGGAGCGCGGCCACATGAAGGTCTTGTAGTAGAAGCCGGCGGCGAAGAACGGCGACATCAGGTTGTTGACCGCGCCGACGTCATAGGCAAGCGAAGGCCAGCGGTTCTGCGACTGGACGATCATGCCGTCGAAGACTTCCTGCACCGTGGCGCGCACGTTCGGCTGCTTGCGCGCCTTGTCACGGGCGACGTCGATCAGCGCGTTCGGCTCTTCGGCCCCTGCCGAGAGGATGCCGCGGGCCCGGTGATATTTGAACGAACGGCCGACGAGATGAATGCCGTTGGCGATCAGCGCCGAGGCGACAGTATCGCCTTCTAGCGCGGTATAGCTCTGGCCGTCGAAGCTGAAGCGCGCGGTCTTTGCAGGCGTCAGACGCCCCTTGCCGACGATACGATTGGCACCGCTCATTGCGCCTCTCCTTCCACGGCTTCATAGGTCTCGACAGGCCCGTGCTGTTCGGCCTCGGCACCGATCCGCGGCTTCGGCTCGCCTGCCTTGTAGGTCATGATGAACTTGTCGCTCACCGTATCGCGCGCCGCGTTGAAGAAGCGGCCGCAGCCGTGAATATGCCGCCAGCGCTCGAAGATCAGCCCCTTCGGGTTGTCACGCAGAAAGAAATACTCTTCGAATTCCTCATCCGAGATCGAGGCGATATCGGCCGGCCGCGCGATATGCGCGTCACCCGCGCCGCGGAATTCGAGTTCGGAACGCTCTTCCTGACAATAAGGGCAATGGATCAGCAGCATATGAAATTTCCTTCTCCTCCCTTTCTCCCCAGCAGGGAGAAGGTACGTTCAAGGCGGATGAGGGCGTGAATAACCAAAGAAGCGAGCATCTGAGCGAACACGTTCATCATCAGTGCGCCACCGCCGCAGCCGCCGCTTCATCGATCAGCCGGCCGCTGCGGAAGCGTTCCAGCGTCAGGCCGGCATTGAACTTGTGCGCTTCATCGCGGGCGATCAGATGCGCAAAGAGATTGGCCGAGCCCGGCGTCGCCTTGAAGCCGCCGGTGCCCCAGCCGCAATTGACGTAAAGCCCCGGAACCGGCGTCTTCGACTGGATTGCCGAACGATCCGGCGTATTGTCGACGATGCCACCCCATTGCCGCATCATCTTGACGCGCCGGAACATCGGAAAGAGTTCGCAGATGGCGTCGAGCGTATGCGTGATGATCTGCAACCCGCCGGTCTGGGAATAGGAATTATACTGGTCTGTGCCGGCGCCGATGACGAGCTCGCCCTTGTCGGACTGCGAGATATAGGCATGCACCGTGTTCGACATGACGACGCAGGGGAAGATCGGCTTCAGCGGCTCGGAGACCAGCGCCTGCAGCGGGCTCGACTGCAGCGGCACGCGCACATCCGCCATCTTCATGATTGTCGATGTATGGCCCGCGGCCGATACGCCGACCTTTCTGGCGCCGATGAAGCCGCGCGAAGTCTCGACCCCGGTCACCCGTCCGTCCGGACCGCGCCGGATGCCGGTCACTTCGCAGTTCTGGATGATGTGCACGCCTCGGTCTGAGGCTGCCCGCGCATATCCCCAGGCTACAGCATCGTGCCGCGCCGTGCCGCCGCGGCGCTGCAGCGCCGCACCATTGATCGGATAGCGCGCACTGGCAGAGATGTCGAGCGGCGGACAATAGGCCTTCGCCTGCTCCGGCGTCAGCCATTCATTGTCGATGCCGTAAAGCCGGTTGGCGTGGATGTGTCGCTTGAACGACTGCTGGTCGTGAATATTGTGCGAGAGCATCATCACGCCGCGCGGCGAATACATCACATTGTAGTTGAGCTCCTGTGAAAGCCCCTCCCAGAGCTTCATCGAATGCTCGTAAATGTGCATGCTCTCTTCATAGAGATAGTTCGAACGGATAATGGTCGTATTGCGCCCGGTATTGCCGCCGCCGAGCCAGCCCTTCTCGATCACCGCCACATTGGTGATGCCGTGCTCCTTGGCAAGATAGTAGGCGGCTCCCAAGCCGTGTCCGCCAGCGCCGATGATAACGACATCGTACTCGGCGCGCGGTTCCGGCGAAGTCCACTGCTTCTCCCAACCTCTGTGGCCGCGAAGGGCCTCCCGCGCCACGGCAAAAACCGAATATTTCCGCATCCGCCTTCTTCTCCTTCGGGCAAGGGGGCTGTTCTCGCGCCCATACAAATCGCAAATCCAAATGCGGCACAACGGCTCTTTTGCGACGTGCGAGAGCTTCACTTTTGACACTGAACGACATCGTGTCGAAAACTGTGCAGTTTCCGATGCTGTCCAGCGATGACTCTGAAACGAACGTCATCTTGCATGATGCTGCGAAGAACGCCGTTCTCCCGGCGGCAGACTTGCCTAACCCAAGAGGGTGAAAAGACAAGCAGTTAGTATGATGTTAATTTTTCCCCGTTGCCGGGACTGGTGTATCATGTGCATACGGGGGCGGGGTTTATTCCAGGCGCTTTACATTGCGCTATGCGGCGTCCGGCTGGCAGCTGCCGCCGAGCCGGTCGGCCAGGCTGTGGTTATCAAGACCGAGGTGACGGGACAAGCCGGCCCGATCGAAGTCAACAACAGCGTTCACCGCGACGAGCGTATCAGGACATCGCAATCCGGACTCGGCCAATTCCTGTTTCGCGACGGTACCAAGCTGGCGGTCGGCTGGGGCTCTTCGGTCGTCATCGACAAATATGTCTTCGACGATTCACAATCGGTCAAGAAACTCACCATCAAGGCAGCGAAAGGTACCTTTCGCTGGGTCAGCGGCAATTCCCAATCCTCGGCCTACCAGATTCTGACGCCCGCCGGCACCATCGGCGTGCGCGGCACCGCATTCGATTTCTACGTCGGCCAGGACGGCACCACGGCCGTCGTCTTGCTGAACGGTGCGGCCAGCTTCTGCGGCCCGGGCGGCTGCCGCCAGTTGCAGCAGCGCTGCGATTGCGTCGTCGCCAAGCCGAACGGCGATATGTCGCCGGCCCGCCGGGTCGATCCGAGCGTTCTCGATACACTCGGAAATCCCCGCGCCCTCCCCTTCCTCTCCGGCAACCAGCGGCTTGCGGGCGGCATCGGCATGCTCGGCGGCTGCAATATGGCCTCGGTTGCACCGGAACGAAAAGACAGAGTGCGACCTCCGCCGGCAATTGCGCCAGCTCCGCAAAGACAGGATCCGCCGCAGAGACAGGCCGAGCCACAAAAGGAGCGACCGAGCAAGCCCGATAAGCCCCATCATGACCATGAGAGGCCGCATCATGACAAGCCCCATCATGACAAGCCGGATAGACCGGACAAGCATGATGGCCATGGCCGGCATGACAATGACGGCAAGCCCGGAAATCACGGCGAGGATCATCGCGGACACAACCGCGGTGATCATGAACATCACGATCGCGATCACAATCGTGATCATGATGATGACAACGATCGCAACCACGACAGGGGTCGTGGCCGCTGAGGCCCGTCAGTCTGCAGCGCTCTTTTCGATTCCCTCCGGCACTTCGCGGAAATGACCGGTCCTGCCGGATATGCGCTGGTAGAATTCCGCCAGACCGCCGATCACCTGCACTGCCCTGAGCTTTGCGGTCCCGATAAGCTTACGGCTGTTCCTGGAATGCGATTGCAGGGCCTGCATCAGCTGCCGGTGAACGACCTCGAGCGCGGCGAATTCCTGGGACACCGCCACCCGTTCATCGCCGACGACGGCAAGGATCTGTGTCCGGCTGCTCTTCCCCTTGAGCGGAAGGGCGCCCGCTTCGATCAGCGCCATTCCCTGCACTGAGCGTGCGGTGCGGTCGGAGATAAGAATATCGAAGCCGACTTCCTTGCAGGACGATTCGATGCGGGCCGCGACGTTGACGGCATCTCCGACAGCCGAATAGTTGAAGCGGGTCTTGGCGCCCATATTGCCGACGCAAGCAACGCCGGTATGGATGCCGATGCCGATGCCGACCTCCTGATCGGATCCGAAACCGAAGGCGTCGGCGGCGTTCAGTTCGGCGAGTGTCTCGCGCATGGCGAGCGCCGCGCGAACCGCCTTGATTTCGTGATCCGCAACATCGACCGGCGCATTCCAGAATGCCATGATCGAATCGCCGATAAACTTGTCGAGAGTACCTTCGTTGGCCACGACATGACGGCTCAGCGCGTCGAGCAATGTATTCAGGAAGGCAACGACATCCGTCGGTGCCAGCCTTTCGCTGATCTCGGTGAAGTTCCTGACGTCGACGAACATTACCGTCAGCTCCCGGTCATCCCCACCGAGGCGCAAGGCATCGCGGTTATGTTCGATGCGATGGAGCAGTGACGGAGAAAGATAATGTCCGAAGGCGCGCCGCACCTCGCGCCTTTCCCGGTCGATCACCAGAATGCGGAACGAGGTTGCGGCAAAATGGGTGATCGATCCGCTGACGATCGGAGCCAGCGGATCGAGAAGAAGCCCCGCATAAAGAAAGGAGAGCCAGGAGGCCACGAGCGCCATTGCGGTAATAAGCAGGCCGCAGACCAGTGCGACGGCGGGACTGACGAAAGTCGTCACCACTACGAGCAGGCAGCCGAGCACCGCTATCGTGAGGATTTCCAGGCCGTCCGCCCAATCGGGCCGCGACAGGAAGCGGCCGGAGAGAATCTGTTCGACGGCCTGCGCATGCATCGAAACCCCGGGAACATTCTCGCCGAGCGCCGTGACGCGGATGTCCTGCAGGCCTGCCGCCGAGGTGCCGATGAAGGTGATGCTGCCGTCAATGGCGGCAGCGACCTCGGGAGGGGCGCCTCCGGCGGCGAGCACCTGGCGGGCGGAGATATAGCGCTCGGCTCGGTCGGGGCTGACATAGAGCCAGAATTCGCCCGCCGCCGTTAGCGGCACGACGAAATCGCCGATCTTTGCCGATGTCATCACGCCGGCCCGATCGGGCGCGCCGGCCACTACATAAGTCGATACACCCTGCGCGACGCGCAACGCCTCGACGGCGAGATTGGGATAGAGCTGCACGCCGTCGGTCAGGAACAACGGCACCGCCCGCACCACCGGCGAAGGATTGCCGGGATTGAGGCTGATATGGCCGAGCCCTGCCGCGTTGGCTTCCAATTGCGGCCTGAGCGGCGTCGATGCGGCAAGGTAGGGCGGAGCCGAGACGGGGCTTTCCCCGGTGAAAGCAAAGCCCGCCTTGACAGGCGGCCGGTAACTGCCCTCGTTGGAAAGCCCGAAGCCGAGCACGACGGGTTTGCCGGAGATCGAGCGGGCAAATATCTCGTCATTGTCGGGGAGCTTCTCGGCCAGGGACGGGTCAACCCCCGCGACCTCGCGCACGACGTTGCGCGGCGACAGCCTGTCCGGCTCTGAAAAGAGGACGTCGAAGGCGATGGCCGCAGCGCCCATGTCGGAGAGCCGGTCCACCAGCATGGCCAACCGGTCCCGTGGCCACGGCCATTGACCGAACTCGCGCAGCGACGCCTCGTCGATGTCGATCACATGGACCGGCATGGGCTCGAATGTTCTCGGAAGCAGGCGCTGGTACTCGTCGAAAGTCACGCCACGGATCAGCTTGAAGATTCCGGGATCGTCTGCCCGCAGCATCGTCAGGGCCGCCACGATCACCAGGCCGATAACGACACCGATCTGCTGCACGCGCGTCATCATCTCAACCGGTGTCCCTCCCACGGCCGATCGAGCGGCCCGCGCCTGTCGGCCGACACGCTACGCCGCTTTCTGTCCGAACGCCATTCGCCCATGCGCTCCCGACGCTTCTTTTCGCTTTCCAGCCTTCCGCTTCCCGCCGGTCGGCGCAACAGTGTCTGCAAATTCGACGACGCTGTCGTTCCGCCATGCTTTTGCTTGGACGGCTCGGCTTCGAGCTTGCCGGGGGCGCGGCGAAATGTTCTTGTAACGGCCGAAGCGCGAATGCTTTTATGTCGAAGAGTGAGGGGCTCCCGTGATTTCCGAAACCGCCGTGCGCCGCAGCGGCTATTGGCTGATCGTCGTCGTGCTGGCGATGCTTGCAGGACTGCCGCTTGCCGTCTGGCTCGACATCAGCGATCTCTCCGGAAACACCCTCAGACGCCAGGCGCGCGATATGAGCTCGCTAATATCGAGCATCCGCTCCTACTATTCCGCCAATGTCGTCGGACGCGTTCTGGCCGCGCACGCCAGCGGCGCGACCGCAGGCACGGTCGTTTCCCACAACTACGCCAATATCCCAGGCGCCATCCCGCTGCCGGCAACACTTTCGCTGGAACTCGGCGACGTCATAAAGGAGCAGCAGGCCAACATCACATACCGCTTCGTCTCCGATCTGCCGTTCAAGAGCCGCGCTTCCCACGAGCTCGACGATTTCGAGAAACGAGCGCTTGCCGCGTTGCGCGCCAATCCGCAGCAGACGTTGAGCGACCTCACCCGCGTCGGATTGACCGATACCCTACGGCTCATTACGCCCGTCGTCATGAGCCAGGCCTGCGTTGCCTGTCACAACAGCCACCCGGAAAGCCCGAAGACCGATTGGAAGGTCGGCGATGTGCGCGGCATTCAGGAAGTGGTGATCAAGCAACCCTATGCAAGCAACGTTTTCGCCTTCAAATATCTGCTCTGTTATTTTCTTTTTGTCGCCGTCATCGGCCTCAGCTTCATTCTGCTGCAGCGCCAGCAGGCCCGCGCGATCCATGGCGCCAACCGGGATCTCGAAGCGGCGAACGAATTCCTGGCGAGCGTTTCGCTGAAGATTTCACGCTATCTGTCGCCGCAGATCTACAAAAGCATCTTCAGCGGACAGAAAGACGTCGTCGTCCATACCGAGCGCAAGCGCCTGACGATTTTCTTCTCCGACATCAAGGATTTCACCGCGACCACCGAGCGGCTGCAGCCCGAAGCGCTGACGGAGATGCTCAACGAATATCTCACCGAAATGTCGAACATTGCCCTCGCCCATGGCGGCACGGTGGACAAGTTCATCGGCGATGCCATGCTGGTCTTCTTCGGCGACCCGGAAACGAAGGGTCCGGAGGAGGATGCGAAAGCCTGCCTGCGCATGGCCGTCGACATGCAGCGCCGCCTCGGCGAACTCAAGGACAGATGGCGCAGAAACGGCACCGAGGAGCCTTTCGTCGTGCGCATGGGCATCAACAGCGGTTATTGCAACGTCGGCAATTTTGGCAGCAACGATCGCATGGACTATACGATCATCGGGGCGGAGGCCAATCTCGCAGCCAGGCTGCAGTCGATCGCCCAGGGCGGAGAAATCGTCATCAGCTACGAAACCTATGCGCTGGTGAACGAGATTGTCGATGCCCATCCCTTGCCGCCGATCACCATGAAGGGCATCCAGCGCGAGGTCGTGCCCTATGCCGTCGATGGACTGACGCTCGGCGCCGAACACAAAAGCCGGGTTCTCAGCGAACATCTCTCGGGTCTCGACCTGCATCTGGATATGAGCCGGCTGGAGCCTGCCGATCGACTCCGGGTCAGGACGGCGCTCAAGGAGGCAATCGCCGCCCTGGACGAGGCCCCGCCGGAAGCGGCTCGCTTGAGACAGGATGCCGGGCAGATGTGATTTTTCCACCTGCCGCCGATATCCATCTGGACTTCCCCTACTCGATCTGCTATCCCGCATCACCAATCGCAAGGCTGCGGCCGCGCGAACGTTATATTTTTGCCCCTGGCGCTGCGCTGCCTCAGGCATCAACCAAACCAAAGGAACGTGATTCTCGTGCAGGTACTTGTCCGCGATAACAATGTCGATCAGGCTCTCCGCGCTCTCAAGAAGAAGATGCAGCGCGAAGGCATTTTCCGCGAAATGAAGATGCGCGACTACTACGAGAAGCCGTCGCAGAAGCGCGCTCGCGAAAAGGCCGAGGCTGTTCGCCGTGTTCGCAAGCTGGCCCGCAAGCGCGCCCAGCGCGAAGGCCTGGTCGCACGCTAAGCGTTGCCGTCGTTTTTTCGACGTTTTCAGATGCATTGTGGCGGGGGCGATGGGTTCGCCGCCGCCTTTTTAGTTTGCCGCTGAAGATCGCGTATCCAGATATCGGATATGCCGCATGGGGAAAGCGAGCCCGAATGGCTGATACCACCTTCAATCCGTCCCGCGCTTGGCGCTTTCAGAAAACCGCATTCCTGCCGGCCTTGACGCTGGCGGCCATGGTTGGCCTCGCCGGCTGCGAGACGACCAACACGACGGATGCCGTAATCCGCATCGACAAGGCGCAGGGCTCGGAAGAAAACATCGCGTCGCTGACGGCCGTTATCAACGCCAATCCGAGGGATCCCGAAGGGTATAATGTCCGCGGTTCAGCCTATGGCCGCGGCGGCCAGTTCCGTCAGGCGCTAAATGATTTCAACACTGCATTGCAGATCAACCCGCGCTTCTTCCAGGCCTATGCCAACCGCGCGCTCGTCTATCGCAACATGGGCCAGCAGCAGCAGGCGATTGCCGACTACAATGCCGCCCTGCAGATCAATCCGAGCTACGACGTCGCCTATATCGGCCGCGGCAATGTCTATCGCATAGCCGGACAGGACGATGCAGCTTTCAACGATTTCAGCAAGGCGATCCAGCTCGGCACGACCGATGGCCGCGCCTATCACAATCGTGGCCTGATCTACCAGAAGCGCAATCAGCAGGATAAGGCAATCGACGATTTCTCGAAGGCTATCTCGCTCGCGCCGAATTCGCCCGAGCCCTATAATGGCCGCGGCATCTCCTATATTGCGCTGAATGACGACGACAACGCGTTTGCCGATTTCAATCACGCGATCGATCTCAACGGCAACATCGCCGAATCCTGGGCCAACCAGGCTCTTGTCTACGAACGCCGCGGCGACAAGGCAAAAGCTGCCCGCTCCTATCGCCATGCGGTCGGACTTGACCCGAAATACCAGCCGGCCCGCGATGGTCTCGCCCGAGTCGGCGCTCCAGCCGGCTAAGGATGTGAATTGGGGCGGCCGGAACATCGGATGCCCCCAGAACCTTGGCGTTGCAGGAAAATAAATCTCCGGCAGAACCGCTTTATCGATGACCGGCCCCGGTGCGCGTGCAGCAACGGGTGGCCAGAGTAAGCCGTCATGAAGGCGCCGCATCGCTTTGAAAAGAGGGACGGAAAAACCGCCGCCGGCTTCGATGGCATGTCATAGTATGTTGCAACCTGCTTTTGCTCCCCCTAACATGTGGCTGCTTCGATAGCCCGCTATCGGGGTGTGCGAAAACACGTTGAGGGCGGTTTGCGAGAGATGCGGATCTTTGCTTTCCTGACCGCAGACGAAATTGTTGCGGACAGCGCGCACAGCAGCGCCGCGCGTCCTTCAAGACGCACAAGGGACGCGGCAATACCGGGACTTGTGGCGGCGGCGCGCAATAAATGAAGATCGTCGCACTGTTTTTTCCCAAAGCTTCGATCGGCACCTATCTGGTTGCCATGGCGGTGGCGATCGCGCTGCCGATCTTCGCCTTCGTGGCGCTGCTTCTGCTGCAGCTGGAGGACAACCAGCGCTCGACGCTGAAGCGCGAGACGGCGCAGGACGCGCTTGCCCTTTCGCGCATCATCGATCGCCAGCTTCAGGACATGGCGACGACGCTGCGGCTGCTTTCGAGCTCTCCTGAACTTGAAAACGGCGATCTCGCCTCCTTCCACGAGCGCACGGAAACGGCTCTGCGGAACAATGCGCTCTATGTCCTTGCCGTCGACCGCAATGGCCAGCAACTGCTGAACACGCGCCGGCCTTTCGGCACGCCGCTCGAAAAGACGGCAAACATCGCCGCGCTCGATGCCGCAATGAAATCCGGCCAAATCGAGGCGTCCGATGTTTTTCACGGCAGAACCAGCGGCGAGTGGGTCTACAACGTCACTTTGCCAAGGCAGGGCGATCCTGTCGCCGCCCTCATCATCACCCAGGACGCCAGGGATCTCGGCCGGCTGGTGACGACCCAAGGTCTTGCCCCCGGTTGGTCGGCCGCCGTCATCGATCAAAGCGGCCACGTGGTTGTTGCCGCCGGTCCCGCCGCCCTCACGCCTGGCACCCCCTTCGATCCGCGCATCCTGCCGGCGCTTAGCTTTTCCCGGGGTGTTTTCGAAGACAAGGCGATCCTGCCGCACATGCTCCTCGGTTACGCACAGATTCCTGGCTGGTCGTGGAAGACGGTGATCTGGGGGCCGGTGGCGCAGGCGTCGATTCTCAGCACCTGGCGTTTCCTCATCATCGGCGGCGTCGCACTCGTGCTCGTCGCGATCCTGGCCGCCTATGCTGTCGCCAGGCAAGTCCGCAGCACCATCCGCGAGATTGCCGACATGGCGAACCGCATGGGCGAAGGCCACATCGTCTCGCCCGTTGAAACGAGCGTCATCGAGGCGAACCAGGTGGCGATCGCTCTTTCGAACGCCTCATTCGATCGCAGCCAGACCGAGGACCGGTTGCGCTTCGTCATGCATGAACTCGTCCACCGCACCAAGAACCTTCTCACGCTTGCTCAGGCCATGATGCGCCAGCTTGCCAAACAGGCCGAAAGCGTCGAAACCTTTCAAGCCGCTGTCGCCGACCGCCTGGAGGGGCTGGCGCGTTCGATCGAGCTCCTGACCAGCGAGCAATGGGGAGGCGTGTCGCTAAGGCGCGTTATCGACATCCACCTCCAGGCCTTCCCGCATGCGCGCGAACAGATCGAGGTCAGCGGTGAAGATTTCGTGCTGAAGCCGGATGCAGTGCAGAATCTTGGCCTTGCCCTGCATGAGCTCGCCACCAATTCGGTGAAATATGGTGCGCTTTCCGCCCCGCAGGGCCGCGTCCGCTTCGACTGGCACGATGTGGGGGATGAAGACAAGCCGGATGCCCTGCTCCGCTTCACCTGGGAGGAGCGCGGCGGCCCGCCGGTCACAGAGCCGTCGCGCTCGGGTTTCGGCACGACCGTCATCAAGGCGCACGCCGCCTCGGCCTTCCGCGGTACGGTAGAGATCGATTTCCGGCCAGAAGGCCTGTTATGGGTTCTGACAGCTCAGCGCTCCACGCTGGAGCGGGAATAACTCAGGAACAATCGCAACCTCAACCCGTTTCGAACAGGTCGTTCACAAGGAGACGGACCATGTTCAAGCAAACGATGACGGCCGCCGTGGCTCTGACGGCGGCCGCCTGGGCAAGCCCGGCGAGCGCGGAAAATTATGTGACGCTTGGCCGCCTGGTCTGCGGATCGGATGGCGGTCAGGGTCTGATCGTCACCTCACAGAAGAACCTCATCTGCACCTACACGCCGGCAGCCGGCGGCGCCAAGGCAGTCTATGCCGGTAAAATCGAGAAGTTCGGCCTCGATATCGGCCAGACGGGCAAGAGCGTGATGATCTGGCAGGTCCTGGCAAAGACCGGCACCGACATGCCACAATTCGCCCTTGCCGGCGAATATTACGGTGTCGGCGCTGATGCGAGCATTGGCGCCGGCGCCGGCGCCAAAGTGATCGCCGGCGGCACCAACAAAGCTTTCATGCTGCAGCCGCTGAATGTCCAGGCCCAGGAAGGGCTGAACCTGGCGATCGGCGTAGAGAAGATGACGCTGGTGCCGGGCGAGATATGAGAAAGCCGCCCCAAAAGGGCGGTTCATCAGCTCAATGCGCGATCGCCTTGTTGATATCCTCGGTCATTTTCTTGGCGTCGCCGAGCAGCATCATCGTGCCGTCCTTGTAGAACAGGGTGTTGTCGATGCCGGCATAACCCGAACCGAGCGAGCGCTTGACGAACAGGCAAGTCTTGGCCCGATCGACGTCGAGGATCGGCATGCCGTAGATCGGCGAGGTCTTGTCGTCACGCGCTGCCGGATTGGTGACGTCATTGGCGCCGATGACATAGGCGACGTCGGCCTGGGCAAATTCCGAATTGATATCCTCGAGCTCGAAGACCTCGTCATAGGGAACATTGGCTTCGGCCAGCAGCACGTTCATATGGCCGGGCATGCGGCCGGCGACCGGGTGGATAGCATATTTCACCTCGACGCCGTTCTTCTTCAGATTGTCGGCAAGTTCGCGCAGCGCATGCTGGGCCTGGGCGACCGCCATGCCGTATCCCGGCACGATGATGACCTTCGAGGCATTCGCCATCAGATAGGCTGCATCCTCAGCCGAGCCGAGCTTGACGGTCTTGTCTGACGTATCGGCCCCACTCGACGCCGTCTCGCCACCGAAGCCGCCGAGAATGACGGAAATGAAGGAGCGGTTCATCCCTTTGCACATGATGTAGGACAGGATGGCGCCTGAGGAACCGACGAGCGCGCCGGTGATGATCAGCGCCAGATTGCCGAGCGTGAAGCCGATGCCGGCCGCAGCCCAGCCTGAATAGGAATTGAGCATCGAGACGACGACGGGCATGTCGGCCCCGCCGATCGGCACGATCAGCAGGACACCGAGCGCCAGCGACAGTGCCACGACCGCCCAGAAGTCGAAGTGGCTTTCGGTCGCGGCAAGGCCGATGATGAAGAGCACGATCAGCGCCAGCAGGGTTGCATTGATCAGGTGCCGGTAGGGCAGCAGGATCGGCTTACCGGACATGCGCCCGTCGAGCTTCAGGAAGGCGATGATCGAGCCGGTGAAAGTCAGCGCCCCAATCGCGACGCCCAGCGCCATCTCGATGCGCGCCTCGGTGTGGATATGGCCGATATCGCCGATGCCGAAGGAGGCGGGCGTATAAAGCGCGGAGGCGGCGACCAGCACGGCGGCAAGGCCGACCAGCGAATGGAAACCGGCAACGAGCTGCGGCATCGAGGTCATGGCGATGGTGCGGGCGACATAGGCGCCGACGCTGCCGCCGATGGCAAGGCCGAGGACGATCAGCACGAAGCCGGCGAAATTGGGCATCGCCAACACCAGCGTCGTCAGGATGGCGATCCCCATGCCGATCATGCCGTAGAGATTGCCCTTGCGGCTGGTGGCGGGGTGCGACAGGCCGCGCAGCGCCAGAATGAAGAGGACGCCGGAAACGAGGTAGAGGAAGGCTGCGATATTGGTCATCGGTCCCTCACCTGTCTTTCTTGCGGTACATCGAAAGCATGCGCTGCGTGACCAGGAAGCCGCCGAAGATGTTGACCGAAACCAGCACCAGGGCGACGAAGCCGAAGCCGGTCGCAAGCCCGCTTGTGGAGATGCCGACCGCCAGCAGCGCGCCGACGACGATGACCGAGGAGATCGCGTTAGTCACCGCCATCAGCGGCGTATGCAGCGCCGGCGTCACCGACCAGACGACGTAATAGCCGACGAAAATCGACAAGACGAAGATCGCCAGCTGAAAGACGAAGGGATCAATTGCCCCGCCCGTTGCCGCACTTGCCGCTTCCGGGGCATGCGCGGCTGCAGTGGCGACGGCCGTCACGGCGTCGTTCAACTGCTGCAGCGCTCTGTCCATCGCTTCGCTGGCCATCATATGTCTCCCTTCTTCGCGCCGCCGAAGGCGGGATGAACCACGTCGCCGGCATAGGTCAGCATCGTTGCCTTGACGAGCTCGTCGTCGAGGTTGACGACGACCGCCTTCATTTCCTTGTTGACCATCGTCTCGAGGAAGGTGACGAGGTTCTTGGCGTAAAGCGCCGAGGCGCTGGCCGCGACCCGGCCCGGCATATTCGCAAAGCCGATCACGCTGACGCCGTCGACGTCGGCGACCTCGCCGGCGACGACACCCTCGATATTGCCGCCGCGCTCGACCGCGAGGTCGACGGCGACCGCACCTGGCTTCATAGAGGAAAGCATGGCGCGCGAGACGAGCCGCGGCGCCGGCCGGCCGGGAATGAGAGCCGTGGTGATGACGATATCCTGCTTGGCGATATGTTCGGCGACGAGCGCCGCCTGCTTCGCCTGATAGTCTGCCGACATTTCCTTGGCATAACCGCCGGCCGTTTCCGCTGCCTTGAACTCCTCGTCCTCGACAGCGATGAATTTGGCGCCGAGCGAGGCAACCTGCTCCTTGGCCGCCGGGCGCACGTCGGTGGCCGAGACCGCAGCACCGAGGCGGCGCGCCGTCGCAATCGCCTGGAGGCCGGCAACGCCGGCGCCCATGACGAAGACCTTGGCGGCCGGCACCGTGCCTGCCGCCGTCATCATCATCGGCATGGCGCGATCATAGACCGCCGCGGCCTCGATGACGGCCTGGTAGCCGGCGAGATTGGCCTGAGAGGAGAGCACGTCCATCGACTGGGCGCGGGTGATGCGCGGCATCAGCTCCATGGCGAAAGCCGAAAGCCCGGCACTTGCGAGTGCGGCAATCGCCTCCTCATTGCCGTAGGGGTCCATGATCGCGATGACGACGGCGCCGCTCTTATAACCCGCGATTTCCGATGGGCTCGGGCGGCGCACCTTCAGCACCACGTCGGCCGAGGCGGCATCGGCAAAACTGCCGATTCTCGCGCCGACGGCCTCGAACTCGGCGTCCGGAATGCGCGACGCCGTACCGGCGCCGGCTTCGACGACGACATCGAAGCCGAAACTTTTCATCTTCTTCACGGTCTCGGCGGAAGCCGCGACTCGCGTCTCTCCGTCCGTGACTTCCTTTGCAACGAAAACAATATTGCCCAACTGCCCCCTCCTCCGGGTCAGCCAGACCGCCGCAGGCTCGCCTGCGCAGGCCAAGCACCTAGAGCAATTCCAGGAAAGTGCGAATCGGTTTTCCGTCCGGAATTGCGTAAATCCAAAATGTTAGAGCGGTTCTGCGCTTCGGTGAAAAGCTGAACCGCTCTAATTCACAAAGCTTCGGAGAAGCCTCCCCTCCCCTTAGAGCGCCGTGCGTCCCCCTCCGGACGCACAAAGACGCTCCAACTCCCTCAGTCGACACGTCGTGTTTGCTGAAAGTCAATTGCGATTTTCAGGCCGATGCGCCAGCCGCGATCAGCGGAACAGGAAGATGCCGGCGGCGAGAAGAACGATGAAGACGAAGAGGCCACCGAGAAGGCCGGCGCCGCCGAAGAAACCGGCGGTCATCGCCAGCAGGAGAACGACGAGAAGCATCGTGCCGTATTTCGTGCCGGCAATGAACATGTTGTAGGTCTGCTCATGTTCCTTGTAATCCATCGGCGCGCCGGTCTCGACCGGTCCGGTATGATGTTCGGCCATAAATATCGTCTCCCTGAAATGCTTTTGCGCTGCCTGATTCCCTCTTACGCCGAGGGAAGTCCCTGCCTGCAGGAATTACACAATGACAGGCGAAAGCGCAATGCATGAGAATGCCGCAGCCGCGGTTCCAAACCACCTTCTTCCGCAAGGAAAAAACGTGAGGGCGTCGGCTGCGGATTTTGTTACCGCTATATGACTTCTCCTCATTCGCAGAGCAGGAGAAATTACAGCGGCAGGTCGGTGCCGAATTCACCTTGCGGCACGAAGCGCGCCGTCGGGATGATGGTAAGCGGCGGCAGCGTATCGTGGGGTGTGCGCGAAAACATCATGCGCTGTTCGCTGGCGCTGGAGATGAAGAAAGGATAGCGCGTCAACAACTTGCGCCCCACCTCCACCACATTCGTCGCCATCAGCGTGACATCAACCCCGTAACTCTCCGCCAGTCGGCCGGGCACGATGGTATCGGCATAGAAGACCCGCTTGTAGAAGGCGGCATGCGGGGGCCGGACGGACTGAATAACGCGGTCAGCCCGGAAATACGCTGCCGCGACGATGGCAGGTCTCAGCGTCAGATAGGGAACCCATGGCATGTTGGCGGTGAGCTCCGGATCGGCTGCGAAACGCGCCGGGTCGATCAAGGTCAGCCCCGCGTCCAAAAGCTCATCCATCGCCTCGGGAAAGGCCTCTCCGGATCGGCTGATACGATGCTCCGGCGTCACATAATGAATTCGGATCGTACTGACCAGTTCGCCATAATAGTAGAGACCGAAGATATAAGCATGGCTGTCGAAATCGACATCGTCCAATAGGCCTTCCGGGGCAAGCGACAGCGCGCCGTGGGCCTTGTAGGCCTTGTAGCGCAGCCGCTCCACCTCCTCCATGTCTTCGCTGCTTTCGACACGGCGATATTCGACGTGATCGAGAATTTCCAAAATTTTCGTACTGAAATCACTACGCGTGAACAGTGTGTCTGACATATTTTGATCCACTCGTTAACGGATCATTAATCATATGCCCGCGAGATTTAGGCAAGGAAATCCGATAATTCGGACCATTTATAAGGTATTAAGGTTAACGGCGGGGGAGTGTGACAAGGAAAAATAGGCGGCTGCCGAGTGCTCAGGCGACCTTGTTGCGGCGACGTTGGACGACGCGGCGGCCGACGCCCTGTTGCAGAAGCGGGATGTTCTGGGAAGGCACCGGCTGCGAGAAAACATAGCCCTGCACCAGATCGGTGCTGCGGTGTTTGTTGAGCAATGCGAGCTGCTCTTCGGTCTCAACCCCCTCGATGACGATCTTGAGGCCGAGTTCCCTAGCGAGGTTGACCGTGCCGCGCAAGAGCTTGAGGCGACGGGTATCCTCGACGATATTACGCACGAAAGAGCGGTCGATCTTGACGATATCGAGCGGCAGCGTGTCGAGATAGCTGAGGCTGGAGAAGCCGGTGCCGAAATCGTCGATCGCGATGGTGATGCCGCGGGCTCTGAGTTCCGCCAGGATGGCGCGCACAGCCTGCGGCTCGTCGATCAGGCAGCTTTCGGTGACTTCGAGATGCAGCCGCGCCGCGTCGAGCCCGGAATTGGCAAGCGCGTCGGCGACCACCGACAGAATGTCGGCATCGCGCAAATCCCGTGCCGAGAGGTTGACCGAGACGGCGATGTGCTCCGGCCAGGTCATGCATTCGCTGCAGGCCTTGAACAGCACGAAACGGGTGATGTCGGAGATGATGCCCATATCCTCGGCGAGCCGGATGAAGACATCAGGCGGAATTGAACCCTTCTCCGGATGCACCCAGCGCGCCAGCGCCTCGGCGCATTCGATGCGCGAGCCGTCAGACCGGAACATTGGCTGAAAGACGAGATGCAGCGCCTGCGCCGTGACCGCCTCGCGAAGGTCTGCTTTCAGCTTCTGCTGCTCGATATAGCGCCCGTCCATCTCGCGTTCGAAGCCCGATATACCGCCCCTGAAGCGCGACTTGCTCTCGAACAGCGCAAGATCCGCCTTGACGCTCCATTCGTCCATCGCAAAAGCGGAACTTTCGAGAATGGCGTAACCAGCACTGAGCGAAATGAGGAAGGTCAGTTCATCGACCTCAAAATGGCCTTGGATCGCAGCGTGCACGCGACGGATCTCGAGGTCGAGTGAGGCTGGCTCCTTCGCATGCGGGAAGAACAGGATGAACTGGTCGCCCATCAGCCGGCCGAGGATGGCGTTGCCACAGACCTGTTTGATGCGGGCGGCGATGGCGCAAAGCAGATGGTCGCCGGTGACGTGACCGCGCATGTCGTTGACATGTTTGAACTCGTCGATATCGAGCACCATAAAGCCAAGGGGCCCCGATTTCCTCGGATGTTTGGCGAGATACTCCTGCACCAGCTGGCCGAAATACTCGCGGTTCGGCAGGCCGGTCAGCGCATCGAAGCGGACCATGTGCATGATCTTCTGCTCGGCTTTCACACGGCTGGATACGTCTTCGAAGATCAGCACTGCGCCGCCGTCAGCCCTGCGGCTGGCGGAGAATTCGAGCGACAGGCTCTCGGGAAAATGAATGAGCGTGCGCGACAGGTTGCCTTCGGCCACCTGGGTGAGCTGGCGCAGAATGAGCTCCGGCTGTGAGGCGTCCATGAAGCTGTAGCGTGCGCCATAGCGCAGCACGGCGCCAAGATCGCGGTCCTTCAACCGCTCCGGCGCGCCGATTTTCAACAGTTCGCAGGCCTTGCGGTTGACGACCTGGATGCGGTTTTCGGCATCGACCATCACGAGGCCATGCGGCATGTTGTTGAGCGCCGTGTCGAAACGGTCGGCGATGATGGTGATTTCCCGGCGCGCGATAACATTCTCATACAGAAACTCGCGCACGCCGTTCGCCATCGCCCGCGTCGTCAGCCAGAACGGGATGAGAAAGATCGACAGCACGCCGCGATAGAAGTCCAGCGCCAGCAGGCTGCCGACGATCATCGGCAGGCAGCAGAAGGCCGTCTGGAGGTCGACCGCGAAACGCGAGCCGTAGTTGCGCCCGACAACGGAAACCATGGTCGCCATGGTGACGGAAATGCAGGCAAGCTCCGCAAAGGAATCGTGCACGACGAAGATAGCGTAGCCGCTGGCGATGCCGAGGAGTGCGGTGGTGCAGGATCCGGAGGCAACAAGAATCCTCTCCCAACGTTCGATCCCGGCGCGCGACAGGCTCTGCTTGTCGATACGATCGAACTGCCGGAAGATGGCCATGCGAGCGCTGAAGACCAGAAGGAAGGCGACCGACAGCAGGATGTAGATGGAGTACTGTGTCTTGGCAGCCACTGCAAGGCACGTGGCGACATGGACGATCACGCCGACAAGAAGCGTCATGCGGTTCCCGGAAAGGGAGCTCACAAACGACAAATACACATCAATAGGGACCCTGTTCGGGTTATCTGGCTTCATCCACACTTTCCCTGTGCGCGGGGATTCTAAGCCCAACCCTTTAAAAATTGATTTCAATCGAATCAAACATTTGGTCAAATTTTCTAAAACCAACGGATGAACACCACAGCTTACGCGAGATAATGCATCCTCCTGGCGAAAACTGGAAAATAATTTATCCACGCCTGGGTTGTTAAAACATCGGCGAACCATACAGACCGCCCGTTGCGACTTAGACTATGCTCTAACGCGAAGCATTTATCCTTCCAATTTCAAAAGCCGTGGTCTACACCGATTCCAAAGAGGGAAAGCTGCCGAAAAATGGCAGGACAAGAACAAGGGAAACGAATGTCGAGACTTCTGGCGGCAAGCCGGCTGATTGATTCGGTCAGTCGGATCATGGGCAAACTTTCCGAATATATGGTCCTGTTCTGCTGTCTCATCAGCGCCGGTAATGCCATCGTCCGCTACACCTTCAACTACAGTTCGAACGGTTGGCTTGAGATCCAGTGGTACCTCTTCGCCTTCGTCGTCATGCTCGGCGCCTCGCATGCGCTGCGCAACAATGAGCACGTTCGTGTTGACCTGATTTATGGCGCAGTGTCCGACAAGGCGAAGATCTGGATCGACATCGTCGGCCTCATCCTGTTCCTCATTCCCGTCTGCGTGTTCCTCACCTGGCTCTGCTGGCCCTTCTTCGCGCTTTCCTATCGGCAGGGAGAAATATCGGGCAATGCCGGTGGGCTGATCCGCTGGCCCGTCAAGCTGATCCTTGTCGCCGGCTTCGCGCTGCTTTCCCTCCAGGGCGTTTCCGAGCTGATCAAACGGATCGCGGCGCTGACCGGCCACATCAGCATCGACACCAAATACGAAAAGCCGCTGCAGTAGCGCTCCCGGGAGGAACGGATTTGTTTGATTTCGGCATCATTCCGCCGGCCATGTTCCTGGGCATGGTCATCTTCATGCTCTATGGCTTTCCGGTCGCCTTTTCACTCGCCGCCGTCGGCCTGTTCTTCGGCATCATCGGCATCGTCACCGGTCATTTCAGCGAAGCCTTTCTGCAAGCGCTGCCGCTGCGCTTTTTCGGCATCGTCTCCAACGACCTGTTGCTCGCCATTCCCTTCTTCACCTTCATGGGGGCGATATTAGAACGCTGCGGCCTTGCCGAGGATCTGCTCGAAGGCACCGGCAAGCTCTTCGGCGGCGTTCCCGGCGGCCTCGCCTATGCGGTCATCCTCGTCGGCGCCGTGCTCGGCGCCATCACCGGCACGGTAGCCGCCTCTGTCATTACCATGGGGGTGATCTCGCTGCCGATCATGCTGCGTTATGGCTACAGCCCGCGCCTTGCCACCGGCGTCATTGCCGCTTCGGGCACAATCACCCAGGTGATCCCGCCCTCGCTCGTGCTCGTCGTCCTCGCCGACCAGCTCGGCAGATCGGTCGGCGACATGTATCTCGGCGCCATCGGCCCCTCGATCCTGCAGGTGACGATTTTCGTGCTCTTCATCCTGGTGATGTCGATCATCCAGCCGAAATCGATGCCGCCGCTGCCGAAAGAGGTGCGCGGTGACTTCAACTGGGCGCTTTTAGCGAGGGTGCTGATGGGCATGGTGCCCTCGATCGTGCTGATCTTTCTCGTGCTCGGTACGATCTTCATGGGTCTTGCGACGCCGACGGAAGCCGGCGCGCTCGGCGTCGTCGGCGCCATGGCCCTGGCAGCCATGAACCGCCGTCTTACCTGGCCGCTGATCCGCGAAGCAATGACATCGACCACCCATATTACGTCGATGGTGGTGATGATCCTGATCGGCTCCACCTGCTTCAGCCTGGTCTTCCAGGGCATGGATGGTTCGCGCTGGATCGAGCACATGCTGTCGGGGATTCCCGGCGGCCCGGTCGGTTTCCTGATCTTCGTCAACATCTTCATCTTCGTGCTCGCCTTCTTTCTCGATTTTTTCGAGATTGCCTTCATCGTCATCCCGATGCTCGCCCCCGTAGCCACCAGTCTTGGGATCGACCTGATCTGGTTCGGCGTGCTGATCTGCGTCAACATGCAGACCAGCTTCATGCATCCGCCCTTCGGCTTTGCGCTCTTCTACCTCCGCTCGATCGCCAGCAAGGACGTCAAGACCTCGGATATCTACATGGGCGCCCTTCCCTGGGTCGGCATGCAGATCATCCTCGTGGCGATCGTGATTTTCTGGCCGCAGTCGGTCACCTACTGGCTGGATCATGGCCCCAAGGTCGATCCGAACTCGATCAAGATCGAAGTCCCCGGCTTCGGCGGCCAGCTCGGCCTGCCGCCGGTGGGCGGCGGGGGCAACGGCTCGCCGCAGATTCCGGGCCTGACCCTGCCGCCGCTGAACGGCCTGCCGGGCGCCCCGCCGGCGCCAGCCAAATAGCCAAACAAAAACAAACCCCGGATCAATGATCCGGGGTTTTTCTTGCATTCGCCTAAAGCGTCGATGTCGGTCGTGGCAAGCCTAAAGCTTCCCGGCCCGCTGCTGGATCATCATGAATGTATCGAAGGTGTATTCCGAAAGCTGCATCCAGAGATAGGCGTCGCGCTTGAAGGCGGTCTGGTCCTCGTAGATCTTCTTGAAATACTGGTTGTTGGCCGAAATTTCGCCGTAGATGCCCATTGCCGCCTGGAAGCAGGCTTCCATGATCTCCTGGCTGAAGGGGCGCAACGTCGCACCCTCCGCAACGAGCTGTTTCAGCGCCGTCGGATTCTTCATGTCGTATTTCGCCAGCATGTTGGTGTTGGCGAAGGCGCAGGCGTCGGCGAGCGCTGCCTGATAGTGCTTCGGCAGGTTGCTCCACTTTTCCAGGTTGAAGAAGGCGTGCACCGTCGGGCCACCTTCCCACCAGCCCGGGTAATAGTAGTATTTCGCCACCTTGTGGAAGCCGAGCTTCAGGTCGTCATAGGGACCGACGAACTCGGCCGCATCGATCGTGCCCTTTTCGAGCGCCGGGTAGATGTCGCCGCCGGCAATCTGCTGCGGGACGACGCCGACCTTCTCCATGATGCGTCCGGCAAGGCCGGCAATGCGCATCTTCACACCCTTCAGATCGTCAAGCGTATTGATCTCCTTGCGGAACCAGCCGCCCATCTGCGCGCCGGTATTGCCGGCCGGCAGGGCATACATGCCCTGTGTGGCGTAGAACTCGTTCATCAGCGTATTGCCATTGCCCTCGTAGAACCAGGCATTGGTCAGGCGGCTGTTCAATCCAAACGGGATGGCTGTTCCGAAGGCATAGGCCGGATCCTTGCCGACGAAATAATAGGAGGTGGTGTGTGCTGCCTCGACGGTCCCTGCGGCCACCGCATCGACAGCCTGCAGGCCCGGCACGACTTCACCGGCCGCGAAAGGCTGGATCGTGAAATTACCGTCGGTGGCGGCGGCAACATGCTTGGCGATGTCTTCCGCACCGCCATAGATCGTGTCCAGGCTCTTCGGAAACGATGACGTCATACGCCATGCGATCTTCGGATTCTCCTGCGCGATCGCAGGCGCTGCCAGCGCCGTTGCGGCAACCGCTCCGGCGCCGGCGGTTCCCGCCTTCTTGAAAAACGAACGACGATCCATCAAAAAACCTCCCGTATAGATGGCACTGCGCGGCCAATCCATCCCTACCCGCAGCGAGGGCAGAGCTAAGCATGGAGGGGGCCGCGATTCAAGCTTTAGTCTATTAGCCTTTGGCATCAGGATAGCAATAGGGAGCGCGCGCGGCGCCCATCAAAATCAGCAGCTTAGCGCGGGCGCCGGAACCGCGACGCCGTTTGCGGCGCAATTGGTCGTCGGACAAAGCCAGGCGTTGACATCACCACCGTTCTGGCGGCAAAAACGACGAGCAGAAGATTTTACCGGTGCAAAGATGACGAAACCGATCATTGCCATTCCTGCCGATATCCGCAGCTTCGACGGCGCGACCTGGCATGCCGTACAGCATCAATATCTCAGTGCCGCATTGAATGCGGCCGGCGTCATGGCCTTCGTGATCCCGGCCTTCGAGGCAGGCTATGATCCCGACGCGGTGCTCGACCGCGTCGATGGTCTGCTGGTATCAGGCTCGGCCAGCAATGTGCATCCCTCGCTTTACGGCGCCGAGGCGACCGACCGGGACGGCCCCTTCGACCCGGCGCGCGACGCCACCAGCCTGCCGCTCATTCGCCGCGCCATCGACCGCGCCATCCCACTGCTTGCCATCTGCCGCGGCATTCAGGAACTGAACGTCGCTCTCGGCGGCTCGCTGGCAAGCGAGATCCATGAGCAGCCCGGCATCTGGGACCATCGCCGGCCGGAGGGCGTCGACCGTGACGGCATGTATGCCATCCGCCAGACCGTCCATGTCAAGGAAGGCTCCTGCATATCAGGCATTCTCGGCCCGGGCGATATCCGCGTGAATTCGCTGCATCGCCAGGCGATCGCCAGAACCGCACCGCGCCTGCAGGTGGAAGCCACCGCCGAAGACGGCACGGTGGAGGCAGTATCCGTTATCGATGCCCGGGCCTTCGCCGTCGGCGTACAATGGCATCCGGAATATTGGGCCGAAACCGACAAGGCGTCGAACAAGCTGTTTGCCGCCTTCGGCGACGCCGTCCGCAGCTACGCCGCCAGAAAACTGGCGGTTGTCGCCGCGCAGGCGATCGCCTAGCGCATCGGCCGACCGTCGGTGCCGATTTCCGGAAAGCACGAGCGTCCTTTGTGCGTCCTCAAGCACGCATGGTATCTCAGAGGCAGCCGAGCTCAGTCTCGCTTCGCCTTTTGCGGTGTCTCCGGCACCGGCGTCAGCGCCGCCCCCACCTCGAACCAGGCGACGAGATTGTCGGCGACCAGATCGGCCATTGCCATGCGCGTGGGCACGGAGGCCGAAGCAACGTGCGGCAGCAGCACGGCATTGGCCGCTTCCAGCAGGCCGGATGGGACGCTCGGCTCTTCGTAAAAGACGTCGAGGCCGGCCGCACCGAGCGCGCCTGATGCGAGGGCGGCACTCAGCGCCTCTTCGTCAACCGTCCAGCCGCGGCCGACATTGACGAGAATTCCGTTCGGACCGAGAGCGGCCAGGATATCGGCATCGATCGTCTTATGCGTCTGCGGCGTTTTCGGAACGATGGCGATCAGCGTGTCCACCGCCTCCGCCAATCCCTTCAACGTCGGGTGATAATCATACGGTGCATCCGGATGGCGCGAACGCGTGTGATAACTGATCTTCACCTTGAACGGCTCCAGCCGTTTAGCGATCTCGACGCCGATGCGGCCAAGGCCGTAGAGCCCGACATGACGGCCCTTGAGCGAAAAGCGTGACAGCGGATAAGCCGTGCCCGGCTTCCAATTGCCCTGACGCAGCCAGGCTTCGGCCCGCGGCAGCTCGCGAATGGTGTTCAGGAGCAGGCCGATCGCCGTATCAGCAACCTCGTCGTTCAGAACGTCCGGCGTATTGGTGACGACGATACCCTTTTCCGCCGCACGCTTCACATCGATGCCGTCATAACCGACGCCGAAACTGGCGATCACCTCGACGTCAGGCAACTGGTCCATCCAGGCGCCGGGAAAAGCGCCGGAGACGGCGACGCCGCGGATGCGGCCGGCGGTGTCGCTGTCGAGCGCTAGCTTTTCCTCGCGGGTGACAGCGATGATCTCAAAACGATCCTTCAGCCTTTCGAGAACACGCTCGTGTATCTTCCCAGGAACGAGAATGGCGATGCGGGACATGGCTTTTCCTCTTGGACGGGGGCTGGTTCAGGCGCGGGGCCGATGGGGACTGGTCGACTGGCGGATGCGCATTTCCGGCTTGATGAGATGCATGCCATCCGGTTCGTGGCTGCCGGCAAGACGATCGAGAAGCGCGCGCGCAGCCAGGCGGCCGACTTCGGTCTGGCCGTTCCAGACGGTTGTCAGCGCCGGCGTGGCGATCGAGGCCTCCTCGAGATCGTCATAACCGGTAACGGAAATATCCCGGCCCGGCACCAGGCCGGCGCGGGCAATGCCGTTCATCAGACCAATCGCGACGAGGTCGTTCCAGCAGACGGCCGCCGTCGGTTTCTGCGGCAGCGAGAGGAAATGTACCGCCGCCTCGAAACCGCCCTGCTTCGAGCGCGGCCCGGGAATGCGCAGGTTCGGATCGACTTCGATGCCCGCCTTGCGCAGGGCATTGACATAGCCCTGGTAGCGGTCGCGGCCGGTGGATGTCTGGTCCGTACCGCCGATCATGGCGATTGAGCGGTGACCGAGACCGATCAGGTGGTTGGTGGCGAGCGAGATGCCATAGCTGTCGTCACCGCGATAGGTCGGCAGCTCCAGACCGTCCATCGAGCGGGCGACCAGGATCGCCGGCATGCCGTTCTCTTCCGCCAGTTGCAGATCTTCCGGCGGCGTACCGATTGCTGGAGACATGATGACGCCGTCGCCGCCGAGCTGCAGCAGCGTCTCGATGAAGGTGCGCTGCTTTTCGACATTGTCGTAATGGTTGGAAAGAATGAAGGTGTGACGGCTGCGATCGAGCTCGCTTTCGATCGCCTTCAGAATCTCCCCGTAAAATGGGTTCATGATATCGTGGACGACGACGCCGATGATGCCCGAGCGCGAGGTGCGCAGGCTGGCGGCGCGGCGATTGTAGATATAGCCGAGCGCGCGCGCCTGCTCCTTGATCTTCTCCCGCGTATTGCCGGCGACGAGCGGACTGTCGCGCAAGGCGAGCGACACGGTCGCCGTTGAGATGCCGAGCGTCTCGGCGATTGTCGAAAGCTTGATCTTCTGGACCACGTGTCCTCCTCCAGGCAGCACGCAAGGCAGCAAGAGACCACGCCGGAAACGGCGCCGCCCTTAAAATGTTTAATTAAAAGATTTAACCGGCGGAGGCAATTCGTCTTTCAGGGGAAATTTCAGTCTTCGTCCGGCTCTTCGATAGCCTGCGCTTCGGCCTGCAGATTGGCGTCGATCGCCTTCAGCAGACGAACCAGATTGCGGATTTCCTTTTCTGAAAATTCCTGCGTCGCCAGCCTGTCGCAGGCCGAGGCCGCCATCTCGATCGCCCGCACGCTGTCACGGCCCAGCGCAGTGAGATAGACCTTGGTGAGGCGTGCATCCTCGGCATCGGGCTTGCGCTCGAGAAACCCCTGCGCCTCCATGCGACCGATTGTGCGCGTCATCGTCGGCGCTTTCACGCCGAGCTTTTGCGCAAGACCGCCCGCTGTCATGCCGTCGCTCTCGGCAAGCGAGAGAATGACGCCGTCCTGGCCGGCATAGAGACCGCTTTCGAACAGGTTGCGCGAGAGCACCGTGCGCATGGAACGGGCCGCCTGGGTGAGCGCCGGAGAAAGATCGACGAGCGTGTACTCCGTCTGGTCCTTCTTCTTGGACTTGCTCTTCTTGCCGTCCTTATGCTTCTTTCCCATAGCCATCCCTTTGATCTTTAAGCCCCGACGCCACTGCGCTATGACATTGCCCATGATCTCGTCATAAACAAGAGGCAACGACCGGATGATGACGCCTTCGCCCCGTTTCGAGGACAGCGGCTCGGTCTGCGCCCCTGCCGGGCGCCATCCGATCGCCGTACTGCCGCTTGGCGCCCACGAGCAGCACGGCCCTCACTTGCCCTTCGAAACGGACACGCTGATTGCCGAAGGCATCGCCGGACGATTGAAGATGGCCCTGCCCGCCGGCCTACCCGTTACCTTCCTGCCCGCCGAATCGGTCGGATATTCCATAGAGCATATGGATGTTGAAGGAACGAAGACGCTCGCCTTCGAAGAAGCGGTCAACCGCTGGCTCGGCATTGCCGAAGGGTTGGCGAAGAGAGACATTCGCAAATTCGTGATGCTGAACGCCCATGGCGGCAATTCGCCTCTGATATCAGTCGTCGCGACCGAGGCGCGGGTCCGCTTTGCCATGCTGGCGGTAGCGACGAGCTGGACCCGCTTCGGCCTGCCGGATGGCGTGATCCCACTGGCAGAAAAGGCGATCGGCATCCATGGCGGCGATATCGAGACCTCGGTGATGCTGGCGCTTCACCCCGACAAGGTAGACATGGCAAAGGCTGAGGATTTTCCCTCGCGGCAGACGGAATTCGCCACCCGCTTCAAGCACCTGCGCGCCTACGGCCCGCATGCCTTCGGCTGGAAGATGTCGGATATCAATGAACAAGGCGTGGCGGGCAATGCCGCGGCTGCGACGGCTGAAAAGGGCGAGGCGCTGATTGCCCATGCGGTGAAGGGGTTGGTGGAATTGTTGGAGGATGTCGATGCCTTCGACGTCAGCGCACTGAGTTGAAGAGGGATCATCCGCATCGGCCGGCAACGTGATCTTATAACATATAAAATCCTTTGAACTGCCGTGCCCATGCCATTATATGAGACCAACCGTTCAAGCGGCCGATCCCTAGCCGCTCGGCCGTACGCCTAATTTAGAGGTTCTCATGACCGACGCGATCTCCACCCAGAAGCCTATTCCCGTCACTGTGCTCACCGGTTATCTCGGTGCGGGAAAGACGACCTTGCTCAACCGCATCCTCTCCGAAAACCACGGCAAGAAATACGCGGTCATCGTCAACGAGTTCGGCGAAATCGGCATCGACAACGACCTGATCGTCGAGTCGGATGAAGAAATCTACGAGATGAACAACGGCTGCGTCTGTTGCACGGTGCGCGGCGACCTGATCCGTGTCGTCGAGGGCCTGATGCGCCGCCCCGGCCGTTTCGACGGCATCATCGTCGAGACGACAGGTCTCGCCGATCCGGTACCGGTCGCCCAGACCTTCTTCATGGACGACGACGTTCGCGCCAAGACCGAGCTCGACGCCGTCATCGCCCTCGTCGACGCCAAGCACCTGCCGCTGCGCCTGAAGGACAGCCGTGAGGCCGAAGACCAGATCGCCTTCGCCGACGTCGTCGTCATCAACAAGAGCGACCTCGTTACCCCGGAAGAGCTCGATGTGATCGAAGACATCGTCCGCGCCATCAACCCGGCCGCCCGCGTCTACAAGACCAGCCGCTCCGGCGTCGATCTCGCGCGCGTGCTCGATCAGGGCGCCTTCAACCTGGAGCGCGCGCTCGAAAACGATCCGCATTTCCTGGAACACGGCCATGACGACCACGTCTGCGGCCCGGATTGCGATCATGATCACGACCACCACCATCACGATCATGGCCATGATCACGACCATCACCATCATGGTGCGATGTCGGCGATCCATGATGTGACGGTGCAGTCGGTGTCGCTGCGCGGCGGCGAGATGAATCCGGAGCGCTTCTTCCCGTGGATTCAGAAAGTCACCCAGATGCAAGGCCCGAACATTCTTCGCCTCAAGGGCATCATCGCCTTCAAGGACGATCCCCAGCGTTACGTCGTCCAGGGCGTACACATGATCATCGAGGGTGATCACCAGCGTCCGTGGAAGGATGGCGAGAAGCATGAAAGCCGTCTCGTCTTCATCGGCCGCGATCTCGACCGCGAAAAACTCGAGGCTTCCTTCAAGGCCTGCGAGGCAGCCGCCTGATGCCGACAGTTGCGCCGCTTGATCTCGACGGCCACGTTCTGGCCGTCGAATTTTTGGGTGATGTCCCCTTCTTCGCAAGCGCAAACGGTACGTTTCACCGGCTGGATGGCGGCGAGAAGGTTTCAGAGGCCCATCAGGGCATGCTCACCGCGATCCGCGATCCCTACAGCGAAAGCCTGATCTCCGGCGGCGAGGATGGCAAGGTCCTGCGCATCGCCGCCGACGGCAGCGTCAGCGAGCTCGCGACCGCGCCGCGCAAGTGGATTTCTCAGGTCGCGGCCGGCCCGCAAGGCGCCATCGCCTATTCCTACGGCAAGAGTTCGCTCGTGCGTCTTGCCGACGGCACGACCAAGGAATTCGCTGAGGAGCGCACCGTCGAAGGAATCGCCTTCGCGCCGAAGGGTCTGCGCATCGCCGCCGCCCGTTACAATGGCGTGTCGCTCCACTGGGTCGGCATGAGCGCCAAACCGGTCGATCTCGAATGGAAGGGTGCGCATACCGGCGTGACCTTCTCGCCTGACGGCAATTTCCTCGTCACCTCGATGCAGGAAAACGCCTTGCATGGCTGGAAGCTCGACAGCAAACCCGGCGCGGAAGCCCGGCACATGCGCATGACCGGCTACCCCTCCAAGGTGAAATCCCTCTCCTGGTCGGTCAAGGGCAAATGGCTCGCCTCCTCGGGCGCGCCGGCGGCCATCGTCTGGCCGTTCCAGAGCAAGGACGGGCCGATGGGAAAGGCGCCGCTGGAGCTCGGCACTCGCGCCAACATCATGGCGACGTCGGTGAAGTTCCATCCGCTGGAGGATATCCTTGCCATCGGCTTCGTCGATGGGATGATCCTGGCTGTGCGCATCGCCGACAGCAAGGAAGCGCTGCTTCGCCGCCCCGGCAAGGGCGCGATCACGGCGATGAGCTGGAGCAGGGACGGCAAGCTGCTTGCGTTCGCCTCGGAAGCCGGCGATTGCGGTGTCGTCGACATTTCGGCATGAGGCTGCGTTACCCGCAATGGCCGATGCCTTGACGGAACCTAAAATCGTCGCACTTGGCGCCGACCAACTACGAGCGGCGGTAAGGATTCGGCCTGTCACTCTGTGGGAGCCGCTGCCCGCTGCAGACGCCTGGGAAAGAAGAGCCTGACGTGCTCTTTCATTCGCGCGCCGGCTTCCGAAGCCGACGCCTGCCTGAACGAACTGGCTAGAAGATCGGATGCCAAGGCTTTAGAATATCGGGCTTGCCACTGTCTTGGCCAGAGGAAACATAAAAATCCGCGCAGCGATCACCTGGGCGTGACGGACGGAGGAAACGCCAATGCCGGAATCGACCGGCCTCGGTTTGGCCGAGCCACAGGCTCAGTCCCTCGATAGCGTATCCGCCGTCTGGGCCGTGATCCGCGCCGAGGCGAACGAGCTTGCGACGCGCGAGCCGATATTGCGGCGGCTGCTTGCCGAGCAGGTGACGGACGCTGCCGGCAGCCATGAGATCCTCGCCCGCGTGCTAGCCGCGCGGCTCGCGGTGGCGCAAGTTGAAACAGGCGATCTGTTGGATCTCATCCTGTCTGCGCTTGATGACGACATCATGCGGAAAGTCGAGGCCGATCTCGCCGCCGTACGCGAGCGCGACCCGGCCTGCACGACGTTTCTGCACGCGCTTCTGAACCTCAAAGGCTTCCATGCGCTGCAGACCCATCGCATCGCCCATGCGCTCTGGAACGGCGGCCGCCCGGAGATTGCCACCTGGCTCGCCAATCTGGCCTCGCTGGTCTTCGGCCCCGATATCCATCCGGCAGCACGGATCGGCGCCGCCATCATGCTCGACCATGGCTCGGGCATCGTCATCGGTGAAACGGCTGTCATCGAGGACGAAGTGTCGATCCTCCAGAACGTCACGCTAGGCGGCACCGGCAAAGAGACGGGCGACCGTCATCCGAAGATCCGCCACGGCGTGATGATTGGCGCCGGCGCCAAGATACTCGGCAATATCGAAATCGGCGCCTTCAGCAAAATCGCCGCCGGCAGCGTCGTGCTGAAGCCGGTTCCCGAACATTGCACGGTCGCCGGCGTGCCGGCCGCTGTCGTTCGTATCCATCGCGGCGATGAGATCCCGGCCGAGACGATGGATCAGAATATTTAGCGCAAATCCTCCGATCGATGAATCGATTGCGATGTGACGACGGAGCTCGAATGCCGGCGGAGACGACAGGTATTGTTCTTGCGGCTTTGCCCTCAAACTATCTCCGCTCGACCGTCAAAACCATCGGCATGGCCCAAGTGGCCTGAAGAATCGGCCAACGTAGCAATTTGACGTTGTCATCCTCGACCTGCGCCTCCCATCGCGCATAAAATTTCTGGCTATACCCGTTCAGCCGAACGCTGCGGTGCGCGAGGGGTCCGCCGTCAAGGTTAAGGGCGACCTTGAGATCAAGTGGCGACGCCTTGAGAAATTCCGCCAACCGATCGAGAGAAAAGAACGCCTCCTTCGTCGTGCCGATCACGATGCGATCTGAGCCATCCTTGGCGACAAAGGTTCGATTGGCCAGCCAGCGGCTTTTCACATTCACATGAGTCTGACCATCGTCGCCGATCAGGAGCGGATAAGAAACCATCGCATTCGTCGCCCCGGCGAAGGCGCTTCCCCAATCTTGATGGGTCAGGTCACGGATGTCGGCGGAGGCAGCGTCCGCGATGAAGGCGCCTGCCTTCGCATCATACTGCTGGGGACCCATCGCTACACCCTCACTGATGAAGGGCGTGTCGGGCCGGCCATGCATGTCGTAGTAGCTGCCATTGACGATCAGCACGGCCTTGGGCAAGGCATGTTCCCATTCGTCAATGCCCTTAACACCCTGTGACGCATTGTGGACGACGAAGCGGAAGCGCGCCGGATCAATTCTGCTGAGGAAAATGCGATCGACTTCACGACCATTGGCAAGCACCGGCAGCTCCGCCACCTCGAAGCCAATTTCAGGTTCTTGCCAGGCCAGCGATCCCGGCTGCACGGCCGGAACCGGGCTCTTCAACGCCAATTGCATCGAGGCCGATAGCCGCTCATCGTCAGGCTTAACGGTGATCCAGTAGGTTCCGCCACGGCGCAATATCGTGTTGAACCCATAAACGCCGGCGACCTGCCAGAGCCAACCGGCGCCGACAACAATCATAACGACAAAAGCTGCCGTCAGCCCGAATAGGAGCTTGCGAATTACTGACATCAAATTCTCTATGAGCAAATAGTCGGGTTCAGTATGCGACGCGATGGTTCGCCCTGCGCAAATGCGATTTCAAGTGAGGCTTTTCTACGACGTCCAAATACATCAAAGGCGGCACCTAGGCTTCGCCGATAAGTACGGCCCTTAGGCAGCCTGCTGATTTTCTCCGAAGGCTTCGACGCGGTTGCGACCTTCACGCTTCGAGCGATAGAGCGCCTCGTCGGCCTTGTGTACGAGCCGTTCGAATTCTCCGCCGCCTTCCCGCGTGGCGACGCCGATGCTCAGCGTCGGAAAGACGGCGAGATCCTGCCGCTGCGTGACGGCGGCGGCGAAGTCGAGACGGATGCGCTCGGCAATCGCCACCGCATCTTCCTGGGAGAGGTTTTTCAGCACCGCCAGGAACTCGTCTCCGCCTTGCCGGGAGAGCAGATCGTTTGAGCGCATGATGCCTTTACAAATGCTGGCGAAAAGCCGCAGGATCTCGTCGCCGGCGGCGTGGCCATGCCTGTCGTTCAGCTGCTTGAAATGGTCGATATCGATGATCAGCAGCGATATCGGCCGGGAAGCGAGAGCGGGCAAATGCTGGGCAAGGCCGCCCCGATTGAGTGCGCCGGTCAGTGGATCGTGATGGGCGAGTTCGGTCAGCTGATTGCGGCTGCGCTCGGCTGCCATCAGCACCATGGCCATGCTGCGCAGCATGATGAAAGCCACCGCCGATACCCCCATCCAGCTATGGACCACGCTGCCGCCGAATGGATCCGGCCCGCCGATCTCGCCGGTCGCAGCAAGGATGCTGCGGACCGCAAAGATCATGGCGGTGCAGACATAGAGGCCGATGAGCAGACCGGCGGAATAGAGCTTCTCGCGGCGGACAATGCTGATCGCCTCCCCTGCGACCGCAAGATCGCATAGGCTGCAGATGACTGAGACGTAAAGAAGCCTTGCCGAGACCGCTGCGGGATCGCTGACGATCAGCACGACGGGAACGCTGACGAGAGAGATGGCAAGCCAGAAGGTGCGCTGGTCGAGAACCCGTCCCGAAAAGACGCGCACGGCAAAAAACATCAGCATATAACCCGCGACGGTGACGATATTGCCGCCGTCGACCGAGACCGCGTAGGGAACGAAATTGCGCAGCGCCACGAGGAAGGAACCGACGCCGACGAAGAGGTTGCTCAAGCCCCACCAAAGCGGCCACCTCTCGAAGCGGCCTGTTGCATAGGCTGCAAGCTGGAGAATCCCCAGCACGAAGCAGCTTACGGCAACGATGAAATAGATCGTCCTGAGATCCAGTAGCATGGCGCTTTTCCGAAGTTCTGGTGGCGGAACCTACAGCAAGGATTTTGCGGTTTGATTGGAGCCTTCGTTAAAACTTGAACGATCGGTGGTTTTCCCTGCCGCCGCCGTGGTCAAGCGGCCCGCACCGTGCCGATGATATCGGCCAGCAGATCGTGCAGCAAATCCCGGTAGCCGTTTCGGGCCGAGGGACCGCTCTCTTCCGAGGTCATGACGACGGTCAGATCGAGCGACGGCACGATGTAGAGCATCTGGCCGCCATAACCCCAGGCGAAATGCACCTGCTCGCTGCCGATCTCACGCGTGAACCAGCCATAGCCATATTCGTCGCCGGAGAAGCGTGAATTGGTACGGCGCTGCCAGGATTGCACGATCCAGTCGGCAGGCACCACCTGCACTCCCTCCGTCGTACGCCCGCCATTGCGATAGAGCTCGCCGAAGGCAAGCAGGGACCGGGCGCTCATCGCCATCTGATTGCCGCCGAGATAGATCCCCTGCGGGTCGCGCTCCCATGCGCCGATGCGGAAACCCTCGATTGGGCCGAGCCATTCGCGCGCCAGCGCCATGGTCGACCGGCCGCTGACCTTGGTCAGAATGGCCGAAAGCAGATGCGTGGATGCGGTGGAATAGAGCATCTCCCCACCGGGCTGGTCGACGAAAGGCTGCGAAAGGGCAAAGCGCACCCAGTTGCGCGAGGAGACCCAGCGGCCATAATTCGGCCCGGACATACGGTCGAGCCCCGCCTGCATGGAGAGAAGATTGCCGATAGTGATGTCGTTGAGGCGCGGATCAGCCGATGAAGGAAGATCGGCCTTCAGGATCGGCGCGATCTTCTGGTCCGGCCCATCAAGCAGTCCTTTGCCGATCGCGATACCGACAAGCGCCGAAATGATCGATTTCGAAGCGGATTTGATATTGGTCGATTCCGACGGCGAATGACCACGGAAGGCGCGTTCGGCGAGCACGCGTCCCTCACGAGCGACGACCACCGTCTTGAGCGGTCGCAGCGCCGGATCGGTCGCCGCTTGGTCGAGACGCGGACCAAGCCCGGCGGCGGATGCCGTGCCCTGGGCAGACGCCGGGCCTGTTGCGCCAAACGGCAGGCAGAGAAAAAGGAGAAGGGAAAAAATACGGATCATGCGGCACATGATAGGATATCGCAGCGGCATCTTCGCATGCCCTATGGCACTTTTCACGCGATCGTGTCTGCTGGTGAGCCCATTATTCGCACTCCTCACCGCTCTGTCACTGAAAGACAATCCGCGCCGCAACCATCGCAGGCCCGCCTGCCTACATGGCCAAGCGGCGCGGACGTCGCCGACCAGGGAAGAGATCCCCACCTGCCCGGCGGGCGCGCAGCTCAAGCTGCGCGGCGAACCGGCGCCCTGGCCAGCATGCGTCCCGAGGGGACGATCATTCCGGCCGCGCCGTCAAGCCAGCCGTCGGTGAGCTCAAGGGCGAGAAAGCGCGAACGTTCGAACGGACCGGGCATGACAAGATGGCGAGCCTTTTCGGCGAAGAAGCCGAAACGCTCGTAATAGGCGGCATCGCCGACGAGCAGGACCGCGCCATGCCCGCGGTTCTTTGCCTCGAGGATCGCCGCGCGCATCAGGGCCGAGCCGACGCCCTTGCCGCCGTGACGGCAATCGACGGCCAGCGGACCGAGCAGCAGCGCATTGATCGGCGTGCCTTCAGCGTTGACGCCGGCCTCGACGTTCCAGAGCCGCACTGTGCCGATCAGATGGCCGTCGCGATCACGAGCGACCAGCGCAAGTCCTTCGGCCGCAATGCGGTTGCGGCGGATCTTCTCCGACGACTTCTTGCGACGGTCAATGCCCATGACGCGATCGAGCAGGTTTTCACGCGCGACGACATCCGACGGATTTTCGGCGTCGATGGTGAAAATGGAAGGCGCAAAGAATGCGCGGACAGAATCAAGAACAGCGGCCATCGTGGCCTCCCGCACTCAAAACCGCTTCAGACGGTGACTTCGGAGAATTGTGGATTTGCCGCCCCGGCTGGTGACGGGACTAGCAGAAACAAGACCTTAGATGACGTAGGCCTTCAGCGGCTCGAAGCCGTTGAAAGCGACTGCCGAGTAGGTCGTCGTATAGGCGCCGGTGCCTTCGATCAGGACCTCGTCACCGATCGTCAGGGACAGCGGCAGCGGGTAGAGGTTCTTTTCATACAGCACGTCAGCCGAGTCGCAGGTCGGGCCGGCGATCACGCAGGGCTCCATCTCGTCGCCGTCGCGTTCGGTGCGGATCGGGTAACGAATAGCCTCGTCCATGGTTTCGGCGAGACCGCCGAACTTGCCGATGTCGAGGAAGACCCAGCGCGCGTCGTCATTGTCCGACTTCTTGGAGATCAGCACGACCTCAGCCTTGATGACGCCGGCATTGCCGACCATGCCGCGGCCCGGCTCGATGATCGTCTGCGGGATCTGGTTGCCGAAATGCGTGCGCAGCGCCTGGTAGATCGACTTTCCGTAAGCTTCCGCGGACGGAACGTCACGCAGATACTTGGTCGGGAAGCCGCCGCCCATGTTGACCATCTGCAGGTGGATGCCCTGCTTGGCCAGCTGGACGAAGACACGCTTGGCATCGGCAAGAGCCGAATCCCAGGCATCGACCTTGGTCATCTGCGACCCGACATGGAAGGAGACGCCGTAGGACTGCAGGCCGAGCTGATGAGCGTAGACGAGAACGTCGACGGCCATCTGCGGAACGCAGCCGAACTTGCGCGACAGCGGCCATTCGGCGCCTTCGCCATCGGTCAGCACGCGGCAGAAGACACGGGCGCCGGGCGCGGCGCGCGCGATCTTCTCGACTTCCTCGTGGCTGTCGACAGCAAAGAGGCTGACGCCGAGCGTATGCGCGCGGGCGACATCACGTTCCTTCTTGATCGTGTTGCCATAGGAGATGCGGGCGGCGGTCGCACCGGCTTCGAGCGCCATTTCGATTTCGGCAACGGATGCGCAATCGAAATTGGAGCCGAGGCTGGCGAGCAGCTTCAGCACTTCCGGAGCCGGGTTGGCCTTGACGGCGTAGTAGATGGCGCTATCCGGCATGGCGTGGCGGAAAGCGTGGAAATTGTCGCTGATGACATCGAGGTCAACCACGAGGCAGGGACCGTCGGGACGTCGGGTTGCGAGAAAGTCGCGGATGCGCTGGGTGGTCATATCAGTTCCCTCTTCCAGTTCCAGAGCTCCGGCATGATCCGGAGGACAAAGGGCATACGAGAACTCGCATTGGAACCAGCCGGTGGAGACCCCGGAACCACAGCAAGCGCTCGATGCGCGGATAATGAACCAACGCCGCAAACGCGGTGTAAGTTCGGCTTTGTCTGCCATGGATTGGAGGGAGAGTCCCAACCGCACTTCCGGCAATGATGGTGTGCCTCTTCAGTAACCCCCGCTGATGGAAAGCAGGGAGAGAACAAAAAGGCCCGCACCGTCGTTGCTTCAGGCGTCCTCGCATTTTCCGGTTGGCCGGAATAGCGACTGGAGGGGTTAATTCCAGGTACCTTACCGATTTCCTCACCAATTCGAGGGTTCGGCGGACACCCATGGGCACGTGCGACTTTGGGCTGACTGGTGAGATAAGAATATTCGCCTTCATAATCAAGCGATTTTTTGATCTTGAGGTCAAAAAATAATTGAACAAACCGGCGCGATTTGTTCAACATTCCAAAACACCTGTGGGGATTTCATGGACACCTTGACCCGCATACGCGCCTTCATTGAAGTCGTCGAGGCCGAAGGCTTTTCCGCCGCCGCGCGGCGCACCGGCCGCTCGAAGGCGCTGCTGTCCAAATATGTGCGCGAACTGGAAGACGAACTCGGCGCGTTGCTGCTCAACCGCACGACCCGGCAGTTCTCTATGACGGAGGCCGGCCACACCTATTATCGCAGCGCCTCCGACATTTTGAAGGAGATCGACAACCTTGCCGATCTAGTGCGCGAAAACAATGCACAGCTGAAGGGACGGTTGCGCGTCTCCGTCCCCCGCACCTTCGTCGATGCCGACGTCGGCCAGTCGCTGATCGATTTCGCCGGCGAGAACCCGGACCTTTCGCTGGAGATCGCCGCCGATGACCGATTCGTCGATCTGATCGAGGAAGGCTTTGACGTGGCGATCCGGATCAGCAAGCTCGAAGATTCCGGCATGATTGCTCGCAAGATCTCCGATTTCCGCGTCCATCTCTGCGCCACCCCGGATTTTCTCGAGCGCCATCCGGATCTGGAGCATCCAAGCGACATGTCCAATCTTCCCTTCATCGTCGATACCAATTCACGCACCCAGGGGAGCATCCGCTTCCACAATCCTGACAACACAACCTTCGCCGTCGCCGTCTCCGGGCCGATCGAGGTCAACAGCCCGCACGCGACACTCCGCGCCGCCCTCGCCGGCATCGGCATCGCCCTCATTCCCGATTTCATCGCCCGCAAGCCGATCGAAAGCGGCGAACTGGTGACGCTATTCAACGATTACATACCAACCGACCGCGGCATTTATGCCGTCTACCCGCACCGGCGCTACCTGCCGGCCAAGGTGAGGATCTTTGTCGATTACCTGCACAACTGGTTCAAGAAGCATCCGTGAGATCTGCACGGCAAGACCGGTCGGGCCGGACGATGGAGCGGTGCCGATCGGGACTCACCGACAAGCCGGTCCCAATTCCGTCCCAATTTCTGGCAAGAACTCGGGTCGAGCGAACAAGGCAGCGGGACGCATGAACAAATCCATACCATTGATCACCGCGCTTCTTTCGCTGGCGCCGGCCGCCGCCTTCGCGCATCCGCACATCTTCGTGGAGGCGCGGCTCGAAGTCGTGGCCGGCGCTGACGGCAGTATCGAGGAACTGCGCAATGTCTGGCGCTTTGACGAGGTCTTCTCCTCCTCGGTCGTCATGGATTTCGACAAGAACACCGATCTGAAGCTGGAGCCGAACGAACTCGCGCAGGTCGGCAAAACGGTGAAGCAATCGCTTGCCGATTACGATTATTACATGAACCTGACGATCAACGGGAAGAGCATCACCGTCCAGCAGCCCGACATCATCCATGTCGACTATAAGAACGGCCAGCTCCTGATGTTCTTTGCGGTCAAGCCGGTGGAGAAGATGCCGCTCAAGGGCAGGCTTACCTTCGGCGTCTACGATCCGACGCTCTATACGTCGATCGATTTCCCCACAGACAACGAGCTGGCAACGGTGGGCGACGGCTTCAAGGCCTGCAAGCACCAGGTGATAAGGCCGGATGCCGACGAGGTGATCTCGCAAAACAAGCAGTCGCTGACAGACGCCTTTTTCAACGATCCCACCGGCACCAACATGTCCAAACTCTTCGCCACCCGGCTGGAGCTCACATGCTGATAAAACGTCCGTCCCTGATCCTTTCCGCGGCGCTCCTTGCGCTCCTGACCGCGGCAAGCCTCGCCCACGCGCAATCGCCGCTCGGCATCGGCACGGCCGAACCCAGTTTCCAACCGACCGGCGGGCCGCTTGCGCCACTTTTGCTCTACGTGAACTATGAACAGCAGGCTTTCTATCGGGCGCTGACCGGTGCGTTGAAGGGCATGCGCGAGGATCCGTGGCAGCTGACATCGCTGGTCGGCCTTTCCTTCGCCTACGGCGTCTTCCATGCCGCCGGCCCCGGCCATGGCAAGGCGGTCATCTCCTCCTACATGATCGCCAACGAGGTCGAGTTGAAGCGCGGCGTGGTTATTTCCTTCATTTCGGCTTTCATCCAGGGCGTCGTCGCTGTGGCGCTGGTCGGCGGCGCCTGGCTGGTGCTGCGCGGCACCGGCATTACACTGACGACAGCCACTCATGCCATGGAAATTATAAGTTTCGTCATGGTTATCCTCTTCGGCGGCTGGCTGCTGTTCCGCAAACTGCGTTTGATAGCTCGCAATCTGCCGCGCCGCCGGCTGGTGGCGACGTCGGCCGGTCCGGTGTCCATGATGCTGGATTGGAAGGATAACGCAGCCGAACGCCAGGCCTATGCCTTCAACGGCAAGGCGCAGGCCGTGAACGCCGGCCACAGCTTCGTTCCCGGCATGGCCTGCGAGACCTGCGGCAATACGCACGTGCCGGACCCGGCCCTGCTCGCCGGCGACAGGTTCAGCGCTCGAGAGGCTTGGTCGGCGATCGTAGCCGTCGGCCTTCGACCCTGCTCAGGGGCTTTGCTTGTCATGACTTTCTCGTTGCTGAACGGCCTCTATCTCGGCGGCGCGCTTTCGGTCGCCGCCATGTCGCTCGGCACGGCGATCACGGTTTCCGTGCTCGCGACGCTTGCCGTCACCGCCAAAGGTGCGGCGGTCCGTCTCTCCGGACGCGGCTCGACGGCTTCGGTCTGGGTCGGCAACGCCATCGAAATCCTCGGCGCCCTGCTCGTCATCCTGATGGGCGCCGTCCTGCTCGGAGCTTCGCTGCAAGGCTAGACACCCTCAGGGCTCCGTGCCCCCGGACGCCCCTGGATTACTGTCTATCTCTGCGACGCTGGTAGCGCGCCCGCAGCCAGAAGATCGCAAAGAACGCCATGATCAGGCAGAAGCCGACGGCGATCCCCAGCGTTGGCGAGAAATTGCCGATCCATAGAACGATGGTCGGCAGAAAGTAGACGACGAGGCCGGCGCCGAGCAAGATGACAGCGGCGGCGATCGCCTGCGAGCGGCTTTCCGGGCTCACGCGAGCCTTTCCTTCTCCAGATCCGCACGAATATCCTGCAGGCGACGGATCTGATTGCCGGCCGCGTCGAAATTTGCAGGCGAAAGCCAGGCCTCGAAAGCATCGTTGATCAGCGGCCATTCGGCGTCGATCATCGAGAACCAGGCGGTGTCGCGGTTGCGATGCTTGGAGATCATGTGCTGACGGAACACCCCTTCGAAGCTGAAGCCGTAGCGCAGTGCCGTCGTCTTGCTCGCCTCGTTCTTATTATCGCATTTCCATTCGTAGCGGCGATAGCCGAGATCTTCGAAAACATGTTTGGCCATCAGATAGTGCGCTTCGGTGGACAGCGGCGAACGGCTCATAGCGCGACCATGAGCCACGCCGCCGATTTCGACGACGCCGTTTGCCGGGTCGGCGCGCATGTAGTTCGCCATGCCGACAACCTTGCCGGTGGCGTTGTCGCGGAAGATATGGGTGAGCCAACCGGACTTGGTGTGGACGTTTTCCAGCCAGCTGGCGAAGTCCTCGATGCCCGAGAAATCATCCTGCGAAAAATAGAGCAGCAGCGGGTTGATGCCCATGCCGCCGAGCCCTTCCCACAGCGCTTCGAGATGCTCCTCGCGGCGATAGGGCTCGACGGTGACGAAACGGCCTTTCAGCGTAACCGGCTTTGGCGCCGGGCAGCCCTTGAAATTTGCAAGATCGCGCATGTTCACTCCCCTATTCCAGAGCCTTCCCCGGTTAAATTGACGAACGCGTCAATTTGACCGGGGAAGGCTCCGGGAGTGGATAGGCCAGTCGCCCGATAAAGGCAATCGGCCGGCATGTCACTGTGACAAGGTCGTCTTGGCGGATGACACCGTCGCCTCGATATGGTCGACCAGCTGATCAGCAAGGCCGAGCCGGCCGGCGAGCAGATCGAGATAACCGCGCTCGGCGCGCGAATCCGGATCGATGGTCAGCCGCGAGGCGGTGTAGAGCTCGACGCGCTGTTCTTCCGTGAGCGCCGCAGCAACGAGCGCGTCGATATCCGTCGGAGACGCAAGTTCTCCCTCGATGAAAGCCGCAGCCTCGCCGCTGACGTCAGCAGCCTTGATCTTGTCCATGATCAGGACGCGTTCGGCGTCGTCGATATGACCATCGGCCTTGGCGGCGGCGATCATCGCCCGGATCAGCACCAGCACGAATTCGTTGCTCCCGGCAGGCGATGCTGGTCCGAAACCGGAGTCGACGGGCGGCGGCAGGAGCACCGGATTGTTTGCCGACGGCGCATCCGAGGGGGCCGCGGGCGCTTGCCCAGCCTGATAGTTCTTGTAAGCCTGATAGCCAAGGCCGGCGATAGCAGCAAGACCGCCGATCGCCAATGCGTTGCCGGCAATACTGCGGCCGGTCTTGGTGCCGAGAAGCACGGCTGCGATCGCGCCGCTCTTCATCGGATTGTTCTTTGCCGTCTGTATGGCCTCGCCCGCCCTGTCGCGGACTGAACCGCCGAGACCCGGCACCTGCGAACCCAAGAACTGGTCGAGAAGCTTCTTTGCGTCGAACATTCCTCGTCGTCTCCCTGTTTGAGGCCGGAGGAGAACATAGGTTTGCGACGGCTGAAATACAAATATTGGGCGTGGGGCTGTGCCTGGCGCTCATACCCCGCTCATGCAACCTCAGGCCTTCAGAGCGGCGGCCTCAGCCGCAAGCTTGGTAACGCCGGCCCAGTCGCCGGCTGCGACCAGTTCCTTCGGCGCAACCCACGAACCGCCGACACAGACGACGTTCGGCAGCGAAAGATAATCCCTGGCGTTCTTCAGCGAAATGCTGCCGGTCGGGCAGAACAGCGTGCCGGCGAGCGGCGAAGAAAGCGCTTTAAGATAAGCGGCGCCCCCAGCCTGCTCAGCCGGAAAGAACTTCAGCACCTGATAACCTTCCTCACGCAACGCCATGACTTCGCTGGCGGTCGCAGCTCCCGGAAGCAGCGGCACGTCGGAATCGGCAGCGGCATCAAGCAGCTCCTGCGTCGTGCCCGGGCTGACGATGAACTTCGAGCCGGCCTCGACAGCCGCTTCCCAATGGGCGGCATTCAGGATGGTGCCGGCGCCGACTTCGGCGCCCTCGACCTCGGCGGCGACGGCGCGCACGGCATCGAGCGCCGCCGGCGTGCGCATGGTGATCTCGATTGCTTTCAGGCCGCCTGCGACAAGCGCGCGGGCCAGCGGCACCGCCGACCTGGCATCGTCAACGATCAGGACCGGAACGACCGGCTGGAGTTTCAGGATGGAAAGGAGCTTCTCTGTTTTCTCGCCCATGGTCGCACGACCTCCTTGAAACGATTGAAATTTGCATCCCGAATAACGCCCTCGCCGACCCTTGTCGAGATAAAACCCGGCTGCGTGAGAAGAAGGTATGAAATGCTTGGAAATTGGTCTACCGTGCGGCATTCGTCACAAAAGGTTCACTGACATGGCGAAAGAGATCGAGCGGAAGTTTCTTGTACGCGGCGACGGATGGCGTTCCGCCGTCGAGAGCAAGTCTGTCCTGAGGCAGGGTTACATCGCCTCGATGGACGACCGTTCCGTCCGCGTTCGCACCCTCGACGGCAGGAAAGCGAAGCTGACGATCAAGATTGGCCGCAGTGCCATCACCCGTGACGAATTCGAATATGACATCCCGATTGCCGATGCCGAGGAGCTGTTGCAGAGCGCGATCGGCGTCGTCATCGAGAAGACGCGCTACCGCGTCCCGCATCAGGGCTTCGTCTGGGAAGTCGACGTCTTTGCCGGCGAGCATCTCGGGCTGGTGATTGCCGAGGTGGAGATGACGGCAGAAACCGACAAACCCGTCCTGCCTGCCTGGCTTGGTCGCGAAGTGACCGGCGATTTCCGCTATTCCAACCAGGCCCTTGCCACAGAATACGAGCACGACAGGCATGGCCTATCGCATTCGGCCTGACGCCGATTTCACCGAGGCATTCCGGAGCATCGCGACCGAGCAGCTGGAAGGTGCCATTACCTTTCTCGAAGAACGGCCGGAAGGTGCGCACGAGGCGATCCATTCCTTCCGAAAAAACCTGAAGAGATTGCGCTCGCTCTACCGGCTCGTCGCACGCGAGGTGCCTGATTTCCAGGAGCAGGAAAATGCAAGGTTGCGCGACGCCGCGCGCTCGCTTTCGGCAATCCGCGACGCTGCCGCGCTCATCGGCACCGCGCAATATCTGCAGCATTCAGCCCGCGGGAAAGAGGAAAGCGAGGCACTCGGCCGGATCGTCATCATTCTCGAGGGGCGCCGCGACTGGATGGCGGAGGCCGAAAGCGGTCTTGAACGGCAGCTGATGGAAACCTCGGACGTGCTCAGAGAGGCGATTTCCGCTCTGGATGGAATCTCCTTCGATGGCAGCCACCGCAAGAATGCCCGCATGCTGGCGAAGAGCTGGCGCCGCACGGCGCGCAAGGCTGAGGCCGCGCTCGCCAACTGCCACGGTGATGCATCGGCCGGCGATTTCCATGATCTGCGCAAACGCACCTACGACTACCGGCTTTACCACGCTCTTCTGCGCGACGTCTGGCCGGGTGCGATGAAGGCCAAGCAGGATGCGGCCAAGGAGCTCGTCGAGGATCTCGGCCGCATCCATGACCTTGCCGTACTCTGCGAACTGGTCGAAGCCGAGCCGCAGCTCTTCACCCGCAACGACGACCTGGCGCATCTTCTTGAGGCAATCATCGTCCGCCAGCAGGAAGACCGGCGGCAGGCCCTCCTCAAGGCCGAAGCCGTCTTCGCCGATGATCCCGACGAGGAATCGGAGCGTATCGAGCTTCTCTGGTTGACGGCTGCAAGTTGAGCGATGGCAGGCGCGATCCTGGAGGCGGTCGGCCGCCTGCGCGGAAGGCAATTGCGCGACCGGTCAATTTTCTGTATTTCCGGCGCATGACCGACAGCCTGACACACACCGGCCCGTTCCTCGTAGCGGCGCTCTACCATTTCGTATCCGTGCCGCGCTTTGCCAGCTTGCAGGCCCCGCTGCAGGCGCTGTGCGAGGAAAACGGCGTCAAGGGAACGCTGCTTCTGGCGCATGAGGGCATCAACGGTACGATCGCGGGACCGGATGCCGGCATTCACGCCGTGCTCGCCTTCCTGCGCGTCCAGCCGGAATTTGCGGGCCTGGAGCACAAGGAAAGCCGCGCCTCGAAAATGCCCTTCCTGCGCATGAAAGTGAAGCTGAAGAAGGAAATCGTCACCATGGGCGTCGAGGACATCGACCCCAACAAGGTGGTCGGCACCTATATCGCGCCCAAGGACTGGAATGCGCTGATCTCCGATCCCGATACGATCGTCATCGACACCCGCAACGACTATGAGACGGCGATCGGTGCTTTTCGCGGCGCGCTCGACCCCAAGACCAAGACATTCCGCGAATTTCCGGATTGGGTGCGCCGGAATACGGGACTGCACAACAAGCCGAAAGTCGCCATGTATTGCACCGGCGGCATACGCTGCGAAAAGGCCACTGCCTTCATGAAGGCCGAGGGTTTCGACGAGGTCTATCATCTGAAGGGCGGCATCCTGAAATATCTGGAGGAAGTGCCGCAGGAAGAAAGCCTCTGGGAGGGCGCCTGCTTCGTGTTTGATGAGCGTGTATCCGTCGAACACGGGCTGAAGGAGGGTGAGCACCGGCTGTGCCACGCCTGCCGCAACCCGATCACATCAGAGGAAATTGCCTCGCCGCTTTATGAGGAAGGCGTTTCCTGCAGCCACTGCTATCCAAGACGCACAGAAGAAGACCGGCTGCGCTACCGTCAACGGCAGCATCAGATCGCGCTGGCAAAAAAACGCGGCCAACGGCATATCGGCAGCTGAGCTTGTTGCTGTTGAATGAGCTTTGCGCCCAGAATTTCGCCGTCAGGCCGCGCCGAGACGGCACGGGGTTGACTGTTCCGCAGTACGAAGCTCGTTGAGCATCTCGGTAATTCGCTCGGCCGCCGCAGGCTTTCCGAACAAATAGCCCTGCAGACAGTCGCAGCCGAACAGGCGCATGGCGACCGCCTGCCCCTCGGTTTCGATGCCTTCCGCCGTCACCGGGATATCGAGCGAGCGGGCGAGCGCCACCGTCGCCTGCAGCATTTCGCGCTGGCGCTTGTCCTCGTTGACGCCCATCACCAACGAGCGGTCGATCTTGATGCGGTCGAAGCCGAACTGCCGGAGATAGCCGATCGATGAGAAGCCGGAACCGAAGTCGTCGAGCGCCACCTTGACCCCCAGACCTTTCAGCCGCTCGATCGACTGGCGGGTACGCTGCGGATTCTGGATCATATACCCTTCGGTGATCTCGAGAGTGATGCGGCTGGCCTCGATCTCCGTCTGCTTCAACACGTAGCGCACATAGTCGGTGAAGGCTGGATTGCGGAACTGGCCGGGCGAGACATTGACAGATACGTTCAGCTCCGGCCACTGCTTGGCCGTCTCGCAGGCCTTGCGCAGCACGAACAGGCCGAGTGATTCAATGAGGCCGCTGGTCTCGGCGATCGGAATGAACACCTCTGGCGAAACCGGGCCGTGGCCCGGACGGTTCCAGCGCACCAGCGCCTCGACGCCGGTGAGCGCATGCGTGGCCGCATCGACCAGCGGCTGATAGGCAAGTGTCAGATCACCGCTTTCAATGGCGATTCTGAGATCGAGTTCCAGCGCATTGCGCTGCTGCCGGTCCGCATCCATCGACGGGTCGTAAAGCGTCATGCGCGCACGGCCCGCCTCCTTCGCCTTATACATGGCAAGGTCGGAACGGCGCACCAGTTCCTCGCGATCGATTGCGCCGGCAGGCGACATGGCGATGCCGATGCTGGCGCCGACGACGACGACACGGCGACCGATCTCCAGCGGCTCGACGAGAAAATCGAGGATCTGCTCGGCGAGCTGCAGGGCGGCGGCGTTCTCGCCATCGGAGAGAAAGGCGATCGCAAATTCATCGCCGCCGATGCGGGCTAGAACTGCGCCTTGCGGGATCAATACCTTGAGGCCGGCCGCGACCGCGCGGATCAATTGGTCACCGGTGCCGTGTCCATAGCTGTCATTGACTTCCTTGAAACCGTCGAGGTCGAGATAGAGGAGCAGCACGTTGCGTTTGCTCTGGCGCGCTTCGAGGACACAACGATCGACGGCGAGCCCGAGGCCGTCGCGATTGGAAAGGCCGCTCAGCCTGTCGCGCAGCGCCTCTTCGCGCGCGCTGTTTTCCTCCGCCTTCAGGCGTCGGCCGACCAGCCAGCCGATGGCCAGAAGCACCCCGAAGAAAAGCCCGACGAGACCGAGTGCCTCGATGACCATCGGTCGTACCTGCGCGTAGGCAATATTGCCGGGTGAGCGCGAATTCCAGACGAGCTTGCCGATCGTTGCCCCCGACGGATCGGCGATAGGTACAAAATATTCTGCCTCGAAACTCGGCGGCGCCAGCCTCAGTCCGCCGATCACATAGGTCTGGCCGAGTCCGGCCACCCTGTCGTCATCGAGATGGCGTGCGAAAATGAGATACCGGTGCTGCCCGGCGGGCGCATCAAGCGCGCCGGATTTCTTCCGCACCAATGCCACGCCGACAGCGGCAATGCCGCGTTTGGTGGTGATGAATCCGACCGCCTGGGGCGAATCGGCCGGACCGGCCGCCTTGACCACGTCGAACAGCTTCCACAGCGAAGGCGCGAAGAAATCCGCGGGCGGCTCCTCCATCGGTTTGCCGTCGCGATACGCCATGATCGAGTTCTTCGCATCATCGACAACGATTGCCATGTCGAAAAGTGAGCTGTTGACCGACATCTCGCCGTAGTTGCTGACCGTCCACGCCATGCCATCCGACGCATAGACGTTGGCGGCGGCATCGTCCCAGGCGGCATAATCGTCGAGCGTCGCACCGAGCTGATCCTCGAAGGTCTTCAACGCGCCGATTGTCGTTTCGCGCGAGCGCTCGTCATCAAGGACATTGGCGTTCTCAGCCACGCGTTCGAGTGCCGTCAGCACCATGATGGTGGCGACCGCGACGATGACGGCGAAGGAGAGCAGCACGCCCGTGACGGTGACGTCACGGCCTATTCCCGATCCCCTGCCCTGCAATTTTGCGAGTATCTGCATTCCTGCTCCCTGACCAGCGGAGTTTGCCAGTCAAGGGTTCAGAAACGTTTAAGCAACCGCCTGTTGCAGCTTTCCGCTGGTCTATTTTTTCAGTTTGCTATGCTGAGCCGGCGTGTGATTGCCTTTCGGAAATTCAGCCGCGAGTGCGCGATACCATTTACCGCTCTTCTTCACCGTGCGCCGCTGCGTCTCATAATCGACATGAACGAGACCGAAGCGCATGCGATAGCCTTCCGCCCATTCAAAATTATCCATCAGGCTCCAGGCAAAATAGCCGCGCATGGGGTAGCCGTCTTTGATGAGGTCGGCCACGACATCGAGGTGACCGCCGAGATAGTCGAGGCGCATCGTATCGTCGACCTCGTCCCCGACGACACCGGTATTGTCACAGGCGCCGTTCTCGGTGATGTAGCATTCCGGCAGGTCGTAGCGGCGGTAGAGGTCCTCGACCAGGAGCTTCAATCCGGGCACATAGATTTCCCAGCCGATATCGGTCTTGACGTCGCTTGCAGGCGGCGCTTTCACCGTCCAGGGGAAGTCGCCTTTTCGTTCGGCATCGTCGGTGACGCGCTCGGGCGTGTAATAATTCAGACCCCACCAGTCGAGCTTCTGACTGATGAGCTTCAGATCCCCGTCATCGATCACGGGCATGCGGTCCCCGAGCGCCTCGACGAATTCGTTCGGATATTCGCCCTTGAAGACGGGATCGAAGAAGGCGCCGTTGTGGAACTGATGCGCCCGTTCGGCGGCTGCCAGATCGGCCGGGCTGTCGGAGCCCGGGATGACCGAGGCGGCGTTGAGCACGAGCCCGACCGGCACATTGGGAGCTTCCGAACGGATTGCCTCGACACCGAGGCCATGGGCGAGGTTCATGTAATGCATGGCGTGAAGGGCAGCCTGCATGTTGCGCTCACCCGGAGCATGGATGCCGTAAAGGTGGCTCAGCCAGACGATGCACCAGGGCTCATTGAATGTCGCGACGGCGTCGAGACGATCGCCGAGGCGGTTCATCACAGTCTTGGCGTAGCGCTGATAGGCATAGGCGGTCGAGCGCGCCGTCCAGCCGCCGTCGCCGGCGAGCATCAGAGGCAGGTCCCAATGGTAGAGCGTCGCGAAGGTCCTGATCCCGCGCGCCTTGCAGCCATCGACCAGCCGATCGTAGAAATCGAGGCCCGCCTCGTTCACCGGGCCCGTGCCCTCCGGGACGATCCGCGGCCAGGCAATGGAAAAACGGTAGGCCTCAACGCTCATGTCCTTGATGAGATCGAGGTCTCGCTCCAGGCGGTTATAGTGGTCGCAGGCAATGTCGCCGTTGTCGCGGTTATAGACGCGGCCGGGCATGTTGCAGAAGGCGTCCCAGATCGACGGCTTGCGGCCATCGGCCTTGCTGGCGCCTTCGATCTGGAAGGCGGCGGTGGCAACGCCGAAGGTGAAATCACCGGGAAAGCGGCTTGCAAGCGTCTTGGCGTCGATCATCTGTATTCCCCGGCTCTCAGCAATGTGGGTTGCCCGTGGGCCGGATTTAGCCAAGCCGGCAAGCAAAGTACAGGTGCTGGGGAAGAAAAACTGCAACGTTGCAGGACTAGTGACAGAACGGCATCGTTCCGTCGCCTCGGTCGCCATACTTTCGGCCCCCACGCTCTCATAACGCGAATGTCAGCAGTCGTGACTTGCTGCCGAGCCCATGATCACTACACAGCGAAGACATCACAACGTGAAAGGAATCCCATGCTGTCTTCGATCCATCTGCTGCAGCCGCATCTGCTGAGCCTGCTGCGCCTCGTCTCGTCGCTCGTGCTTTTCAGCTACGGAACGCAGAAGATTTTGCACTTTCCGGCCGCGGCAAGCGTGCCGCCGATGGGCTCGCTCTCCTGGATCGCCGGGCTGATCGAACTCACCCTCGGCTTCGTCGTGGTGATAGGATTCCAGACACGCATTGCAGCCTTCGTACTCTCCGGCCTGATGGCCTTCGCCTATTTCATCGGCCATGCGGGGAAGAGCTTTTATCCCGCGCAGAACGGTGGCGTCGCCGCGATCCTGTTCTGCTTCGTGTTTCTCTATTTGGTGGCGGCAGGCGCCGGCCCGCTCAGCATTGACGGCCTCATGAAGCGCGACCGCGCTGCGGCCTGAGGCCTGACGGACAAGCCGAGGCGGCCCAAGACCGCCGCGGCATTTCCTGCGACTCCGCGCCATCCGACGCACGGATCGCCAAAGATCAGAGCTTGACCCAGGCGCCGTTTTTCTTGGACGAGGCAACACAGGCCTCGACGAAGGCGACACCCTTCACGCCGTCGTCGACTGTGGGATAGACCACCGCCTTATCGACTTCCTTGCCCCTCTTGCGGGCGTTGATCGCATGCGCGGCTTCCGTATAGATCGTCGCAAAGGCTTCGAGATACCCTTCCGGATGCCCTGACGGCACGCGTGACACGCGCCCGGCAGCCGCTCCGGCGCCGGCGCCGCCGCGGGTGATCAGCCGCTTCGGCTCGCCGAAAGGCGTGTACCAGAGGTAATTCGGGTCCTTCTGGGTCCATTCCAGCCCGCCCTTGCTGCCATAGACGCGCACCATCAGGCCGTTTTCATGGCCCGGCGCTACCTGGCTGCACCAGAGCATACCCTTAGCCGGCTTCTCCGCGCCCTTCGCCTTGAAGCGCAGCATGACATGGGCGTTATCGTCCAGCCGGCGGCCGGGAACGAAGCTGTCGAGGTCGGCGGCCAGGCTGTCGAGTTCCAGTCCGGTAATGAAGGAGGCAAGATTATAGGCATGTGTGCCGATATCGCCTGTAGACCCGCCGACGCCGGACTGGGCCGGATCGGTGCGCCAGGCAGCCTGCTTCTGCCCGGTCTGCTCGACCGCTTCCGTCAGCCAATCCTGCGGATATTCGGCCTGGACCACTCTTATATCGCCGAGTTCCCCGTTCGCGATCATCTCCCGCGCCTGGCGGACCATCGGATAGCCGGTGTAATTATGCGTCAGCACGAAGAGCGCGCCGCTCTCGTCGGCCACCTTCTTCAGCTTCTTCGCATCGGCGAGGTTCGATGTCAGCGGCTTGTCGCAGATGACATGAATGCCGCGTTTCAGGAATTCCTTGGCCGCGTCATAGTGCACATGGTTCGGCGTGACGATCGCCACCGCCTCGATGCCGTTCTTCAGCTTCGCCTCGCGGATCGCCATCTCGCGGTAGCTGGAATAGGTCCGCGACGGGTCGAGGCCAAGGTCGCGGCCGGACTGAACCGCCTTCTCAGGCGTCGACGACAGCGCGCCGGCGATGAGATCGTACTGATCGTCGATGCGGGCTGCGATGCGGTGCACTGCACCGATGAACGCGCCCGCGCCGCCGCCCACCATGCCAAGCCGGATGCGCGGCTCGCGGGTCTGTTCGGATGATGCTTCGATTGCCATTCTTGTCCTCCTGAAATTGAATCTGGTGCGGGTGCGCCCCTCATCCGGCTGCTGCCCCCTTCGCCCCGCAAGCGGGGCGGAGGCGATATGCCGCAGCGGCTTTTCCGCTCTCAACGTTTGGTCGGGCAAGTCCCCTCTCCCCGTTTACGGGGAGAGGGTTAGGGTGAGGGGCACCCACCAGATGCCCTGTTTAGGAAAGCCCCAGCATCCGCCGATTGGCCGCTTGGTCCGTGCCGCCGGCGGCAAAATCGTCGAAGGCCTTTTCCGTGACGCGGATGATATGGGCGGCGACGAATTCGGCCCCCTCGCGGGCGCCATCCTCCGGATGCTTCAGCGCGCATTCCCATTCGACCACGGCCCAGCCGTCGAAATTATTGGCCGTCATCTTCGAGAAGACCGCGCCGAAATCGACCTGGCCGTCGCCGAGCGAGCGGAAGCGGCCGGCGCGTTCCACCCAGCCCTGGTAACCGCCGTAAACGCCCTGGCGCCCGGTCGGATTGAACTCGGCATCCTTGACGTGAAACATCTTGATGCGGTCCTTGTAGATGTCGATGTTCTCGAGATAATCGAGGCACTGCAGGACATAATGCGAGGGATCATAGAGCATGTTGGCGCGGGAATGGTTCTTCACCCGCTCCAGGAACATCTCGAAGGTGATGCCGTCATGCAGGTCTTCACCCGGATGGATCTCGTAGCAGACGTCGATGCCGTTTTCATCCGCATGGTTGAGGATCGGCGTCCAGCGGCGGGCAAGTTCGTCGAACGCGGTCTCAACCAGGCCGGCGGGACGCTGCGGCCAGGGATAGATGAAGGGCCAGGCAAGCGCCCCGGAGAAGGTCGCATGCGCCTTGAGGCCGAGGTTTTTCGATGCGGTCAGCGCCAGCTTGACCTGCTCGACCGCCCATTCCTGGCGCGCCTTCGGGTTGCCGCGCACCTCGGGGGCCGCGAAGCCGTCGAAGGCTTCGTCATAGGCCGGGTGAACGGCGACGAGCTGGCCCTGCAGATGGGTCGAAAGTTCGGTGATTTCGATGCCGTTTTCGCGGGCCTTGCCGGCGAATTCGTCGCAATAATCCTTCGACGTCGCGGCCTTCTTCAGATCGATCAGCTGGCTTGTCCAGGTCGGCACCTGGACGCCCTTGTAACCGATGTCGGCCGCCCATTTGGTGATCGCGTCCCAGGAATTGAAAGGCGCGGTATCGCCCGCGAACTGGCCAAGAAAAAGGCCGGGGCCCTTGATCGTCTTCATGTCAGATTCCTCCCTGAACATCGACCGTAAACGTTTCTGAAAACTTGTAGCACGCATTTTGACGGGTGCAAGGCGCTTCCTTGTCCTGCCTCGCGGATTTGGCGCGAGGCCAGATGCGATATGGTTGCGAGCTAATCATGATGGGCGTTGGCGGGCAAGAGGTACGTGCAGCATTTTCAGCGCCGCGCCGCATGCGCGCATAAAAATGCGCCCGTCCTTTCGAACGGGCGCGTCTTTCGGTCGTCGGATCAGAACGGAGAATCCGGGAAGTAGAAGTTCTTGGCATTCTCCTTGGTGACGAGCGTTGCGTCGAGGATGTAATTGCCGTGAACCGGGACCTGATCGTAGAGCGCCGCCGCCGTCAGCTCCATTGCCGTGCCGACCATTGCCGGCGGATAGAGAACGTCGACCGGGATCAGCTTGTCGCCGTCCATGACCTTCTTGACCATGTCCTTGGAGCCGGCGCCGGCGACGACATATTGAATGTCGGTGCGCTTGGCCTGCTCGATCGCCTGCAGTACGCCGACGGCCATATCGTCGTCCTGGCACCAGACGACATCGATTTTCGGGTACTTCGTCAGGTAGTCCTGCATCACTTTGAAGGCGTCGTCGCGGTTCCAGTTGCCATACTGGCGGTCGAGAACCTTGACCTTGGAGCCGGCGATACCCTTGTCGAAGCCATCCTGGCGCTGCTGGTCGATCGGGATCGGCAGTCCGCGGATAACGACGACCTCGGCTTCCGGCGTCTTTTCGGCAATGTACTTGCCGGCGACTTCGCCGAGTGCCGGGTTGTTGCCGGCGACGTAAAGATCACGCACGGAATTATCGTTGTTCGACGGCGCGCGGTCGACAAGTGCTACGAACTTACCCTTGTCCTTGACTTCCTTGATGGCGTTGACGAGCGGATCCGGGTCCGACGGCAGGATGACCAGCGCGTCGATGCCCTGTGTATCGAGGTCCTGCACGGCGTTTGCCTGCGTCGCGGCATCCGGTGAAGTCTTGACGATGACGTTCAGGCCCGGATGTTCGGCCATCAGTTTCTTGGCGATACGCTCGGCATGGAACACGACGCCAGAGGTCCAGCCGTGGTCGGCGGCCGGAATGGACACACCGATCGTGTAGTTCTTGTCCTGGGCGTAGGCTGCGCCGGCAAAAGCCACCCCCGCAACAGCCAGACCCAACATGAGCTTGCGCATGCTTATTTCCTCCCAAAATATCAGGGACTTGTCCAATTCGAGCCGGGTGCCCCGTGAAGCCCGGCCAATCCGAGAAGCTCTTTGCCTTAGGATTTGCGAACCAGCGACCGCTGCACCAGCATGGCGATGATGATGATTGCACCCTGGATCGCGCCGATGAGATACTCGCTGATGAAGTTCGAAAGCAGCATGATGTTGCCGACGAGTTCGAGAATGAAGGCGCCGCAGATGGTCCCCCAGACCCGGCCTGCGCCGCCCTTGAGAGCCGTGCCGCCGACGACGACGGCGGTGATGGCCTGCAACTCCCACAGGATACCGGTCGTTGCCGAGGTGGAACCGAGACGCGGTACATAGAGCAGCACGGCGATCGCCACGCAGAGACCCTGGATAACGAAGGCAATCGTGCGCACGCGGTTGACTGCAATGCCCGAGTAGCGCGCGACGTCGCTGTTCGAACCGACAGCCACGACATGGCGGCCGTAACGGGTGCGATAGAGGATAAAGGCTGCAATTGCGGTGACGACGAGGATTACCAAGATCGGCACGGGAACGCCGAGAATATTGCCGAAATAGGCTGGACGGTAGAGCGTCTGGATTTCACTCGAGCGCAACGTGATCGCGCCGCCCTGCGACAGCCAGGTGGTCAGGCCGCGATAAATGCCCATTGTGCCGAGCGTGGCAATGAAAGGCTCGATCTTGCCGACGGTGGTGATGAGGCCGTTTGCGAGGCCGCAAAGAGCCCCCGCCATCACCGTAAAGACCACCGCTGCCGTCAGCATCAGCACCGGATCGGCAATGACGCCTGAATTAATGAGCAGGATCATCAGACTGGCGACGAAGGCGACCATCGAGCCGACGGAAAGGTCGAGGTCTCCGGCCGAGATCACGAAAGTGGCGCCGACCGCGATGATAGCGATGAAAGCGCAGCGCGTCGCGACGTTGGCAAGATTGGTGATGCCGATGAAGTTCGGATTGACCAGTGCGCCGACGACGAGAAGCAAGGCCAAGGCGGCAAACGGTGCAACCGCGCGCAGATCAACGTCACGCCAGGACCTGCGCCGGATCGCCTTGGTCTCCTCGTTAATGCTCATGTCCAAAACCAACCTCCCGTCCCAGATCGTCTGGGTATCCTATTTATTGTCCGCGTCGGCGAAGTCTTGCTCCGCCCTCACGCAGCCACCTTCTTTTTGAGCCCGGCGGCGTAACGCATGATCTCCTGCTCGGAAATCTCGTCGCCCTCGAGCACGCCGACGATCCGCCCCTCGCGCATGACGGCCACTCTCGTGCAGAGACCGATGACTTCAGGCATTTCCGACGAAACGACGATGATCGACCGGCCGTCCCGGGCGAGCGCCGAAATGAAATGATAGATCTGCTGCTTGGTGCCGACATCGATGCCGCGCGTCGGCTCGTCGATGATGATGATGTCGGGATCGGTCTCCATGACTTTGGCGAGCAGCAGCTTCTGCTGGTTTCCGCCCGACATGCGGCCCGCGACGATAGCGCTGTCGCGAACCCTGATGTCGAAACGACGTTTGGCTTTCGCCAGTGCGGCCGCCTCGCTGCTCGGGCTGAGATAGCCGTGGCGCGAATGCCGTCCGAGCGATTGCAGCGTCAGATTGGTCGCCATGCCGGAGCGCAGCAGCAGACCCTTCGACTTGCGGTCTTTGGTCATATAGGCGAGGCCGCAGCGATTGGCCGCGTGCACGTCGCCGGAGGGAACCGTTTGCCCTTTGATGACCACCTCGCCCTCGAGGCGGGGCCGCAGTCCCGCAATCGCCTCCATCAGCTCGGTACGGCCGGAGCCGATCAGGCCGGAAAACCCGATGATCTCGCCCTTGCGCACTTCGAAGCTCGCATCCCTGACATATCCCGTCGACACCGAAGAGACGCTGAGGACGATCTCCTCGTCGACATTGGGCTCGACCTTGGCCGGATAGAGGCTGGAAAGCTCGCGGCCGACCATCAGCTGCGCGATCGATTCGCCATCCAAAATGGCGGTCGGCGACGTCTTGATCCACTGGCCGTCGCGCAGCACCGTCACCCGGTCGGTCAGCTCCATCACCTCGTCGAGCTTATGGGACACGAAGACGAAGCTCGTGCCCTGGTCGCGAAGCTTGCGGACCTGCTTGAACAGCATATTGGTCTCTTCCCGCGACAACACGGCGGTTGGCTCGTCCATAAAGACGACACGGGCATCGCGACTGATCGCCTTGGCAATCTCGACCATTTGCTTGTCGGCGATGGAAAGCGTGCTGATCAAGGCATTCTCATCGACATGCGAACCGAGCACGTCGAGGACCTTGCGCGTTTCAGCCCGCATATACCTACGGTCGAGCACGCCGAGACGCGTAACCTCGCGACCGAGGAATAGGCTCTCGGTCACGGTCAGATGGTCGGCGAGGTTGAATTCCTGATGAATGATGACGATGCCGAGCGCTTCCGCAGCGCCATTCGCCGGCAGCACCAAAGGCTTGCCGTCGAGCAGGATTTCGCCGGAACTCGGCTGTTCGAAACCCGAGAGCACCTTGACGAGGGTGGATTTGCCGGCGCCGTTTTCGCCCATGAGCGCATGGATTTCGCCGGCGCGGAGATCGAAGTTGACGCTGAAGAGGACCTGCACGCCGCTGAAGGATTTACATATGCGCCTGGCGGACAGCACCACGGGTGCGGTGTCGGCGATCTCCACGGTCATTATGCCCTCCCCTAGAGCGCCGCACCCGGCAACGCTCCGCTTTGAACTAGCGCACATTTTCCTTGTGAAAACCGCCTTGGGCTCTCAAACAGGCACGCGCATGCGGCTCCCGACCGCTTCGAGCCTTATGTAAACCTTTACATAAAGCATGTAAAGGTTTACATCGTGGATTAACACAGATGAGTTGACGCTTACCTTTGACCTCTCGACAAGTCTGTGTAGTGTCGCGGCGAAGACAGCCTTAAGGCAGAGCCCAGTGTCGAATTCCACGCCCGCAACAATCGAAGACGTCGCCCGGATCGCCGAGGTCTCTATCGCGACGGTTTCCCGGGCGATCCACACGCCGGAGAAGGTCGCCAACTCGACGCGGCTCAAGGTCAACCAGGCGATCGCCATCACCGGTTATACGACTAATGCCATGGCGCGCAGCCTGAGGCTCGGCCGCTCCAACATGATCCTCGTGGTGGCGCCCGACATCGGCGATCCCAATTTCTCCAACATTCTCGTCGGACTGGAGAACGAGGCTCGCGCCCACGGCTACGGCGTCCTGATCGGCCACACCCAGAACGATGCCCAGCGCGGCTTGGAATATCTGAAATTCTTCAACTCCAACCAGGCGGCTGGGCTCATCCTCTTCACCGGCATCCTGCCCTTCGGTCACCAGACCATGACGGCGCGCCTACCGCCGAGTGTCGGGGTCTTCGAACCGGTCTTCAACGGCGGCATTCCCTATGTCGGCGTTGACGATACCGAGGGCGCGCGAAAGGCCGTGGATCTGCTGCTGGCCGAAGGCCATCGCAAGATCGCCTTCATCGGCGATTCCCGCACTCGGCTCGCCTATACCAGGCGCCGCATGGGTTATGATGCCGGTCTCGACGCTGCCGGCGTCCCGCCCGATTTGCGGATCGTGCTCGAAGGCGACGGCACGATCGAAAGCGGACGGCATGCGGTCGAGCAGCTTTTCATGCGCGACACGCTTCCGACCGCCTTTATGTGCGTGAACGACCAGACGGCGATCGGCGTCATGATCGGACTCGGCGCGCGAGGCTATGATATTCCGCGGGATTTCTCGGTGACCGGCTTCGACGATGTGCCGCAGGCCGTCTTCATATCCCCATCGCTGACGACGATCCGTCAGCCGAGAACGGCGATCGGGAAACAGGCGATGGCGCTGCTGCTGGAGCTCCTGTCCGACGGACAGCCAGCCGAGACGGAAATCCTGCTTAGGCCGGATCTGGTGGTGCGAAACTCCGTCTCAGCGCCGTCGCGCAACTGGTTGAAGCGCTGAACGGAGATGGCATAGCCGGCTAACAAATGCGCCGGCGACCGATGGCCGCCGGCGCCTGTCATCAGACGTAACGGTTGACGACGTTTTCGAGCAGTTCCTGCTTGCCGGATTTCGGCTGCGGGTTGACGTCCTTGCTCTCGACCCAGTTCGTGATCTCATCGAGCGAATACTCGCCGCGGAAGAGCTTCTGCGCCTCGGCCGTTTCCCAACCGGCATAACGGTCGGCAAGCGGCTGCGACAGAGCCTTGTCCTCGATCATCTTGGCAGCCGCCTTCAGGCCGCGGGCGCAGCAATCCATGCCGCCGATATGACCGATCAAGAGGTCTGCCGGATCGAGCGACTGGCGGCGCAGCTTCGCATCAAAGTTGGTGCCGCCGGTCTTGAAGCCGCCGCCCGCCAGAACGTGGTAATAGGCGAGCGCCATTTCCGGAACGTTGTTCGGGAACTGGTCGGTGTCCCAGCCGGACTGGTAGTCGTTGCGGTTCATGTCGATCGAGCCGAAGATGCCAAGCGCATTGGCAAGCGCCAGCTCGTGCTCGAATGAGTGGCCGGCAAGGATCGCATGGCCCTGCTCGATATTGACCTTCACTTCGTTTTCGAGACCGTGCTTCTTGAGGAATCCGTAGACAGTCGCAACGTCGTAATCATACTGGTGCTTGGTCGGCTCCTGCGGCTTCGGCTCGATCAGGATCGTGCCCTTGAAGCCGATCTTGTGCTTGTATTCGACGACGAGGTTGAGGAAGCGGCCGAGCTGGTCGAGCTCGCGCTTGAGATCGGTGTTGAGCAGCGTCTCGTAACCTTCGCGGCCGCCCCAGAGCACGTAGTTCTCGCCGCCGAGCTTCTGCGTAGCGTCGATGCAGGTCTTGACCGTCGCAGCTGCGAAAGCAAAGACGTCCGGATCGGGGTTGGTCGCCGCACCCGACATGTAGCGGCGGTTGGAGAAGAGGTTCGCTGTGCCCCAGAGCAGCTTGGTGCCGGTGGCTGCCTGCTTCTCGGCGAAATAATCGACGATCTCGTTGAGGTTCTTGGTGTTCTCGGCAAAGTTCTTGCCTTCAGGGCGCACGTCGGCGTCGTGGAAGCAGTAATAGGGCGCACCGAGCAGCGAGAAGAATTCGAAAGCGACGTCGGCCTTGAGCTTGGCGGCCTTCATCGTGTCTTCGAACCAGGGACGCAGGAAGGTCTGGCCGCCGAAGGGGTCGCCGCCGGGCCAGGTGAAGGTGTGCCAATAGGCCACCGCAAAACGCAGATGGTCTTCCATGCGCTTGCCGAGAACAATCTCGTCCGGCTGGTAATAGCGGAAGGCCAGCGGATTGGTGCTGTCAGGGCCTTCATATTTGATCTTCTGGATATCGCCGAAAAATCCGGTGCTCATATTGGGGTCTCCTTTGGGTTCGTATCTCTTGGCAGTTCTGAATTCTTGTCTGCGGAGGCAGCCCCTCATCCGCCTACCGGCACCTTCTCCCCGAGGGCAGAAGGGACTTGCCGCTACGTTGCAGCTCTTTCAAAGCCATTGCTGCGAACTCCCCCTCTCCCCCGGGGAGAGGGTAGGGTGAGGGGGCCGCCGGCTCGAGTTCTCAATGCGCCAGCGACTTGATCGCCGGATAGAGCGCCCGATAGCGCTTGTAAGCGTCCTCGTAAGCGCCCTTAAGCGCCGCGACCGGTTCGATCGTGCCTGCCGTCATCGGCGGCGTGCAGACGGCGATCGGATCCGCACCCGTCGCCGCGATTAGGCCGAGACGGGCCGCACCGAAAGCTGCGCCGAAATCGCCGTCGGCCGGTAGATCGACCGGAACGCCGAGCGCCGTCGCGATCGACGCCAGCCAATATTGCGAGCGCGAACCGCCGCCGATTGCCGTCACGCGGGAGATGCCGGTGCCGGCCGAACGCAGCGCTTCGAGATTGTCGCGAATGGCGAAAGCCACGCCTTCGAGCACGGCCTGGGTCAGCGCCGCGCGGCTGCTTTCATGCCCGAGCCCGATAAAGGCCCCGCGGATGACGGCATCATTGTGTGGCGTACGCTCACCGGAGAGATAGGGCAGGAAGGTGACGCCGCTCGGCGCCTTCAGTGTCTCGCCGAGTTCGCCTGTGAGATCAGCGGCCGATTTGCCGGTCACACCGGAATGCCAGTTGAGCGCATCGGTGGCCGAGAGGATGACGCCCATCTGATGCCAGGTGTTGGGCAGCGCATGGCAGAAGGCATGCACGGCGCTTTCCGGCTTCGGCAGATAGGAGCCGTTGGCGGCAAAAAGCACGCCCGAGGTGCCGAGTGAGACGAAGGCCGCGCCATCGCTGACCGTGCCCATGCCGCAGGCCGAGGCTGCATTGTCGCCCGCGCCGCCGGCAACGACGACCGAGCCTGATATGCCCCACTGGGCCGCGAGTTCGGACCGCAGTCTGCCGGCCTGATCGGTCCCTTCGACAAGCGCCGGCATCTGCTCCCTCGAAAGGCCGGTGGCGGCAAGCAGTTCCGACGACCAGCCGCGCTTGCCAGTATCGAGCCAGGAGGTGCCTGCCGAATCCGACATTTCGGAGATATATTCGCCGGTCAGCCAGAGACGCAGATAATCCTTCGGCAACAATACCTTGGCGACCTTCGCGAAAGTCTCAGGCTCATGCTTCCTGATCCAGGCGAGCTTGGGCGCCGTAAAGCCGGGAAACACGATATTGCCGGTCAGCGCCCGGAAACGCGGGTCGGCGTCGAGTGCGGCGGCTTCGACGTGACTGCGTGTATCGTTCCAGAGAATGCAGGGCCGCAATACCTTGTCGCTCGCGTCGATCAGCGTGGCGCCGTGCATCTGGCCCGAAAGGCCGATGCCCGTGACTGCGGCGAACTCCTTTGGATGTTTCGCCTTGAGGCCGGCCACGGCCTCCTCGGTCGCGCGCACCCAGTGAGCCGGTTCCTGTTCCGACCAGCCGGAATGCGGGCGCGAGACGTCGAGCGCACCGTTGGCCGAACCGACGATCTTCTGGTCGCCGTCGATCAGCATCGCCTTGACGCCGGAGGTTCCGAGATCGAGACCGAGATACATGTGGCATTCTCCCTTTGCCGTTACGGCAGATTGTCCTTCAGGAATATGTCGAGGCGGATACGCTCCTGCGCTTCGATGACGGCGAGCCCGTCCGCCTTGGCCTTCAGCACGCGAATGGCGCTGCGCACCTCATGACCGGCATTCTGATTGAGGATCGCATCAATCGTGTTGTCGATGAGCGCCGTCCGCGTGTGGGCGGTCAGCTCGTGGGCAATGACCGTCAGCGTCCGATCGACGGCCTTCTCCTTCAGCGCCCGGATAAGGCCGCGATTGCCTGCCCCGAGACTATAGACGCCGATAATGTCGGCATTCCCAAGTGCCTCGGCGACGAGCATATGGGCGATCTCAGGATCGTCACGCCCTTCCAGAACCGGAAGGATCGCAAGATTGGGAAACTCCTCCGCCACGACCGAGGTGAATCCTTCCAGCCGCTCGCGATGGTCGCGCACCAGCATGGAGCCGGCGAGCACGGCGATCTCGCCCTTTCGCGGCCCGAGGAATCGGCCGAGCAGGCGGGCCGCCGTGCGGCCTGCCGCGATATTGTCGACGCCGGCGTAGTGATGGCGCAGCGATCCGGTAAGATCGGACACCAGCGTGACGATGGGAAAGCCCGCATGCACCAGCCTGTCGACGACGGCATGCACTTCAGGCGCATCGGTCGCAACCATTGCGATGCCGCAAGGTTTTTCGCGGGAAAGCCCGTCAAGCACGGCGACAAGAGCGGCCGGATCGAAGGCAGGCACCTCGATGGTGCGAATATCGGTGCGTTCGGCCGGCGAGCGAAGGATCGCCTGCCGGATTTCGGCATTGAGCCCGTGCATGAAGGAATTGTCGCTGGCCGGCAGGATGAAGACCAGCGGATAGGTGCGACCCTTGGCGAGATTGGCGGCGGCGACGTCCCTGACATAACCGAGTTCGCGGATTGCCGTCTCGACCTTCTCCCGCGTGACATGGCGCACACCAGGACGCTGGTTGAGCACCCGGTCGACAGTCGCGAGACTGACGCCCGCCGCAGCGGCGATATCGTGAACAGTTGGCCTCATCATTCCTCCTGACGAGACCATTAGCGCCAAATTTGATGTACGTAAATCAAAAAATCCAGCGGCGCGATTTCCGCATTATTTTACCGGCATTACCGCCCGTTGGCATCGATTCGATCAGCGCCCCCCTGATGACACAGAGGCCTGAAAACCGCAACAAAAAGGCCCTCCGAAGAGGGCCTTTTCAAGGGACGGGGCCGGAGGTCAGTGGCCGCCGCCACCTCCTCCGCCGCCTTGCGGCGCGGGTTTCTTGATCATGGCGACACCGAGGATCATCGCAACGAACAGCGCAGTCAGGATGAGGAACACATCGCTGAAGGAAAGGATGACCGCCTGCTTGGTGGCGAGGCCGACCATCTGCTTGATCGCGACTGAAGTGCCGTCCATGCCGTAACTGCTGAAATTGGCAGTCATGTTGTTCATCTGATCGATCGCCGCCGGATTGCCCCAGTCCATATTCTCCCGCAGCCGCTCGTAGTGCACATCCTGCCGGCTGGTGAGCACGGTATTGATGACCGCGAGACCAACGGCGCCGCCGAGGTTTCTAGTCAGGTTGAATAGGCCGGACGCGCCGCGGATGCGCGACGGCGGCATCGTGCCGAGCGCGATGTTGTTGATCGGCACCATGCACATCATCAGGCCGAACCCGCGCAGGATCTGCGGAATGAACAGTTCATAGAAATCCCAATCCGCCGTCAGGTGGATCATGATGTATGTGCCGGCGGCGAAGCTGATGAAACCGATCACCATCATCAGGCGCAGGTCCATCTTGGTCGACAGCCGCCCGGCGATCGGCGCGGTGAAGAACATCGCAAGGCCAGAGACGAACATCGTCTCGCCGATCATCAGCGAATCATAGCCGCGGATACGCCCGAGATAGACCGGGTAGATATAGGTAAGGCCGTAAAGGCCGATGCCCATGACGAAGGAAAACACCGAGCCGAAGGAGAAATTCCTGTTCGCAAAGGCCTTGAGATCGACTACGGGAAACTCCACCGTGAAGGCGCGATAGAAGAAGACGATGGCCGCGACGCCGGAAGCGACGGCAGCCAGCGCAATGGAATTGTCGTTGAACCAATCGTTCGAGTTGCCCTCTTCGAGCACATATTCCAGCGCGCCGAGGAAGACGCCCATCGAGATCAGCCCCCACCAGTCGAACTTCTTGAAGAGCGACAGTTCCGGCTTGTCGAAGTCGATGAAGTTCCAGGTAACCAGCGTGACGATGATGCCCGGAACGATATTGACGAGGAACAACCAGTGCCAGGAGAAGGCGTGGCTGAGATAGCCGCCGACGGTCGGGCCGATGGTCGGCGCCAGCGTCGCGATCAGGCCGATGATCGGCGAGACGATGCTGCGCTTCGACGGCGGAAAGATGGTGAAGGCGGCCGCGAAAACCGACGGGATCATGCCGCCGCCGATGAAGCCCTGGATGGCGCGGTAGACGATCATCTGGTCGATATTCGTCGCCGTCGCCGCAAGCGCACTCGCCATGGTGAAGCCGGCGGCCGAGATCGCGAAGAGGTAGCGCGTCGAGATGATGCGCGCCAGCGTTCCCGAAAGCGGGATCATGATCACTTCCGCGATCAGATAGGCCGTCTGCACCCAGCCGATTTCGTCGGAACCGGCCGACAGGCCGGCCTGAATTTCGGCAAGCGAAGCAGAGACGATCTGAATGTCGAGGATCGACATGAACATGCCGAGCACCATCGCGAAGAAGGCGATGAGCTTCCTCGGATCCATGCGATCTCCGGCGTGGGCAGGCACCGCCGGCATCGTTCCCGCTGTTGCTGTCGCGCTCCCGGCCATCGGACCACCTCCGCCTTTCCTTTTGCTGGAATTGCTCCGAAGGTTTACTTGTTCGGTGCCGTGCGGGTATCGACGTCGACGACGACGCTGAGGCCCGCGCGCAAACGCCCGCTGTCGAGCGCATCCTGCGGCAGCGCAATGCGCACCGGCACACGCTGAATTACCTTGGTGAAGTTGCCCGTGGCGTTTTCCGGTGGCAGCAGCGAAAAGACCGAACCGGAGGCCGGCGAGATCGATTCGACGGTACCGACGATCGGATGGTCGTCATAGGCATCAACATGGACGTTGACCTTCGAGCCTGGAACGAGATGCTGGATCTGCGTTTCCTTGAAATTGGCGTCGATATAAAGCTGGCGCACCGGAACGAGCGCCATCAGGCGCTGGCCGGGCGAGACCAGATCGCCTTCCTGGATGGAACGATTGCCGACGATGCCGTCATAGGGCGCCTTGAGCACAGTGAAGGAGAGGTCGCGGGCGGCCTTGTCGCGCTGGATTTCCAGCGTGCGGACGGAACCTTCGGCTTCCCTGCGTTGGGCTTCGAGGATGGCGATATTGGCCTGTGCCGCCACGATATTGGCGTCGCCGCCGGCAAGATTGGCCTTGGCCTGATCGAGGGCCGTATTAGCATCATCGAGATCCGCGGTGGTGCCGACCGACTTCGCCTGCAGGTCGCTCTGGCGCTTCTGCTTGATTTCCGCGCCGCGAACCGTCGCTTCGAGGGCAGTCTTCTGGGCCTGAGCCTGCACGAGGCTCGCCTTGGCGCCTTCAATCTGCGCATCAATACGGCTCAGCGAAAGCTGCTCGGTCGCGATCTGGGCATTCGCCTGATCGAGGGCATTTTGGTAGTCGCCGTTATCAAGGGTAGCGAGAACGTCGCCTGCCTTGACTTCCTGGTTGGCGACAACATTCACCTTCGCGACATAGCCGGTAACCTTCGGCGAGATGGTCGCGATATCGCCTTCGATATAGGCGTCGTCGGTCGACACCATGAACCGGCCGTTCATCCACCATTCGTATCCATACCAGCCGCCGCCCGCAAGCAGGGCAAGCACGACGATCGGCAGCACCGGGCTGCGGCGCTTCTTTGCCGAAGCAGCAACCGGGGCCTCGGCCGGCGCCGATTGCGCGGGAGCAGCCGGCTTTTCCAGGGCTTCCGCCGTCGGAGCCTCTGCAACCACCGCGACCTTTGCCTCTTCGGGCTCGGCGTTTTCGCTGACGATACGCGCGACGTTGCTTTTCTGGTTGCTCGACATGGCCACTTTACCGATCTTTGGAGTAATAATCGAACTGAACGGTTCGGTTCAGTTGACATAAACCTGTTTTATCGTCATATCAAGATGTATAGAACCAATCGGTTCGATTTCTTTTAAGGAAAATGCGAAACCGTAAACACGGTTAAGGAGACATGACGTTAAAACCCGACCACGCCGCCGTATTCAGCCCTCCCGCTGCCGGAGGCCGATTTGCTGCGGGCGAAGATCCGGCCAAGCGCCAGCAAATTCTTGCCGGCGCCAAGCGCGTGTTCATGAAAATGGGCTTCGACGCCGCCAGCATGAACGACGTGACGCGCGAGGCCGGAGTCTCCAAGGGAACGCTCTACGTCTATTTCACCAATAAGGAAGAACTGTTTTCGGCGATGATCGAGACCGAGCGCGCCGCTTTCGTGGCGGCCGTGCGCACGGCGCTTGCCGAGCATGACGACCCCGAAGCCGGCCTGTACGAGTTCGGGATAAGCTTCGTCACCCACATGACCGATGAAAAGGTCATCAGCGCGATGCGCACTGTTCTCGGCGTTCGCGACCGCATGCCCGAGCTCTGTCAACGCTTCTTCAAAGGACCGGTAAACCTGCGCACCATCATGCGCGACTTTTTGGAACAGCATGTCGCCGAAGGCCGGCTCGAGATCGACGACATCGATCTGGCCGCGGGCCAGTTTCTCGATCTTGCCAGCGGCAGCTTCTTCAAGCTCCGTCTGTTCGGCAGCATGGAAGAACCGCCGACTCGTGAGGAAATCGACCGCGTCATCCGCGGTGCGATCAAGGTCTTCATGGCAGCCTACGGCGTGCGCCGGCACGAGACTGCCTAACCCCGCACCGTTGACTGCCGCTCTCCTTCGGCCAAAACTCCGCAAGAACGATCAAACCCGGCTGCCGGCTTTTCTCTAAGGAAGAAGCCGCAACCAAGGGAGCGAGGATGAGCGCCGTCGCAAGGGCGATCTGGTTTATAGAGAGCCATTTCGAGAGCGATATATCGCTGGAAGAGATATCGGAAGCCGCCGGATTGTCACGCTATCATCTGTCACGCGTCTTCGGGCTCGTCACCGGCCACTCGATCAGCAGCTATATCAGGGGGCGGCGCCTCAGCCGCGCCGTGCCCGCGCTGGTCGGCGGCTCATCCACCATTCTCGAGGTTGCGCTTTGCGCGGGCTACGGCTCGCACGAGGCTTTCACCCGTGCCTTCCGCGACCAGTTCGGCATGACGCCGGATGCGGTGCGCAGACAGGGGCACGCCCGCAATCTTGTCTTGCTGGAGCCGATCAGAATGGACCCCGCCCACCTCAACGCCCTCGAACCGCCCCGCTTCGAAAAGCGTCAACCGATGCTCCTTGCCGGCCTGCAGGAGACCTATCCCTATGGCGGTAACGCCGCCATCCCCTCTCTCTGGCAGAAATTCAACGCCCATTTCGGTCATGTTGCAGGCCAAAAAGGCAATGTCGCCTACGGCGTCTGCACCCATATCGATGGCGAAGCGGAGAAGTATCGCTATATGGCCGGCGTCGAGATCTCCGATGCCAGCGACCTTCCGCCGGATTTTACGACGCTCAGGCTTCCGGGCCAACGCTACGCTGTCTTCACCCATCGCGGCCATGTCTCCGGCATTTCCTCGACCATGAACCGAATTTTCGGCGTATGGTGGCCAACGTCTGGCCTGGAACACGGCGAGACGCCCGACATGTTCGAACGTTACGACGAACGCTTCGATCCCTATACCGGGATGGGCGTCACTGAAATCTGGCTACCTGTCAGGGAATAAAAGTCACATCGATTTCGTATATCCCCTTGCGGCGCTTGTGCAGCAGGCCGCGGACACTACATTGCGGGCGTCATCGGTGACGCAAGGGGATATAAGCTAATGCAGGAAATCATGACGCTCATTCAGGACCCGGCCGCCTGGGTGGCGCTCATCACACTGGTGGTGATGGAAGTCGTTCTCGGTATCGACAACCTGATCTTCATTTCCATTCTCACCAACAAACTGCCGTCCGAGCATCGCGAGAAAGCCCGCCGGATCGGCATCGGCCTTGCCCTGGTCATGCGCCTGGCGCTGCTCGGCACCGTAGCCTGGATCGTACAGCTGACCGAACCGCTGTTTACGGCCTTCGGGCACGGCTTCTCCTGGAAGGATCTGATCCTGATCGCCGGCGGCCTGTTCCTCGTCTGGAAAGCCACCAAGGAAATTCACCACACGGTCGACCCGGTGGATCATCAGGAGGATTTCATCGCGAAGTCCGCCACCACGGGTTTTGCATCGGCCATCGGCCAGATCCTGCTGCTTGACCTGGTCTTCTCCGTCGATAGCATCATCACCGCCGTCGGCATGACGCCGCATCTGCCGATCATGGTGATCGCCGTCATCGCCGCCGTCACCGTCATGCTGGTTGCCGCGACCCCGCTCGCCAACTTCATCGAGAAGAATCCAACGATCGTCATGCTGGCGCTCGCCTTCCTGCTGATGATCGGTACGACGCTGATCGCCGAAGGCATGGGTTTCCATGTGCCGAAGGGTTACGTCTACGCCGCCATGGCCTTCTCCGCACTGGTCGAGGTGCTGAACATGTTCGCACGCAACGCCCGCAAGCGGAAACGCGAAGGCGCGCATTGAGGCTGATACGGGAGAGCGCGCCGCAACCGGTGCACTCTCTCAGCGCCGGCAAGCCGTTGCGGACGCGGTTTTTCTTGACGCGCCCGGTTGAATATGGCCTAAGGCCAGCCGAACGGACGATCGGCGAATGGTGCGGGCGAATGCCCTTTATCGGCCGGTTTGCCGATGAAGATATCTGCATCCTTCCGGCCGAACCTTGCTTTCCCGTGAAAGCAGTCCGGCTTCATTGACGGGCACATACAATGACAAATTCCGGGACAGCTTCCGGCGTCCGCGTCCGCATCGCTCCCTCGCCGACCGGCGAGCCGCATGTCGGCACCGCTTACATCGCTCTCTTCAACTACCTCTTCGCCAAGAAGCACGGTGGCGAGTTCATCCTGCGCATCGAAGATACCGATGCGACGCGCTCGACCCCGGAATTCGAGACGAAGGTGCTCGACGCGCTGAAATGGTGCGGGCTGGACTGGAAGGAAGGCCCCGATATCGGCGGCCCCTACGGCCCCTATCGCCAGTCCGACCGCAAGCCGATGTATCAGCCCTATGCACAGGAATTGCTGGACAATGGCCATGCCTTCCGCTGTTTCTGCACGCCCGCGCGGCTGGAGCAGATGCGCGAGGCGCAGCGCGCCGCCGGAAAGCCGCCGAAATATGATGGCCACTGCCTCAATCTGACGGCGGAAGAGGTGACGTCACGCATGGCGGCGGGCGAAGCCGCGGTCATCCGCATGAAGATCCCGGCGGAGGGTTCCTGCGACTTTACCGACGGCGTCTATGGCGACGTGTCCATTCCGTGGGATTCCGTCGACATGCAGGTCCTGATCAAGGCCGACGGCATGCCGACCTATCACATGGCCAACGTCATCGACGACCATCTGATGAAGATCACCCATGTGGCGCGTGGCGAGGAATGGCTGGCTTCGGTGCCGAAGCACATCCTGCTCTATCGCTATTTCGGCTGGGAGCAGCCGGTCTTCATGCATCTGTCGCTGATGCGCAATGCCGACAAGTCGAAGCTGTCGAAGCGCAAGAACCCGACCTCGATCTCCTATTACTCCGCGCTCGGCTATATCCCCGAGGCGCTGATGAACTTCCTCGGCCTGTTCTTCATGCAGATCGCTGAAGGTGAAGAGCTGTTGACGATGGATGAGCTCTCCGAGAAGTTCGACCCCGAAAACCTTTCCAAGGCCGGCGCGATCTTCGACATCCAGAAGCTCGACTGGCTGAACGGCCGCTGGATCCGCGAGAAGCTCTCCGAAGAGGAATTCCAGGCGCGCGTGCTGACCTGGGCGATGGAGAACGACCGCCTGAAGGCTGGCCTGCGCCTGTCGCAGACCCGCATTTCCAAGCTCGGCGAGCTGCCCGATCTCGCCAGCTTCCTGCTGAAGTCCGATCTCGGCCTGCAGCCGTCCGACTTCGCCAAGATCAAGTCGCCGCCGGAGGAGATCCTCGAGATCCTCAACACCGTTCAGCCGGATCTCGAAAAGATCCTGGAATGGAATGTGGAGACGATCGAAGCGGAATTGCGCGCCATCTCCGATCGCATGGGCAAGAAGCTGAAGGTCGTGGTCTCGCCGCTCTTCGTCGCCGTCTCCGGCTCGTCGCGTTCCCTGCCGCTCTTCGATTCCATGGCCATCCTCGGCCGCTCCGTCGTGCGCCAGCGCCTCAAACTCGCCGCCCAGGCGGTCGCCGCCCTCGTCGGCTCGAAGTAAGAATAGTCAGAGGATTTCGACAGTGGCTGACAACAAGACCGAAAACACCCTCTCCTCCGACGCGACCGAAGTGCGCGCCCAGAAGCTGAAGCTGCTGCGCGAGCAGATCGGCGAGGTCTATCCGGCGCATTTCCACCGGACGCTGACCAATGCCGAGCTTGGCGCCAAGTATGAATCTCTGGAACCGGACGTCGAGACGCAGGATGTCGTCACCGTCGCCGGCCGCGTCTATTCCTCGCGCAACTCCGGCATGTTCATGGATATCCGCGACGCTTCCGGCAAGATCCAGATCTTCAGCCACAAGGACACGACGCCGGAAGAGGCCCGCGACCTGCTGCCGATGATCGACATCGGCGACATCATCGGCGTCACCGGCATCGTGCGCCGCACCAAGCGCGGCGAACTGACGATCAACGCCCAGAAGATCGAAATGCTGACCAAGTCGCTGCTGCCGATGCCCGAGAAGTGGCACGGCCTCTCCGACATCGAGCTGCGCTATCGCAAGCGCCATCTCGACATCATGACCAATGAGGATTCGAAGCTGCGCTTCCAGCAGCGCTCGAAGATCGTCTCCGGCATCCGCCGTTTCATGGAAAATGACGGCTTCATGGAAGTCGAGACGCCGATGCTGCATTCCGTCTATGGCGGCGCCACCGCCGAGCCGTTCAAGACGCATCACAACACGCTGAAGCTCGACATGTACCTGCGCATCGCGCCGGAATTGTTTCTGAAGCGCACTCTGGTTTCAGGCCTCACCGACAAGGTCTTCGAGATCAACCGCAACTTCCGCAACGAAGGCGTTTCCACTCGGCACAATCCCGAATTCACCATGATGGAGTGTTATTGGGCCTATGCCGATTACGAGGACATGATGGATCTCGTCGAGCGGCTGTTCGAGACCCTGGCGCTCTCGATCCACGGCACCACGGAATTCGACTTCGTCGACAAGCGCCTCTCCTTCAAGGGACCGTTCAAGCGCGTGCCGATGCCGGATGCCGTCAAGAAAGCGACCGGCATCGATTTCCTCGCCATCAAGACCGATGAGGAAGCCCGCGCCGCCGCCAAGGCTGCCGGCTTTGCGGTCGAGAAGGACTGGACCTGGGGCGAATGCCTCGCCTTCATCTTCGAGGAAAAGGTGGAAGCGACACTGATTCAGCCGGCTCACGTCACGCATTTCCCAAAGGACATCTCGCCTTTCGCCAAGGAAGTGCCGGGCGAGCCGCGGCTTGTCGAACGCTTCGAGACCTATTGCAACGCCTGGGAACTCGGCAACGCCTTCTCCGAGCTCAACGATCCCGAAGAGCAGCGCCGCCGCATGGTCGAGCAACTGGAACAGGCGCTCGCTCGCGGCGAGAAGGAAAAACAGCTGGACGACGAATTCCTCGACGCGATCGACCAGGGCATGCCACCTGCCGGCGGCCTCGGCATCGGCGTCGACCGGCTGATCATGCTTCTGACCAACGCTCCGTCGATCCGCGACGTCATTCTCTTCCCGGCCCGCCGCAACAAGGCCGACTGACAGGAAAAGAATCGGAAAATGCAAAGCGGGGTGCCGGCCGGCGCTCCGCTTTTTACATGCCGCCCGTTCAGTGGGCCTTGGGGGCTTGCGCCGGCGGCTCTTCGGCCGGCGCCTCGGCCACCGCATCGGCGCCGTGACTCTCTGCAGTTGGCGGCGCTTCGCTTTCGGCAGCCGGTGCCGCGCCGTGTCCGCCGCCCTCGGCCTTGTTGTCCTTATCCTCAGTCTTCTTGCCCGTCGCCTCGCCCTTGGTCGATGCAACGGCGACCGGATCGACACAATCCTCGGGATCCTTGAACGAAGCGCTGATCATCGCGATCTCGTCGGCCGGCAGTTCGATGCGCTCGCCGAAGAACAGCCCGTTTTCGCTGGCCTTGCCGTCATAGTAGCGTGCGGTATAGCGCTTGTCGTCGAGGCCGGGAACGGTCTTGTCCGGATGCGGGATGAAGACGACATCAGCTCCGATCGCCCGACCGCGAATATCGGCACGCAGCGTCGGGCCGTTCTCATCAAGCACCACCACCTGTACCAGATCCGGTTTCTGCGCGGCATAGACGGCCTGGGCAACACGAAGTGCAGTCCTGACCCGCGTCATGCCATCGGTCGGTTCGGTCTTGATGTATTTGCGGACCCAGACATGATCCTGCTTCCTGATCGTCACGAGGTTGACGTCGCTGCATTCGAGCCCATGACCGCCACCAGAGACGCCGACCAGCCTGTCCTTGCCGACATAAAGCGCCGCGCCGCCGGAAACGCCCGCCAGAAGCGCGACTCCGCCGATGATGATTGCCAATTTCCGGGAAGGCCGGAATATGCGCAGTAAGGCCTTCACGCCAACTGCTCCGCCATCTCAAACTCCAACGCAGGACAGGTGCTGAGAATGCTAGGGAAATGACGTTTCGGAAAGTTTAAGTGGCTGCGCCGAGCTCGCTCCATTTCAGGAAAATCCCAAAAAAGGTCCGAATTTATCGGCTGCTTGCCACGGCACATTCCGCCATGCTCTAAACGCCCATGGCCTTCACGCTTCGCCAGATCCAATACTTCGTGGCCGTCGCCGAACAGGGTTCGGTGACGCGAGCCGCGCAGAACCTTTCGATCTCCCAATCCTCGGTGACGGAAGCGCTGAAGGAGCTCGAAACTGATCTCGGCGTCGAACTCTTCGAGCGCCATCCGCGCGGCCTGACGATCACCCACAACGGACATCAGTTCCTCCGTCACGCGACCAAGATTCTCGCCTCCGTCTCCGATGCGCGAACCAGCTTCTCCGGCCAGCAGAGTGCTCTCTCCGGCACGTTGAACATCGGCGTCACCTCGCTTGTCGCCGGCTATGTGCTCTCCGATCTGCTGGCGCGATACCGCCGCGCCTGCCCGGGCATCGAAGTCAGCGCCATCGAGGACAATGGCGGCTACCTCGAACATCTCCTGGTCGGCGGCGAACTCGACGTGGCGGTGATGGTGATATCCAATCTGCGCGACCGCATGGCGCTGCAGGCGGAAATCCTCGAAACCTCGCCCTATCGCCTCTGGCTGCCGATGGGCCATCCGCTGGTGTCGGCCGATATCATCTCCGTCGCCGATATCGCCCGCGAACCACTGATCATGCTGACAGTCGACGAGATTGAGGAGAATACCGGCAAGCTGCTCTCCGCACTCGGCGCCCGCCCGCATGTCGCCTTCCGCACCCGTTCGGTGGAAGCGGTGCGCAGCCTGGTGGCCACGGGCGCCGGCGTGGCGCTGCTTCCCGATCTCGTCTACCGCCCGTGGTCGCTCGAAGGTGACCGCATCGAGAGCCGCGACGTCTCCGGCTCGCTGCCGGTGGTCCAGGTAGGCATGGTCTGGCGCAAGGGCTCCAGCCTGCCGCAGGCGGCGCGCGATTTCGTCGGCATCGCCGAAACTCTGCGTTCCGGTCGAATCCGCTGATATCGGAATTTCCGATATCGCCTTTCTGATAAATGAATTTGCGAAACCGGGTTTTTCGCGTCACTTTTTCAGCCGGGAACAAATTGCCACAAAGTGGCACCAAACCGGGAGACGAACGATGACGAATCTGTTGAAATCCTGCACGGCAGCGCTCGCCTGCCTGAGCTTCGCGACACAGGTGGTCGCCGCCGAACCGCTGAAGGCCTTGGGCAAGGGGGAAGGCGCGGTCAGCATCGTCGCTTGGGCCGGCTACATCGAACGCGGCGAAACCGACAAGAATTACGACTGGGTCACCGGCTTCGAAAAGGAGACCGGCTGCAAAGTGTCCGTCAAGACGGCCGCCACGTCCGATGAAATGGTGTCGCTGATGAACGAGGGCGGTTTCGATCTCGTCACCGCATCTGGTGACGCGTCGCTCCGCCTCATTGCCGGCAAGCGTGTCCAGCCGATCAATACCGATCTGATTTCGAGCTTCAAAAATGTCGACAAGCGCCTGCAGGAGGGCCCGTGGTACACGGTCGGCGGCGTACATTACGGCGTGCCCTATCTCTGGGGACCGAACGTGCTGATGTACAATACCGATGCCTTCAAGGACAAGGCGCCGACCAGTTGGGGCGTCGTCTTCGAGGAGCAGACCCTGCCGGACGGCAAGTCGAACAAGGGCCGCGTGCAGGCCTATGACGGCGCGATCTATATCGCCGATGCGGCCATGTATCTGATGGCCCACAAGCCGGATCTCGGCATCAAGGACCCGTATGAACTCACCGAAGACCAGTACAAGGCCGCTCTCGACCTTTTGCGCGGCCAGCGCAAGCTCGTCTCGCGCTACTGGCACGACGCGATGATCCAGATCGACGACTTCAAGAATGAAGGTGTCGTCGCCTCCGGCTCCTGGCCCTTCCAGGTCAACCTGCTGCAGGCCGACAAGCAGAAGATCGCCTCCACCTTCCCGGATGAAGGCGTCACCGGCTGGGCCGACACGACAATGCTGCACGCCGACAGCGAACATCCGAACTGCGCCTACATGTGGATGGAACATTCCCTTCAGGCCAAGGTCCAGGGCGACGCCGCCGCCTGGTTCGGCGCCGTGCCCTCCGTTCCCGCCGCCTGCAAGGGCAACGAGCTGATGGGCGAAACCGGCTGCGCCACCAACGGCTTCGATCACTTTGACAAGATCAAATTCTGGAAGACCCCGGTCGCCAAATGCGCAACGCAGAACGAATGCGTGCCCTATCACCGCTGGGTGTCGGATTACATCGGCGTGATCGGCGGACGGTGAGCCGATCCGATCGTATGCGTAAGAATCCCTCCCCAACCCCTCCCCACAAGGGGGAGCGGCTAAGAGTGGCACCGCCAAATCTGCCGAAACACCAAGGTATTTGCGAAGGGGTACGGCGGGTTAAGCCCCTCCCCCTGGGGGAGGGGCTTGGGGCGGGGTCTATATTGGCCAGGACCAAGCCCTCTTTAAACAGACAAGACCCGGAGTCCTCTCATGACGTCAGCCGTCCGTTTCCAGCAGGTATCGCGCCATTTCGGCCAGGTCCGCGCCGTCGACGGTGTCGATCTCGAGATCGCGCCGGGCGAGTTCTTCGCCATGCTCGGGCCGTCCGGTTCCGGCAAGACGACGTGCCTCAGATTAATCGCCGGCTTCGAACAGCCGACATCAGGCCACATCCAGATTTTCGGAGAGACGGCCGACGGCATTCCGCCCTACCGCCGCAACGTCAACACCGTCTTCCAGGATTACGCGCTCTTCCCGCATCTCAACATTCTCGACAATGTCGCCTACGGGCTGATGGTCAAGGGCGTCGGCAAGGCGGAGCGGAAGAAGGCGGCCAGCGATGCCCTCGAACTTGTCAAGCTGCCGGGCTACGGCGCTCGCCGCCCCGGCCAGCTCTCCGGCGGCCAGCGGCAGCGCGTGGCGCTCGCCCGCGCGCTGGTCAATAAGCCGAAGGTGCTGCTGCTCGACGAGCCGCTCGGTGCGCTGGACCTGAAGCTGCGCGAGCAGATGCAGGAGGAATTGAAGAGCCTGCAGCGCGCGCTCGGCATCACCTTTGTCTTCGTCACCCATGATCAAGGCGAGGCGCTGTCGATGGCCGATCGCGTCGCTGTCTTCAACAATGGCAATATCGTCCAGCACGGCACGCCGCAAGATATCTACCGCTGCCCGAAGACCCGCTTCGTCGCCGATTTCGTCGGCTCGTCAAATGTGATCGCGCCTGATCTGATGGCCGCGCTCGGCGGCGAGAAACGCTGGGCGAGCCTGCGCCCCGAGGCGATCCGGCTGGCAAGCGATGGCATCGAGGCGAAGGTCAAGCATGCGAGCTTCCTCGGCGCCGCCACCCGTCTCAGCGTCGATCTGAGCGGCAGCCGGCTGCATGTCACGCTGCCGGCAGGCACGCCTGTGCCGGATGTCGGCGCCGGCATCCGGCTCACCTGGCAGCCCGCCGATATCCACTACATGGACGATGTGGCATGACGGCACTCATCATCTCCGACGGCAAGACATCGATCCTTCCGGCACGCAGCGGCGTCTTCGGCCGAATGTCGGATGCCTTCTGGCGACACCCGAAACTGCTGCTCTTCCTGATGCTGACGCCACCGCTGCTTTGGCTCGGCATCATCTATATCGGCTCGCTGATCGCCCTGCTTCTGCAGAGTTTCTTCTCGATCGACGATTTCTCCGGACTGGTGAATTACGAATTCACCCTTGCGACCTACGCCCAGCTTCTGAGCCCGACGAACTTCGACATCATCATCCGCACCGTCATGATGGCCGCGTTCGTCACCATCGCTTCTGCATTGATTGCCTTCCCGATCGCCTACTACGCGGCGCGTTATGCGCAGGGCAAATGGAAGGTGCTGTTCTATCTCGGCGTCATGCTGCCGCTCTGGTCGAGCTATCTCGTCAAGATCTACGCCTGGAAGCTGATCCTCGCCAAGGAAGGCATCCTGACCTGGATCTTCGAACAGCTCCATCTCTCCTGGCTTCTCCAGGGCGTCTTGAACCTGCCCGTCGTCGGCGGCAATTCGCTTTCGGTCAGCTACCTCGGCACCTTCATCGTCTTTGTCTATATCTGGCTGCCCTACATGATCCTGCCGACGCAGGCCGCGCTCGAGCGTGTGCCCGGCAACCTGATAGAGGCCTCGGCGGATCTCGGCGCGACACCGCGCCAGACCTTCCGCACCGTGCTGTTGCCCTTGGCGCTGCCGGGCATCGTCGCCGGTTCGATTTTCACCTTTTCGCTGACCCTCGGCGATTACATCATCCCACAGATCATCGGCTCGTCCAGGCTGTTCATCGGCCAGGCCGTTTATGCGCAGCAGGGAACCGCCGGCAACGTGCCGCTGGCGGCCGCCTTCTCGGTCGTGCCAATCGTCATCATGGCGCTTTATCTGTCGCTCGCCAAAAGACTGGGGGCCTTCGATGCGCTCTGACCTCAAGACATCGCCGCTGCCCCTGAAGATCGCCGCCGCAGGCGGGCTGCTCTTCCTGCACCTGCCGATCCTGCTGATCTTCGTCTATGCCTTCACGACGGAGGAGAAGAGCTATCAGTGGCCGCCACCCGCGTTGACGCTGCAATGGTTCGCCGTTGCCTGGAATCGGCCAGACGTCTGGTCGGCGCTCGGCCTTTCCGTGCAGGTCGCCGTCATCGCCACCGCGATCGCGCTCATCCTCGGCACGCTCTGTGCCGCGGCCGTCAGCCAGACGAAGTTCTTCGGCCGCGAGGCGATCTCGCTGCTGGTCATCCTGCCGATCGCGCTTCCCGGCATCATCACCGGCATAGCGCTGCGCTCCGCCTTCAGCCTCTTCGACATCCCGTTCTCGGTCTGGACCATCGTGCTCGGCCACGCCACTTTCTGCGTGGTGGTCGTCTACAACAACGCCGTCGCCCGCTTCCGCCGCACCTCCGGCTCGCTGATCGAAGCCTCGATGGATCTCGGCGCCGACGGCTTCCAGACCTTCCGCCATGTCATCCTGCCGAATATCGGCACCGCCTTGCTTGCCGGCGGCATGCTCGCTTTTGCCCTGTCCTTCGATGAGGTCATCGTCACCACCTTCACCGGCGGTCAGCAATCGACCCTGCCGATCTGGATGCTCGAAGAACTCATCCGCCCGCGCCAGCGCCCCGTCACCAATGTGGTCGCCATGGTCGTGGTGCTCGTCACCTTCCTGCCGATCCTGGCAGCCTATTACCTCACCCGCGACGGCGACCAGATCGCCGGCGCCGGCAAATAACAGGGAGAACATCATGGATACGCAAATGTTGATCGGTTCCCGCTTCGAAAAAGGCACGGAGACGGAAGAGCACATCCTGAACCCGAAAACTGGCGAGACGGTCACCGACCTTCCCGAAGCCTCGCTCTCCCAGGTCGATGCCGCCGTCGATGCCGCCGAAAAAGCCTTCAAGAGCTGGTCGCAGACGACGCCTTCCGAACGCTCGAGTTACCTGTTGAAGATCGCCGACGCTATCGAGAAGGATGCCGCCGGTTTCGCCGCGCTGGAAGCGCTGAACTGCGGCAAGCCGATCAATTCAGTGCTGAACGATGAAATCCCGGCGATCGTCGATTGTTACCGCTTCTTCGCGGGGGCAGTGCGCAACCTGCACGGACCGGCCGCGGGCGAATACCTGCCCGGCCACACCTCGATGATCCGCCGTGATCCAATCGGCATCGTCGGCTCGATCGCGCCGTGGAACTATCCGTTGATGATGATGGCCTGGAAGCTGGCGCCGGCAATCGCCGGCGGCAATACCGTCGTCTTCAAGCCGTCGGAGCAGACGCCGCTGACCGCGCTGAAGATGGCGAAGCTGCTTTCCGATATCCTGCCCGAAGGCGTCGTCAATGTCATCCTCGGCCGCGGCGAAAGCGTCGGCAATGCGCTGATCAACCATGCCAAGGTCAACATGGTCTCGATAACAGGCGATGTCGCCACCGGCAAGAAGGTGCTGCAGGCCGCCGCCAAGACCGTGAAGCGTACTCATCTGGAACTCGGCGGCAAGGCCCCGGTTATCATCTTCGACGACGCCGACATCGATGCCGTCGTCGCCGGCATCCGCACCTTCGGCTATTACAATGCCGGTCAGGACTGCACCGCGGCCTGCCGCATCTATGCTGACGCCAAGGTCTACGACAATTTCGTCGCAGATCTCTCTTCGGCCGTCTCAAGCATCCGCTTCAACCAGGCCGACGATACCGAAAACGAGATCGGTCCGCTGATCTCCAGGCGCCAGCGTGACCGCGTCGAAAGCTTCGTCGCCCGCGCTTCCGAGCACAAGCACATGGAAATCACCACCGGCGGCAAGGTCTCCGGCGACAAGGGCTTCTTCTTCACCCCGACCGTCATATCAGGCGCCCTGCAGGACGACGAGATCGTCCGTCGTGAGGTCTTCGGCCCGGTCGTCTCGGTCACCCGCTTCTCCGACGCCGATGATGCCATCGCCTGGGCGAACGACAGCGATTACGGCCTCGCCTCCTCGGTCTGGACCAGGGATATCGGCCGCGGCATGAAGACCGCCGCCCGCCTGCAATATGGCTGCACCTGGATCAACACCCATTTCATGCTGGTCAACGAGATGCCGCATGGCGGCCTCAAACAGTCGGGCTACGGCAAGGACATGTCGGTCTATGCGCTGGAGGATTATACCGCCGTGCGTCACGTGATGATCAATCATGGCTGACGGTGAAACCGGCAGGATTATAGGAGCCAATGGCAGAGAACATCATCCGATTTCGCGCGTAGTGGAACAATTTCCCGGTTGCCGCGTCTTCTCAGGCAAACGCAAAGGATGATGTGTCATGCTGAAATGGGCTCTGATATTCTTCGTTATTTCGATCATCGCCGGCTTCTTTGGCTTCTCCGGCGTTTCCGCCGCCACAGCGACCATCGCCCGCGTGCTCTTCGGTATCGCGCTGGTGATTTTCCTGATCTTCCTGGTTCTGGCGTTGATGGCCGGCCAGGCGGTCTTGTAACCGAGCACCGCACAAGCCGGAGCAATTCCGCGGCTCGGAGCCGCGGAATGTTCATGGCGCGCAAAAGCTTGCAGCCAATTGGCTACATCATCGCCCTCAGCCAGGGATGAAGGCTGCTACCCCGCTTTCTCAGCAGGTTGTCGATCGATATCGACCCCGCCCCCGAAGCCACCAGGACGAACATGCCGCCGGCAATCGCCAGATCCTTCTCGAAATGCAGGAGCTCGTTCTGGCTGTCAAAATTCGTGTGAAACATCAAGGCGGTCGCCAGGCAGAAGAAGGCCAGCGCTAACGCGCCAAGCCGGCTGAGGAAACCCGCGGCAATGGAAAGGCCGGCGCCGAGCTGAAGTGCTATGACAGCAAATGCAACCGGCGTGGCAAGCCCCAGTTTTGCGAAAGTGTCGACGGTCGCGCTGATATCTGATGCGAGCACCGAACCTTCATGCAGGAAGATCAGCGACAGGAGCAGCCTGCCCAGGAGAAGAATGAAATCGGCCAGTTGAGACCGGCTTGCGGCGCTATCCATTACACCCTCCGATTTGCAGAGAACAGGCGGCTTGGCCGCCCGTTCTCACGTTCATGGACTCGTCAGTTGCCACCCTTGGCAGCGATGGCCTTTTGCAGGTCTTCGAGTTCTTCGCAGCCGCTTGGGCAAAGTTGCTTCAGCGATGATAGCTGCTCCTCCGCCTTCGCCATCTCGCCCGTTTCGGCAAAGAGCTCGCCGAGATATTCACGCGCAGCCTTGTGATCGGGTTGAAGCTCAAGTGCTTTGGTGTAGTAGGTCAGCGACGATCTGTAGTCGCCGGTCTTGCGCAGCGTATACCCCATAAGATTATAGACATCTGCCTGTTGATTGTCTTCGGCAAGACCGCGAAGCTCCGCCAGGGCGCCGGCATAATCCTTAGCATCGATCTTGGCGCGTACCGACGTCAAATCGGGAGCGTCCGTCGATTCCATATTATCGACAGCAAAAGCGGGAAGCGCCCGTCACCGCGGAGAAGCCCGCGGATATGGCGCAGAGCCAGATGAATCCGAGAATGAGATATTTCATCATGATGATCTCCATTCGGCCTTTCAGGCCTGGACTGTCGGCGTAAAGCCATAGGCGCTTCCGTCCTTGACGAAGGTGCCCGAGCCGGGGAAGGGGAAATGCGAGCCGCAAATGGCGATATTGTCGGCAATGATGCGGTCGATGAGACGGCGGCGGGTGTCGATGGCCGCCGGCCCATCCTGATCATAACTGCCCTGCCAGTCGGGGTGCGGCGCAAGCAGCGCCGGCACGTACATGATATCGGCCGAGACAAGCAGTTGCTTGCTGCCGGAGGCGACAAGATAGGTCGAATGACCCGGTGTATGGCCTGGCGCAGCAAGAAGCCGAACGCCGGGCGCAACCTCGGCACCCTCGTCCACCAGTTTCCAGTTCTTCCATTTCGGAAAGACCTCGGCGATGCGCTTGCCGGCCGGCCTGCGGCCTTCGGCAAGCTTCTCGACCCGGCCGGGCTCAGTTATATTCGATGGCATTGACGATGAGTTCGGCGTTCGGAAAGACGGGATCGTTCGTTCCCTTTTCCATCAATCCCCAGACGTGATCCGGGTGGAAATGCGAGAGCATGATCGTGTCGATCCTCTTATAATCGATGCCGGCGGCTGCCATATTCGCCGGCAGATGTGTGGCATTTGCCTGCCATTGACCGACGCCCGAGCCGGCGTCCATCATGATCAGCCGGTTGCCGAGTTTCAGGACGACCACCGTCAGCGGGATCGGCATGAATTCGGTCGTAAGCCCTGCCTTGAAAAGCGCTTCCTTGGTATCCTCGATCGAGGCATTCTTGATGAAGGTCGGGTCATGCGGTTTTTTCCAGATTCCGTCGTAGACCGCCGTGACCTCGACATCGCCGACCTGATATTTGTAGAAGCCGACGGTCGGCTCCAGCGTTGTTGCGGCGAGCGCCGGCCCGACGAATTCGAGCTTCGACGACAGCCCGAATGCAGCTGCCGCGGCAGCCGATCCAAGGACGGCGCGACGTGACATGTTAAACATGGATATGCCTCCTCTTGTCGATGAGATTTCAGCTGGCGAAGACCGCAATTATTCGGATTCCCTCGCTGATGAACTAGATCGCCAGCCGGACGCGCTTATTCCCGATCTCGAGCGTCGTTTGTTCAAGCGCTTGAAAAGACATCGTCATTTCTATCGCCCCGGCCGGCTGTCCGGCCGCGTGCCAATAAATTGGCTTCGGTTGGAATAAAACCGCGTGCCGGTCGGTCTAGACGGCAAGGGACCGCACTCCATGCCTGAGGATCTCGCTTTTAAATTCGGCTACTATTGAGGCAGGGGAGGATGATGACAGACGCTCAGATCACCAATCCCATCGGATCAAACGAGTGGTTGCCGTTGGCGTGGCGACATTGGAAGGACCGTCTTCGACCATCGCCGCTGGCCTTGCTTCTCGACAGCGCAGCGCGGTTGTTCCACCCTATGGTCTCGGAAAAGTCGAGCGGCGAGCAGGTTGCTTCGGCGGCCGATGTGAGCGCGCAGCGTGAACTCATGCAGCGCTTTCAGAACTTGATCGTTCCGCACCTTGACGCTGCCTATAATTTTGCCCGCTTCCTCAGCCGCGACGCGGATGCGGCGCAAGATATCGTCCAGGATGCAGTCCTGCGTGCCTTCCGCAACTTCGATAGCTATCGCGGTGGCGATCCGCGCGCCTGGCTCTTTGCCATCGTGAGAAACTGTTGCCATGCCTGGCGCCAGCAGGATCGCCGCAAGGCGCGGTTCGAGCGGCATCTGAGTGATGGCGACGACGATGAAACAGGTGAGAACGAGATCGCCTCGGAGGAGGATTCGCCAGAGGCGGCGACGATCCGGCGAAGTGAACAGCAGCGCGTGCGCGCTGTCATTAGTCGGCTCCCCGAGGCAATGCGGGAAATCCTCGTCTTGCGGGAGCTTGAGGATCTCTCCTACCGGCAGATCGCCGAAATCATCGACGCGCCGATCGGCACTGTCATGTCGAGGCTTGCAAGGGCGCGGCATGAATTTGGTGAAGCCTGGCACGCATGCGACAAAGGCGAGATTGCAGGATGAGCGACACGCACCAAAAAGGCTGCCCGGAATGGCGTGTCATGCTGCATGGCTTTGTCGATGGCGAACTCGATTCAGACCACGCGGCACAATTCGAGGATCATCTTGCTGCCTGTACGGATTGCAGAGCGGAGGTGGAAAGGGTTCAGGCCGTGAGAGAGATCATCGATCAAGATGGCGTCAAATGGCGGCCGCCCGAAGCGCTGCGTTCACATGTCCTGTCGATGCTGTCGTTTGAACAGGCGACAACATCCGGCCTGCCGTTGCCACTCCGGGTGGCCGGATGGCGCCGCGCCCTGGTTTTCTTCCGGCAATGGAGCTTCGTTCCTTCACTCGCGGCATTGGCGGTCGGCGCCTTCCTGTTCGTCAACGCACCGTCTCAGACCGCGCTTCTGCAGGAACAGATCCTTTCAAGCCATATCAGGTCGATGATGGCCGACCATCTGACCGACGTGCTGACCTCGGATCAGCATACGGTAAAACCGTGGTTCAACGGCAAGCTCGATTTTTCACCGCCGGTCAGCGACCTATCCAAGGACGGCTTTCCACTGATCGGCGGGCGGGTCGACTATCTCGGTGGTCGCGCCGTTGCGGCCCTCGTCTATCGGCGCCACGGCCATGTCATCAACCTGTTCGTTTGGCCCGCAGGATCGGCCGCAGAGACGACAGCCGTGCATGACGGCTACAATATGGAGCAATGGTCGGATGGCGGGCTCGTTTTCTCAGCGATTTCAGATGTCGCCGCCGGCGATCTGGCCGAGTTCGAGGCGCTCTTCAGGAAGGCGGCAAGGGGTTAAAGCAGGCTTGCGCCGACATTGATCGCCAGCGCCAGGATCGTCGTGTTGAACAGGAACGACAGCACGGCATGCAGCAATGTTAGCTTGCGCATGCTGGTCGAACTGACCCCGACATCCGCGGTCTGCGCGGCAACGCCGATGGTGAAGGAGAAATAGAGGAAGTCCCAATAGCCGGGCTCTTCGATTCCGTCGGGAAATTTGAGGCCGCTCTCTTCGTCCGCCCCGCCATAAAAGTAATGGGCATAGTGGATGGTGAAAAGCGTATGCAGAAAAATCCAGGAGATCAGGATCGTCAGCACCGCGGCACCCGCCCGCGTCAGCGCGACGTCAGGTGGCGCCTCCTTGATCGAATGAAGCTCGGTGCCGATGCCGGCGATGCTCGCAAGCGCAGCGCCGATCGAAAGGGACAGCAAAACGGTATCCGAAAAATCGAGATCGGCGGAGCGTTTCCGGATCGTTTCGACCGTCGCCCGCAGCATCTTGCGCCAGCTGAGCGCGACAAAAACAATGGCGCTGATATTCCAGCCGAACAGGATATTGCCGGCGCTGACCTCCCGCGAGGTGACAGCCAAGAAGACCACCAGTCCAGCAACAGCGGCGATGATGAAGCTTGCGTGCTTGCGGGCAAGTGCAAGTGCCACAGGCGAACTTGCCGGTTCCTCCTCCGCCATATCGGTCTCCGACAGCATATGTCATTGATAAGAGCATGAAAAAGGCGCGGTTGCCAGCCGGCATCCGCGCCTTCGATCCTTGAGGTGCTCTATCACGCGGCGGCGAGCTGCAGTTCCTTCTGCACCATGGTGCGCAGCGTCGTCAGGTCTTTGGCGAAGGCGCGGATGCCTTCGGCGAGCTTTTCCGTCGCCATCGCGTCCTCGTTCATCATCCAGCGGAAGGTCTTTTCGTCGACCGAGACCTTGGCATCGGGTTTGCGGCTTTCCGGCGAGAGCTTGCGCTCCAGTTTGCCGTCATCCTTGGAAAGTTCGTCGAGCAGCGCCGGGCTGATGGTCAGCCGGTCGCAGCCGGCAAGGGCTTCGATCTCGCCGGCGTTGCGGAAGGAGGCACCCATGACGATCGTCTTGATATCGTTCGCCTTGTAGTAATTGTAGATCTCGCGAACGGAGATGACGCCCGGATCTTCCTCGGCGGTGTAGTCCTTGCCGGTCGACTTCTTGTACCAGTCGAGGATGCGGCCGACGAAGGGGGAGATCAGGAACACCTTGGCATCGGCGCAAGCAATCGCCTGGGCCTTGCTGAACAGAAGCGTCAGATTGCAGTCGATGCCTTCCTTCTGCAGCACTTCCGCGGCACGAATGCCTTCCCAGGTGGAAGCGAGCTTGATGAGGATGCGGTCCCGATCGATGCCGCGGTCCTTGTAGGCGGCGATGATCGAACGTGCCTTGGCAAGCGAAGCCTCGGTATCGAAGGAGAGATCGGCGTCGACCTCGGTCGAGACGCGGCCCGGGACGAGCTTCACCAGCGCGGCGCCGACGGATATCGCGAGGCGATCGGCGACGGCCGAGGAGACCGCTTCCGGATTGCCGCCCTGCTTCTTGCCCCAGGCGACGGCTTCCTTGATGGCGTCGGCAAACATCGGCGTACCCAATGCCTTCAGCACGATGCTCGGATTGGTCGTGCAATCCACAGGCTTCAGGCGCGCGACAGCCTCGATGTCGCCGGTATCCGCGACGACGGTGGTAATCTCGCGAAGTTGGTCAAGCTTGGATGTCATGGTCAATAATCCTTGTTGAACTTGGGCTGCGGGGCCGGCGCGTTCCGCCCGGCAAAGGTGATCTGGGGACAAACGGCCTGCATCCAGCGGTGAAGGACAGGCGCAACCGTCACTGATGATTCATAAACGTGAAGCACACTGGCCATGTTCCTGATGCAGTCGAACGGCTCCTCGAACACAAGCGGGGTCGCCTGCGGCTCGGAGACCGATCGTGACTTTCGGCATGCCCGCACTATGTCCTCCTCGAACGGGACAGGGACGACTTCGTGTCGCGAGGACTATCGCCGTTCGCGCAAGGAAAAGTCAAGGACATTTGTGCATTCCGATTGACATAAGTGTCACACCCGTCATTATCCCGGCGACAAACGCACAGGCGCAGCCTTTCGTCCCACAAGGGACTTAGGCGAAAATCCTGCGGGAGGAGACGTGGTCAAGCTCAAACGCGGCACCCATACCGCCTATTCGGAAGCGTCCTCGCTGCGGCTGAGGGCCGCATGGCTCTATTACAATGAAGGCCTGACCCAGAAAGACGTCGCCGAACAGCTCGGCATCAGCCGGACAACGGTGATCCGCCTGCTCGACGAGTCGATGAAACGCAGCGAAGTCCAGATCTGGATCAACGATTCGATCGGCGAATGCGTCGAGCTGTCCGTCAAGCTGGAGCGCGCCTATGGCCTTGACGAGGCGATCGTCGTGCCTGCGCCGGTTCATTGCGATGTCGATTCGCTGGCAAAGAATGTCGGCTTGGCGCTTGGCCAGTTCCTCTCCGAAGCCATCCCCGACGACTATACAATCGGCGTCGGCTGGGGCCGCACCATGACCGCTTCGCTGGCGAGCTTCCGGCCGCCACGCCGCGCCAATTGCAAGGTCGTTTCGCTGCTCGGCGGCATCGTTGCCGTGCACCAGACGAACCCGATCGATTACACCTGGCGGCTGGCCAATCAGCTCGGCGCCGAATGTTACATGTTCCTGGCGCCGCTTCTCGTCGATTCCATCGAAACCAAACGCAATCTGATCGACAAATGCGGGTTGGACACGATTTACCGTCTCGCCGAGAACCTCGATCTCGCGATCGTCAGCTGCGGTGATATCGGGCCGCACTCGACCTCGCTATCGGAAGGCTGGATATCGAAGGCCGAGTTGCGCGAGCTGATCAATGCCGGCTGCGTCTGCGACACCATGTTCAACTTCCTCGACAGGGACGGCAATTCGGTCGACCACTCGATCAACCAGCGCGTGATGTCCGTCGACCTCGATATGTTGAAAGAGGCCAAGCACATCGTGCTTTCCTCCGGCGGCGCCCACCGCGCCACCGCCATCCGCGCCACGATCAAGCGCATCGGCTGCAATACGCTGATCACCGATGAAGGTGCGGCGCGAGCATTGCTTGATCTGGCCGAACAGGCCTGAAGCGCGCCGTGATCTTTCAGGTCGGCTTGCCGCGCCTCATGCCGTGCTTTTTAGCAAGGCATGCTTTACGCATGCGCCGATTCCCAGCCGAGCATCGCCCGTTTGCGTGTGAGGCCCCAGTGGTAACCCGTCAACGCCCCGTTCTTGCCGAGCGCCCGGTGGCAAGGCACCACGAAGGAGATCGGATTTGCGCCCACCGCCGCGCCGACAGCGCGCTGCGCCGTCGGCCGGCCGATATCGTTGGCGATGTCGGAATAGGTGACCGCCTTGCCGAACGGTATCTTCATGAGGCTCTGCCAGACGCGCACCTGGAAGTCCGTGCCGATCAGTACGACGCGGAGCGGCTGCTCGGAAGACCATTTTCCGGGTTGGAAGATGCGGGCGGCATAGGGCATCGTCGCCTGCAGGTCTTCGATGTATTCGGCATTCGGCCAGCGGCCGGTCATGTCCTCGAGGCAAGCCCTTTCACCGCCGGAATCGCTGAAGGCAAGGCCGGCAAGACCGCGATCGGTCACCATGATCAGCGCCACGCCGAAGGGGCAGATGTGGAAGCCGTAGCGGATGGAGAGGCCGCCGCCTTTTGCCTTCCATTCGCCAGGTGACATCGCCTCATGGGTCACGAAAAGGTCGTGCAGGCGGCTTGGCCCGGAGAGGCCGACTTCGATCGACGTCTCGAGCAACGGCATGTCTTCCTTGCGCAGCAGCCGCTTGGCGTGGTCGAGCGTCACCGCCTGCAGGAAACCTTTCGGCGAGAGGCCAGCCCAGCGGGTGAAGGTCTTCTGCAATTGCGTCGGCGACTGGTTGAGCCTAGCGGCGATCGCCTCCAGCGACGGCTGATCGCGATAATCCTCGGTGATGAGTTCGATGACCCGACGGACGATATCATAATCAGGGCCGTCAGGCGTGATGTCGGTCTGCAGGTTCGCAATCATATCCATAGTCTTTCTCCTTGTAACAAGGAGATAATCAATAGGCGGAGCGTAAACCACCCGATTCTTGCGCGCTCGCCTATAGGCTCAGATACGCTGTTTGACCGTGGCGAGCGCGCCTTTGAAGGCCTTGGCGAAACTTTCGCGGTCGTCAGGATTGAGGAAGGAGCCGATATCCGTGCGCCGGCCCTCGCCGAAAATATGCATGGAGAGGATGCCGATCTCTTGGTGCCTTCGGACGAGGAACCGCGCCCAGAACGGGTTGAAATGATGCTCCACGATCCGCCCCGATGGGGCAACCTTGCGCACCGATACGTCCGTGCGCGACACGGTGACCTGTTCGCGCACCCGTCCGGAGCGGTAATTCAGCCAGAAGGCGCCGTAAAGAAGCGCGAAATCCAATCCGAAGAAGAAGCCGATCGGCCAGGCGCCGCTGGCGATGAAGAACATCCCGTAGAGGAAACATACGGCGCCGGACAGAATGAGCAGCACCTTGAAGCCCCGGCGGCCGAGCGACCGGTGGGGGAAGAGCTCGGCGGCGAAAACAGGCTGCTCGTTGGAGCTGTTGGCGTTGCTTTCCATCATGACCGCTGAGTATAGAGTTTCTATGGCGAATCCGAAACTCAAATCCCTGCCGCAAGGCACGAACATGATCACCCGCCGCAAACCGGCGGCGGCGGTCAAAACCGCCTATTCGCCGGCTGAACGCGAGGAAATCTTCCGTCGCTTTTCGGTGCAGCGGCCCGAGCCGCGGGGCGAGCTGGAGCACACCAACCCTTTCACCCTTGTCGTGGCGGTGGCTCTCTCCGCCCAGGCCACCGATGCCGGTGTCAACAAGGCGACGCGGGCGCTCTTCAAGGTGGCCGATACGCCGCAGAAAATGCTCGATCTCGGCGAGGACAAGCTTCGCAATTACATCAAGACGATCGGCCTTTACCGCAACAAGGCGAAAAACGTCATCGCGCTCTCGCAAATGCTGGTCGACGACTTCGCCGGCAAGGTGCCGGAAACGCGTGAGGAACTGGTTCGCCTGCCTGGCGTCGGCCGCAAAACTGCCAATGTCGTGCTGTCCATGGCCTTTGGCCAGGCCACCATGGCCGTCGACACGCACATCTTCCGGATCGCCAATCGCATCAGGCTTGCTCCCGGCAAGACACCGGATGAAGTCGAAGCGCGATTGATGAAAGTGGTGCCGAAACACTACCTCTATCACGCCCATCACTGGCTGATCCTCCACGGGCGCTACACCTGCAAGGCACGCCGACCCGAATGCGAGTGCTGCGTCATCGCCGACATTTGCAAATCGTCGGAGAAGAGCTCGGACGTGCCGGCCCCACTCGTCGAGCTACCGCCGCAGGTGATTGGCGAGGCCGTCGAGTAAAGCAGCGATTGCCTGCTCGTAACTCCGCCGTTCGGCACCCGCTTCGATCGCCAGCGCAGCGCGGTCGAAGGCCGCCGATAGCAGCAATGCCAGAGGCTCGAGCGCAGCGCCGGCTCTCGGAAACATGGCTGCAAGTCCTGCCCGCAAGGTCGTTTCGGCATTGTCAGCATCGATCGCCTGAGTCGCCGCCAGACCAAGAACGGCGGGCGCTTCGATCAGCAGCAGCCGCGTGCGGCCCTCTGCCATCATCGCATTGAAATAGGCCGCAGCGCCCGCAGTCAGCGCGTCGCGCGGCGTATCATCGGGTGTCGAAGATGCCGCGATCGCTTCGGCAACTGCGCGCGCCTCGGCTTCGACGACCGCGCGAAACAGCGCCTTCTTGTCCTCGAAATGATGATAGAGCGCTCCGCGCGTCATACCCGCCGCCGCTGCGATCTCCGGCGTCGCCGTTTCGGCATACCCCTTTTCGACGAAGAGGCGTCGTCCGGCATCGATCAGCGCCTTTTTTGTCTGTTCCGTTCTTTGGCGATTGCTGCGGCTCATTTCTCCCATTTACATACAAACAGCCTGTATGTTAAGAGCAAAAAACATACAGGCTGTATGCATCCAAGGAGGAAAGGGATGAAATCGACGAGCTATTACCCTGTCATCATGACCGACGACGTCGCCGGTTCCGCCCGCTTCTACTGCGCGCATTTCGGCTTCAGGGCAGTGTTCGAGAGCAACTGGTACGTACATCTGCAGTCGGAAGAGGAGAAGCATGTCGCTCTCGCCGTTCTCGATGGCAACCACGAAACCATTCCGGCTGCGGCTCGGGGCAAAGTGTCCGGATTGCTCCTCAATTTCGAGGTTGCCGATGTCGATGCGGTCTACGCTGCTTGCCGTAGCGCAAACCTTCCGATCCTGCAGGAGATCCGCGACGAGGATTTCGGCCAGCGGCATTTTATCACCGCCGATCCGAACGGCGTGCTGATCGACATCATCAAGCCGATCCCGCCGAGCGCCGAATTCGCGGCAATGTACGAGACATCTGAATTACCTGGCTGAGCCTCAGGCGCGGAAACCGGCGTCCTTTGCGGAAATCAGCTTGTGCAGATGCACCATCATACCCGCCGCGAAGAGGGGCGTCAGCAGGTTGACCACCGGGATCGCCAGAAAGAGGGCGATCACCAGCCCGCCGAGAAAGACCGTCGGCGCATGTTTGGTGCGGAAGAGCCGCGCCTCATGAGGCGGACGGAAGCGCATGGCGGCGAATTCGAAGAATTCCCGTCCGAGCAGGTAGCCGTTCACCAGAAAGAACGCGACCAGATTGACGCCGGGAACGAACAGTAGCAACAACGCCACGATATTGCCAAGGATCACAACCCCGAGAAATTTGATCGAGCTCGCCATCGCCGGGCCGAGCGGCATTGCGGCACCCGGCGCGTCGCCGGGATAGTCACGTTTTTCGATAACGTCGGCGACATCGTCGAGGAAAAGGCCTGCGATCAGCGCCGTCACAGGCGAAAGCAGCAGCGCCAGCACGAGCGCAAGGCCGATCCCGGCGAAGATCGCGAAAACCAGCGCGAACCACCCCGCCCAGTCCGGCATCTCGGGAAAGAAGCTGGTGAGCCAGGGAAAGAGAAAGGCCATGAAGGCCCCGCGTAGCGCGAACCAGAGGCCGACGAGGACGAGAAGCGTCAGGCCGAGCACTTTCCAGAAGACCGAGCGTGTCTCCGGCGCGAACAGATTGGCGAGCGAAAGGCGTGCGGCATCAAGAATCATTTCTTCAGCGTCTCCGGTTACGCAGAAGATGTAGGAAAGGCGAATGCTACCGACAAGAGAGAATAAAATTGCATGCTTTAATAGAAACTTGTCGCAATATTAGAACGAATATAATATTATCGGACGCAGAAATACGAGCCTGAGAAGCAGCTTCCGAAAATAGTTGCAAAGACAAAGGGTCGCGTTAGCGCATCCACGGAACGCCTCTGAGGAAATACGGGGAGGCTGATGTGGAAGACTTTGTGCACAAACTCAGGCAATACGTAAAAAGCGGCACACCGGCCGAGCGTCGCATCGCGAAATATTTCTCCGAGCACCTCAACGACCTGCCGTTTGAGACGGCAGCATCTGTCGCCGACAGGCTGGACCTCTCGCCGATGACCGTTGGGCGCTTCCTGCGCGCGCTCGGCTACCAGGGTTTGGACAGCGTCAAAGTGGAAATTCGCGAGACCGTGACGACATCGCCGGCGCAATTGCAGAGCGCCATGAGCGAGCTGCATGCGGACGCCGCGGAGGGCAAGCCGCTTGCCGTGCTGGTTGCCGAGCAGATCCAGGCCCTGCATCACATCTATCATCTGACGGCGCAGCCGCTTTGGGCCGAAGCCGTCCGCCTGATCAGCACGGCCCGCGAAGTATCGATCGCCACCCATGCGCGGCTCGCAAGCCTTGCCAATCACTTCTGCCAGCGGCTGACGCAGGCCCGCGATGGCGTCCGCACGCTCGATGCCACCGACAACCGTTTTGCCGAACTCTTCGCCCGGCAGGCCGTGGACGACGCTTTGCTCGTCATCATCGATTGCCGCCGTTTCGCCAAGGCGCGGCTGCTTGCCAGAACCGCGCGGCGCTACGGCTACAAGGTCGTGCTAATTTCGCCGCAGCAAGCAGACTGGATGGCGGATCAGTCAAACGTCATGCTGTCCTTGCCGCCGGCACGCGCCCCTGATCTCGACAATCTTCCGCCGCTGATTGCGCTGCTCGATTGCCTGTCCGAATCCGTCATTCTCGAAGTCGGAGAGGAGGCAGCCCTCCGCCGCCGCCGCATGCTGGAATTTGCGACCGTCCTCGGTGAAACCGCGAACCATTAGATGTGAGCTTTCAGAACATCGCTTCCAGTTCGGCGCGGTGCCGGTGCATGGCCAGAAGACGGCGATAGTCGCGGTCGTAAAGCGCCTGTTTTGCCTTGTCTGGAAGCCGTTCGTCGCCACCCGGATACATCGCTTCGCCGGCTGCCGCCAAATTCTCGTGCAGGCCGCAGGCGACGGATGCCGCAATCGCCGTGCCGAGCAGCACCGCCTCGTTCATCTTCGGCACCACGACCTTGCAGCCGGTGGCGTCGCTATAAAGCTCCATCAGCACCGGGTTCTTCACGTGTCCGCCCGCGATATGCAGCGTATCGGGCACGTGGCCATATTCCTTCATCGTCTCCAGGATATGGCGGATCCCGAGAGCGATCGCGACTGCAGACCGCCAGTAGAGCGCGCAGAGCCCGTCGAAGGAGGTGTCGAGCGTCAGCCCGCTGATCACACCGACGGCATGCGGATCGGCAAGCGGCGAGCGATTGCCGTGAAAGTCTGGCAGCACAAAAATGCGCTCGCCGAAAGCGTTGCCCTCCTCTGCCCGCAATTCGGCGATGCGCGCGACGATCTTCTGGTGCAGCGCCGCCGTCGGCTCGCCGCCGGCCGCATGCATGCGCACGATATGGTCGAGCAGCGCACCGGTCGCAGATTGCCCCGCCTCCACCAGCCAGGACTGCGGGAAGACAACCTCATAATAAGGCCCCCACATGCCGTGGCTCGGCTTACACTCCTGCGAGAAGGCGACGATGCAGCTCGACGTGCCGGCGATCAGTGCCAGCTTAAGCTCACGTGTTACAGGATCGGCGGCATAACCGCCGAGCGCCCCGAGCGCGCCGGCATAGGCGTCGATCATTCCCGCCGAGACATGGCACTCCGTGGTCAGCCCCAGCGCCTCGGCCGCATCAGCCGTCAGCCGGCCTATACTGCCGCCGACCGGCACAGTCTCATCCGGTAGCCCGCCGCGGGCCTGAAGATCGTCGAGCCCGATCCGCTGCAGAAAATCCTGCTGCCATCCCTTTTCGAGATGGGCGAGATAGTTCCATTTTGCCGTCAGCGTGCAGCGAGAACGGGCAGTCGATCCCGTCGATTTCCAGGTCATGAAATCGGCAAGATCGAAGAAATAGCCCGTCTTTTCCCATGTCGCCGGCAGCTTCTTCTTCAACCACATCAGCTTCGGCATTTCCATTTCCGGCGACATGACGTGCCCGGAATGTTCGAGCACCCTGTGCTCCGTCGCCGTGCAGAAGTCGGCTTCCTTCAGCGCCCGATGATCGAGCCACACGATGGTGTCGAAACGCTGCTCGCCGCTGGTGGATACACTGATCTGCCGGCCTTCGACATCGCGGACGACGAGCGAACAAGTCGCGTCGAAGCCGATTGCTCCGACCGAGGCGGCGGCGATACCGGATTGCTCCATCGCCCTGCGCACCGCGGTGCAGGCGGCCGACCAGATGTCTTCGGAATCGTGCTCGGCGTGGTTTTCACGCGGCCGGTTCATGACGATGGGATGTTCCGCCTTGGCCAGCAGACGGCCGCTGGCATCGAAGACGCCGGCGCGCGCGCTGCCGGTGCCGACATCCACCGCAACCACATGATCACGCATCAAATCTCGGTCCCGTCCAGCTTATGGTTGCGGACAAGGTGTATCAAATCCGGCATGGCGTCAAACACCACATCAGGCGAAAGCCGGTCGAGTTCGGCCCGGTATCCGGCGAAATTCGCATGCGATCCGCCGGTGAAGGCAAAGACCGTCATGCCCGCCGCCTTGGCGGCGGCAATGCCGGCCGGACTGTCCTCGATGACAAGGCAGGATCCCGGCTCGACATGCATCTGTCGCGCCGCGTGGAGGAAGAGATCGGGCGCCGGTTTGCCGCGCTTGACCATCGTCGCGCTGAAAATGTCGGGGAGCCTGTCGAGAAGTCCGGTGACGGACAGCGACAGCCGGATTCGCTCCATCTGGCTTGATGAAGCGACACAGCAGGGAATGCCGAGCCCGTCGATCGTCGCCGCGATGCCGTCCATCGGCTTCAGCTCGGTGCGGAACCGCGCGTAGAGATCGGTGCGGATGCGCTCGAGGAATTCTTCGCCGGCGTGAATATTGAACTCGGTTTCAAGCGTATCGATGAGGGTTGCCAGGCTGCGACCGAGAAAACGCTCATAGGCCTGGTCTTCGGTGATCGAAACGCCGAGATCGCTCATCGCCCGGACGAGTACGCTGATCGAGATCGGCTCGCTGTCGACGAGCACCCCGTCGCAATCGAAAATGACCAGCCGTGGTTCAGCATCAGCCATGAAAGACCCAACCTGACTTCAATTCAGACTCGTGATCATGCCGCTTCGCCCGCAAAGCGGGATGGATGGCGCCAGCCGATGCCGCCATCCGCATTCCCTTACATTGCGAGCTTGTCGTCGAGATAGAGCTGCAGCGTTTCCCGCGTACCCTTTTCCCACAAGGTTTTAAGAGCATGAGCGAACCGTCTTCGGAAAAGGTCCGATTTCGCCACCTCGCCGAAAATATCATCAAAGGCAAGGAAGGCCGACGGATCGTCCTTTGCCTTCAGGGCCGCCGCGTGCAGGCGCTCGGCGCTGGCGTCGTTGAAGACGATATCCTTGCCGCTGTCGGTCTTGCCGGCGAAATAACGGCACCAGAGCGCCGAGACCAGCGCCAGGCCGATGACGTCCCTGCTCTGGCGCAGATTGTCGAGCGTCGACGGCAGGATGAACTTCGGCTGGCGGTTCGAGCCGTCCTGCGCCAGACGCGGGATGGTGTCGGCGATCTTCGGATTGAGAAGCCGATGCTCGATGAGAGCAAAATAATCCGTCAGCGAGGTATTCGGCACCGGCGGTACGATCGGAATGATCTCGTCCTTCTCAAGCTTGGCCAGGAAAGCCCGGATCAGCGGATCTTCCATCGCATCATGCACGAAATAAATGTCCATCAGCGCCGCTGGATAGGCGATCGCGGCATGTCCGCCATTCAGGATGCGGATCTTCATATGCTCGTAAGGCGTGACATCGGGAACGAAGGTGACGCCAACCTTTTCCAGGGCCGGGCGGCCAGCCGTGAACTTGTCTTCGAGCACCCACTGCTTGAATTCTTCGCAATAAACCGGCCAGTTATCCTCGATGCCGAAATTGTCCCTGAGGAAATCGATCTCCCGCTGGCCGGTCGCCGGCGTAATGCGATCGACCATCGCGTTTGGGAAGGCGACGTTAGCCCTGATCCAGTCGGCAAGGGCGGCATCCGAAAGGGCGGCTGTGCCGATCACGGCATTGGCGGTGACGACGCCGTTATGAGGAATGTTGTCGCAGGACATCACGGTGAAGGGCCCGATGCCCTTGTCCTTGCGCGCCTTCAGGCCGGCAACGATCAGACCGAAGACCGTCTTCGGAGCACCGGGATTTTGTCCGTCGGCGGCGATAGCAGGATGGGCCGGATTGAACGTGCCTGACGCATCGATGAAATAACCGCCCTCGGTGATCGTCAGCGAGACGATGCGGATCTCAGGATCGGCAAGCCTGGCGATGATGGCGGCGGGATCGCCCACCGGCAGAATATCGATCATCGGGGCGGTCACTCGCGCCGCCGTTTTGTTGTTGTCCTGCTCCACCACCGTCGTCAGGAAATCCTGCGCCGCAAGCTTCTCGCGCATGGCGGCATCCGATGGCAGAACGCCGGCACCGACAATTGCCCAGTCGTGATCGACGCCGTGGTTGAAGAGATCGTCGAGATAGATCGCCTGATGGGCGCGGTGGAAATTGCCGACGCCGAAGTGCATGATGCCGGCATTCAGCGACGCCCTCTCATAGGAAGGGATGGCGGCAGTGCGCGCCGCGTCCGAAAGCGTTGCCAGCGATAGTTTGCACGTCATGTTTCAGTCCTCTTGAAGGTCTTACCGAGACGGCCGGGCGCCATCGCCCGGCTCGCATGCCTGCCCCCACCCGGCCGCCTGCTCAGATGGCAAGGCCGCCCTCGTTGAATTTATGAATGCGCGAACGATCCGGCGTCAGATAGACCATATCGCCCGCCTTGGCGGCGAAATCGCCGCTGCCGCGCGCCGTCACCATGCCGATCCCCTCGACATCGATATGCAGGAACGTATCGGAGCCGAGATGCTCGGCGACCACGACCCTGCCCTTCCAGTCGCCGCTCTCCATCGACAGCAGCATGTGTTCGGGGCGGATGCCGATCGTATGCGCGCCAAGCACGGCAGCATTCTGACCCTTGATGAAATTCATCTTCGGCGAACCGATGAAGCCGGCGACGAAAAGGTTGCGCGGGCGGCTGTACAGTTCGAGCGGCGAGCCGACCTGCTCGATATTGCCCCTATTGAGCACGACGATTTTGTCGGCCATGGTCATGGCCTCGACCTGGTCATGGGTGACATAGATCATCGTCGTCTTCAGCTGCTGATGCAGTTCGCTGATTTCGAGGCGCATGTTGACGCGCAGAGCGGCGTCAAGGTTCGACAGCGGCTCGTCGAACAGGAAGGCCGAAGGCTGGCGCACGATGGCGCGGCCGATCGCGACGCGCTGGCGCTGACCGCCGGAAAGCTGGCGCGGCTTTCGCTCCAGATAGTCCGTGAGATTGAGCACCCGCGCGGCATCCGTCACCTTGCGGTCGATCTCCGCCTTGTCGACGCCTGCCATCTTCAGCGGGAAGGCGATGTTGTTGCGCACGCTCATATGCGGATAGAGCGCATAGGATTGGAACACCATGGCAAGGCCACGCTCGGACGGCGCTTTTTCGGTGGCGTCCTTGCCGTCGATGACGATCTTGCCTCCGGAGACGTCCTCGAGGCCGGCGATCAGCCTGAGCAGGGTGGACTTGCCGCAGCCGGACGGACCGACGAAGACGACGAATTCGCCGTCGTTGATATCGAGATCGATCGAAGGGATGACCTTGGCTTCGCCGAAAACCTTGGAAACCTTCTGAAGGGTAATGCTGCCCATGTTTGTCTCCCTTTTCTTATTTCACTGCGCCGAAGGTCAGGCCGCGGACGAGTTGCTTCTGGCTGAACCAGCCGAGGATCAGGATCGGCGCGATCGCCATGGTCGAGGCCGCCGAAAGCTTGGCGTAGAACAGGCCTTCCGGGCTGGAATAGGAGGCGATGAAGGCCGTCAAGGGCGCTGCCTTCGAGGCGGTGAGGTTGAGCGTCCAGAACGCCTCGTTCCAGGCAAGGATGATGTTCAGAAGCAGCGTCGAGGCAATGCCGGGCACCGCCATCGGCGTCAGCACGTAGACGATCTCCTTCATCAGCGACGCTCCGTCCATGCGGGCTGCTTCCAGGATCTCGCCGGGGATTTCCTTGAAGTAGGTGTAGAGCATCCAGACGATAATTGGCAGGTTGATCAGCGTCAGCACGATCACCAGCCCGGTGCGCGTGTCGAGCAGACCAGAATTGCGGAACATCAGATAGATGGGGATGAGCGCGCCGACGGGCGGCATCATCTTGGTCGAGAGCATCCACATCAGCACGTCCTTGGTCCGCTTGGTGGGCGCGAAAGCCATCGCCCAGGCGGCCGGAATGGCGATGACCAGCCCGATCAGCGTCGAGCCGAAGGAAATGACCACCGAGTTCATGAAGTGGCTGAGATAGTTCGACCGGCTCTGCACTTCCGCATAGTTTTCCGTCGTCCAGTGGAAGAACAGGAACTGCGGCGGCGAGGCAATGGCATCGGCTTCCGATTTGAAGCTGGTCAGGAACGTCCAGAGGATCGGAAAGAAGATCAGGATGCCGAGCGTCCAGGCAATCGCGGTCATGATGACCTTGCGCTGAGTTGTGACTTTTCTGGCCATCTCAAGCCTCCAGATTCTTGCCGACGAGGCGGACGAGGAAGATCGCGACGATGTTGGCAAGCACGACCGCGACAATGCCGCCTGCCGAAGCGCCGCCGATATCGAACTGCAGGAGTGCCTGCGCATAGACGAGATAGGTGAGATTGGTGCTGTCGGTGCCCGGCCCGCCATTGGTGGTGACGAGGATTTCGGCGAAGACCGAAAGCAGGAAGATCGTCTGGATCAGGATCACCACGGTGATGGCGCGCGCCATGTGCGGCAGGATGATATAGATGAATTTCGAGATTGCTCCGGCGCCGTCCATTTCGGCGGCCTCCTTCTGCTCTTCGTCGAGCGACTGCAGCGCCGTCAACAGAATGAGGGTGGCAAAGGGCAGCCACTGCCAGGCGACGATGAGGATGACGGACAACAGAGGCGCATTCGCCAGCCAGTCGATCGGCTGCAGGCCGAGCGCCTTCGCCAGATGCGCAAACAGGCCGTTGACCGGGTTCATGAACATGTTCTTCCAGACGAGTGCCGCCACTGTCGGCATAACGAAGAACGGCGCGATGACGAGGATGCGCACGATGCCCTGGCCGTACATCGGCTGGTCGAGCAACAGCGCAAAGGCAATTCCGCCGACGACGGTAACGACGAGAACGCCGGCGACAAGCAGCAGCGTATTGATCAGCGCGGCGATGAAGGCCGGATCGGACAGGAAATATTCGTAGTTCAGCAGGCCGACAAAGCTCTCCATGCCGGGGCTGAGCAGATTGTAGTTCAGCAGCGAGAAGTAGATCGTCATCGCGAGCGGAACGATCATCCACGCAAAGAGGAACAGCACGGAGGGCGCAATCATCAGGCGCGCCGCGGAGCGAGTATGTGTTGTTGCCATGGCAATCACCGATCTGATCTGAAGCAGGGAGCGGCCGCAAGGCAGCTTTAATCTGGAAAGAGGCCGCCGATGCGGTTCGGGCAATCGGCGGCCCAGAGGGGCGGATTGTCAAGGATCCGCCTCTTCTCAGGAGGTTTTATTTAATGTAGCCGGCTTTGGTCATTTCGCGGGTTGCCAGCTGCTGTGCGCTCTTCAACGCCTGATCGACCGAAATCTGGCCGGCAAGGGCTGCCGAGAACTGCTGGCCCACCGCCGTGCCGATGCCCTGGAATTCCGGGATCGCCACGAACTGGACGCCGACATAGGGGACCGGCTTGACGGTCGGCTTGGTCGGGTCGGCCGAGTTGATCGAATCGAGCGTCATCTTGGCGAAGGGGGCAGCCTTCTGATACTCCGCATTCGCATAAAGCGAGGTGCGGGTGCCGGGAGGTGCATTCAGCCAGCCTTCCTTCTCGGCAACAAGGTTGGTGTAGTCCTTGCTCGTTGCCCAGGCGACGAATTTCTCGGCGGCTTCGACCTTCTGCGAGCCTGCCGGAATAGCGAGGTTCCAGGCCCAGAGCCAGTTGCCGCGCTTGCCGAGGCCCTTGTCCGGAGCGAGCGCGAAGCTGACCTTGTCGGCGACCTGCGACTGCTTCGGATCGGAGACGAAGGACGCGGCGACCGTTGCATCGATCCACATCCCGCACTTGCCGGTCTGGAACAGCGCCAGGTTCTCGTTGAAACCGTTGGAGGAGGCGCCCGGAGGGCCGGCTTCCTTCATCAGGTTGACGTAGAAGGTCAGCGTGTCCTTCCACTCGGGCTGATCGAACTGCGGCTTCCACTTCTCATCGAACCAGCGCGCCCCGAAGGAGTTCGACATCGCCGTCAGGAAGGCCATGTTTTCGCCCCAACCGGCTTTGCCGCGCAGGCAGATGCCGTAGATTTCCTTGTCCTTGTTGGTGATCTTCTTCGCAGCGTCTGCGATGAAGTCCCAAGTCGGCGCATCGGGCATCTTCAGACCGGCGGCGTCGAAAAGATCCTTGCGGTACATGACCATCGAGCTTTCGCCATAGAACGGCGCTGCATAGAGCTTGCCGTCCATGCTGATGCCGCTGCGGATGGCCGGCAGCAGGTCGTTGACGTCGTAGGCGTCGCCTAGGTTGTCGAGCGGCAGCAGCCAGCCCTGCTTCGCCCAGATCGGAACTTCATAGGTGCCGATCGTCAGAACATCGTACTGGCCGCCCTTGGTCGCGATGTCGGTCGTGACCTTCTGGCGCAGCACGTTTTCTTCGAGGGTGACCCATTCAAGGTCGATACCGGGATTCTTCGCCTTGAAATCATCCGTCAGCTTCTGCATCCGGATCATGTCGCCGTTGTTCACGGTCGCGATTGTCAGCGTTTCGGCCGAAGCCATGCTGGCAAACGCCAATGCTGAGCAGGCGCCCAGCAGGAAAGTTCTCAATGTCATATCTTCCTCCCAGAAGACGAGATGTGAGCATTCGCTTTGCTCATGAGCAATTACTCACCACTTGACGAAAAATGTCAATCGGCAATCGTTGCTGCGATGCCGAAGACAAAGGTCATCCCTTTGATTTGATTGAGATATTTTTTGCTCAGCTTTTGAGCAAAAATTCGGCCGTCTCTTCGTCGGTGATCAGAGCGTTGATCTGATGGCCGACAACGGCCGCTCTGATCGCCTTGAATTTGCGCTTGCCTTTGGCGAGCCCGATGACCATCGATGCCTCGCGGGATGGGATCGGCGCCGAGGCGACGCGCTCGTTGATCGGGTTGTCGAGCAGCTTGCCGTCGACATCGAAGATCCAGCCGCAGATTTCACCGACGGCGCCCCCGCGCATCAGTTCCATCATCTCGTCCTTTTCCAGAAAGCCGTCGACGCAGAGCGGCCCGTCGATGCCGAGCTCGCCGATGCCGACGAAGGTGACGTCGGCCTGCGCGCTCATGTCGAGCGTCGAGCGCACCAATTGCTGGCCATGCAGCAGCTCCCGTTCTTCGGCCGAGGTGACGAGCACCGGCAGCGGCATCGGATAGTGCCGCGCCTTCACCGCATCCGCCATGCTGAAGATGACGTTGTAATAGGCGGCCGAACCGTCCGGCGCGATATTGCCGGTCAACGAGACGATCCGGTGATTGGGACATTCGATCGCCGGAAGCTGGTCGACCGCCGCCTTCAGCGTGCGGCCGGTGCCGACCGCCAGCACGATCGGTTCCGGCCGCTTCAGCCAGCGCTCGATCTCGGCCGCACCCGCCTCGGCGATGCCGACGGTGGTCGATGAGGAACCCGCGTCGCTCGGCACCACCTCCACATGTTTCAGCCCGAATTTTCGCCGCAGCTGGTTGGCAAGCTCGAGGCAGGCGGCGATCGGATGGTCGAGCCGCACTTTGATCAGACGCTCGGCGACCGCAAGCGAGACCAGCCGCTGCGCCGATTGCCGTGAAATGCCCATCGCGGCGGCGATTTCATCCTGCGTGCGTCCGGCGACGTAATAAAGCCAGCCGGCACGGGCTGCATCGTCGAGCCGTGCAGGGGTCTCTGATCTTTTTGCCATCTACTGCCTACCGCGCAAAATGAGCCGGCTTGCCGCCGCCGGCTTGATGTGAGTCTCTATGCGCCAGATCAAAACAAAATTCCCGAAAATGTCGAGCCTGTTGACGCCACCGCTCAGGCAAACCATTGCATGACGAAATAAATCGACGCCTTTGCGAGACCGTAGATCACGCTGCCGGCAATGACGAGCGACACGGTCGTCATGATAAAGCCGATGAGCGCGAAGAGCCCGTCACGCCCCATGATGCCGAAAGCGAAGACCGAGATGGTGATCGCCGGCAGGATGTTGCCGAGCGGAACCGGCAGAACCAGCACGATCGAAAGCAGCAGACAGGCAGGGCCGGCGAAATATTCCGCCGGCGGCTCGGCGAAGATCGCAAGCCGCGGCTTCAGCATGCGCTCCGCCCAGGCGAGCCAACGGTGGATGCGGCCGACGATGGTCTCGAAGTCTTCCCGCCGCATCGACCGGTTTGCGATCGCCTTCGGCAGCCAGGGTTTCAGCCCGAAGGTCAATTGCACCGCCAGGAAAACCAGCGGCGCGCCGAGCACTGCCGAGGTGCCGGGCGGGGTGGGAAAGGCGTTCGGCAGCGCGAAGATCAGCATCAGAGCACTGATCGCCCTGTCACCCATCGTCTCGAACAGATCGCCGATCGAGATCCACTCCCGGCTTCGGTCGCCTGCCAGCTGCCGCAGGACCGCTGAGAGGCGGCGGCCTTTGGGACGTGGCGGACGGGGTCTTCTGCGTCTGTTGGAATCGGCGTTTTCGATGGTCATGATACCGGTAGATGATGGAAGTGCGGGGTCCGATCCTGGCCGCGCAATATGCCAATTGAATGACTTAAGGGACAGGAAATCAATGAAAGACCTGTCGGCGGCGATTTACGTTCGACCGTCGCTCCTTTGCGCCGCAAGCGCATGGCAGGCAGGTGCATGAAGGCTTGAAATTCCCGGCCAACAGTGCGAGCAGACGCTGATGGCCAGAGAAACGGCAGGCAGGCAATGATTATTTCATTCGACATCGGCGGCTCCGCCATCAAGGGCGGCATCGCCCGCTCCGAGACAGACATCGTCCCCCTCGGCCGCCGTCCGACGCCGAAGGAGGATTTTGCCGCTTTCGTCGAGACCCTGTGCAGCATTATCGCCGAGACCGGCGAACAGCCGAGCCGCATTGCCCTGTCGATCGCTGGCGTCGTCGATCCCGATACCCAGCGCCTGACCTGCGCCAACATTCCCTGCATCCACGACCGCACGCTCGCAGCCGACCTAGAAGCCGAACTCGCCCTGCCTGTTTTGATCGCCAATGACGCCGACTGTTTCGCCATGGCTGAAGCCGGTCTCGGAGCCGGCCGCGGCCACCGTATCGTCTTCGGCGCCATTCTCGGCACCGGTGTCGGTGGCGGCCTGGTCGCCGATGGGCGCCTCGTCAACGAGGCCGGAGGTTTTGCCGGCGAATGGGGTCATGGACCGATCATCGCATCGGCGGCCGGCAATCCTCCCGTCGCCATTCCCGCCTATGCCTGCGGCTGCGGCCAGAAGGGCTGTGTCGACACCGTTGGCGGCGCGCGCGGCCTGGAGCGCCTGCACAAGACGCTGCATGATCTCGACCTTGCGAGCGAAGAAATCATCGATCAGTGGCGGCGCGGCGAGGAGAAGGCAACCCGCACCATCGACGTCTATGTCGATCTCGTCGCCTCGCCGCTCGCCCTGACGATCAACATCACCGGCGCGACCATCGTGCCGGTCGGCGGCGGGCTTTCCAATGTCGAGCCGCTGCTGGCCAAGCTCGACCGGGCGGTGCGCACCCGCACCCTGCGCAAGTTCGACCGTCCGCTGGTGGTGCCGAGCGAATGCCGCATCGAGCCAGGCCTGATCGGCGCAGCGCTGCTGGGACTGAAAGCCGATGCCGCTGCATCCTAAAGCACCGGCCACATCCGTACGATCGCTGCGAACCGGTCCCAGTCCTTGCGTTCCAGGGGCGTCCAGGCGGCTTCGGCGACGGCCGAAAGGCGCGGGAAGACCAGCCGGTTGAAATAGGCGCCAGAGAGGAAGTTTTCAGTCCAGATGCAGGCTTGGACGCCGCGCATCTTCTCGCGTAGCGTATCCGGCAACTCGCCCTCGGCCTCGTAAGCATAGCTATGTTCCGGTGGCGCATGGCCCGCCCAGCTCGCACCGGGCTCGGACCAGGCTTCCGCCTGCGCCATGTCGAGATAATAGGCTTGGCCCGGCGTCATCACCACATCGTAGCCTTGCTGCGCCAGCTCGATGCCGACAGCGGGCTTTTCCCAGGCCATCAGCAAAGTACCGTCGCGATCGACGCCGCCGCCATGTGAGACTTCGTTCCAGCCAGCGAGCTTCCTGCCGCGCTCCGACAACATGGCCTTAATCCGTTTCAGGAAATAGGATTGCAGCTCCGCGGTGCCGGCAATTTTCTCCCGTTCCATCAGCGCCTTGCAAAGCGGCGAGGAAAGCCAGGCGCCGCTTGCGACCTCGTCGCCGCCGATATGAATATATTCGCCGGGAAACAGCGTGACCATCTCGTCGAACACCTTGCCGAGAAATTCATAGGTGAATTCGATCGCCGGGTTGAGGGCATTGTTGGAATAACCCTGCACGGCGCGGTAGCTGTCCGGCGCCTCCTGCCCGTCGACGAGGCCGGGCAATGACAACAGCGTCGCGGTGCTATGGCCGGGAACATCGATTTCCGGCACCACCTCGACATGCAGAGAGGCGGCATGCGCGACGATCCGCCTGACATCCTCCTGCGAGTAATGGCCGTAGCGCGGTTTCGCCCCGTCACCAAGCTGCGGCACGAGCACCTCGTCCGGGCCATGCCGCGCGCCGATCTCCGTAAGCTGGGGATAGGCCTTGATCTCCAGCCGCCAGGCTTCGTCGTCGGTCAGGTGCCAATGGAAGACGTTGAGCTTGTTCCAGGCGAGGATATCGATTAGCCGCATGACGTCAGCCACCGGATAGAACTGTCTGGCCACGTCGAGATGGCAGCCGCGCCAGTCATAACGCGGCTGGTCGGCGATCGTGCCGAAATTCGGAAATCTGAAGCTCTCCCGATCGGCACGCGCGCCGTGCATGAGTTGCGCCAGACTGATCAGGCCACTGTGTCGACCCGTCGCATCCGCGCTGGAGAGCACGACCTCATGCGTGGTAAATCGTATTTCATAGGCGAACGCAGCGATCGATGATTCGGTAACGAAACGAATAGCGCGCCCGCCCTTTACGCCGCAGAGCGAGAACGGCACGTTTTTGGCCGGATAGAGCCGCTGGTAAAGCGAAAGAACCAGGGACAACGCCTTGACCGCGTCGGGTCGCGTGCTCTCGGCCGGATAAAGGACGACCGGCAGTTCCCCCGCCTTCAGCGCGAGCGCCAGCGGCCAGGGCAGCAGCGAATACGGTTCCTCCACCCGGCCCGGCGGCAGAAGCGGCGGCGCAATGCCGCCATCCCGGCCTTCGAGAAGGAGATCGCCGAAACCGACAGGAACATGGCGCCCGTCGCCAAGTGTCAGATAGGCCGATTTGACCCCTGATGTCACATGTTTCGGTTCTCGGGTCAGCCCCTCGACGGTGAACCGCCAGTGGGCGCCCGGCGGCACGCTCAGTCCCTCGGGCGGGCGGAATTCATGGAAATGCGCGAGCTGTCGCTCCAGGCTGCCGCCATCGCAGACATATTTGTCGGCAACCCGCGTCTCCGACGTATAGGCGAGCGAGAAGCCGGAGAGAGGCTCGGCTGAAAGATTGAAGAGAGTGAAGATCAAGCGCCCGAAACTGCCTTCGACCGGGTGCCAGCTTGTTTCCAGACGATAATCGGCCATGGTCGCGCCTCCCCTGTCAATGGACGGCCGGGATTACGGCTCGCGCCCCGGCATGCTTTCAAAAGCTTAGCTTTTTCGAGACGGCAATGGAATCGGCGCGAGTCGAGACGAAGCGGGCAGTGATGAGAACCGTGAGAGTGTGACCTGCAAGGAAAACGGCGCGGCTTTCGCCGCGCCGTCCTCACTCGGCTGCCAACGCCGGCGGATGTCTGTCATCCGCCTCTTCCTGGATGGCGTCGGCATCCCGGCCTGGCTCGTCCTTTGCCTTCGGCTCGCGGCCGAAGAAAAGAGCGTAACCGGCCGGCAGAACCAGAATGGTGAGCACTGTCGCGACCAGGATGCCGCCCATCATGGCGAAGGCGAGCGGACCCCAGAAGACGCCGCGCGAGATCGGGATCAGCGCCAGCACAGCCGTCAGCGCCGTCAGCATGATCGGCCGGAAACGACGCACGGCAGCCCCGACGATCGCCTCCTGCCGGTGCATGCCGGCCTTGATATCCTGGTCGATCTGGTCGACCAGGATGATCGAGTTGCGCATGATGATGCCGAGCAGCGCAATGACGCCCAGGATCGCCACGAAGCCGAAGGGCGCGCCGCTGATCAGCAGGGCGGCCGCAGCCCCGATGATGCCGAGCGGACCGGTGGCAAGCACCAGCATCGCCTTGCCGAAATGCTGCAGCTGCACCATCAGCAGCACGATGATGACGGCAAGCATGATCGGCGCCTTTGCGGCGATCGACATCTGGCTTTCCGCCGCATCCTCGGCGCCGCCCTGGATCTCGACGTTGTAACCGGCCGGCAGGCTGTCGCGCAGGTCCTTCATGTCGGCATACATCTTCATGACGACGTCGTTCGGCTGCACGCCATCCGGCAGCGTCGCGCGCACCGTGATCGTCGGCAGCCGGTCGCGCCGCCATTCGATGCCCTGCTCCATGACGGGCACGACCTTGGCGACCTGCGAGACTGGCACGAAGCCACCGAAATCGGTCGGGACATAGACGGAATTCACCGCCGACAGCAGCGAGCGGCTGGCGTCCGGCTCGCGGGCGACGATCGAGACCGTCTCCTCGCCATCACGGAAATCATCGAGCGGCGCCCCGGACATGGCGGTCTGCAGCATCTGGCGCACGCGCTGCGAGGTCACGCCCAGCGCCCGGGCACGATCCTGGTCGATCACCAGCTTCATCGCCGGCACCGGTTCCAGCCAGTCGTCGTGAATGGCGCCGAGCATCGGATTGGCCGTAAAGCGCGCCTTCACCTGATCGGCGATCGCTCGCACTTCCTGACGATCAGGCCCCATGATGCGCATCTGCACCGGCCAGCCGGTGGGCGGGCCGAGGAAGAGGCGGTCGACCTTGCCGCGGATCGATGGGAAGTCTTCGGCAAGAATGGTGCGCAGCTTGACGATCAAGCGTTCGCGCGCCGGCTCGTCCTTCGCCATGACCAGCAGCTGGGCGAAATTCGGATTGCGCAACTGCTGATCGAGCGGCAGGAAGAAACGCGGTGCGCCTTCGCCGATATAGGTGGCGATGAACCGCTTGTCGGGATCATCCATCATCTTCGCTTCGAGCGCCTTTGCCTGCACCTCGACTTCTTTGATGCTGGTGCCCTCGGGCAGCCACAGATCGACGAGAATCTCAGGCCGCGACGACTGCGGGAAGAAATTCTGCGGAATGAACTGGAATGCCCAGAGGCTGGTGACGAAGGTGCCGAGCGTCAACAGCAGCACGATCACCCGATGGCGAACCGCCCAGCCGACCGTGCCGCGCAGACGGCGGTAGAAGCTCGTGTCGAAAGCATCGCGGTGCTCGCCGGCGTGATGGCGCTGCTTGAGGATCATGTAGCCGAGCCATGGCGTGAAATAGACCGCGACGAACCACGAGGTAACAAGCGCGATGCCGACGACATAAAACAGCGAACGCACATATTCGCCGGCCGTCGATGCGGCGAAACCGACGGGAATGAAGCCGGCCGTCGTGATCAACGTACCGGTCAGCATCGGGAAGGCCGTCGAGGAATAGGCAAAGCTTGCCGCCTCGAGTTTGACCAGCCCCTCCTCCAGCTTTCGCTCCATCATTTCGACGACAATCATCGCATCGTCGACGAGCAGGCCGAGCGCGATGATCAGCGCGCCGAGCGAGATGCGCTGCAGGTCGATGCCGAGTTCGTACATCAGTGCGAAAGTGGCGGCGAGCACCAGCGGAATGGCGATGGCGATGACGAGGCCGGAGCGCCAGCCGATCGACAGGAACGAGACGACGAGCACGATGACAAGCGCTTCGCCGAGCGCATGCATGAATTCGCTGACCGCGTCCGTCACGACGTCGGGCTGGTTGGCGATCTGGTCGACCGCGACGCCGTAAGGCAGAGCTTCCTCGAAGCGCTGATAGGTCGCCTCCACGCCCTTGCCGACATCGGTGACGTTGAAGCCCTTGGCCATGACGACGCCGACCTGAACGCTGTCATGGCCATTGAACCGGTATTTGCGCTGGTAGGGATCCTCGAGCCCGGAACTGACGGTGGCGATATCGCCGAGGCGGGTCACCTGGCCGCCTGCGCGAAGGCGCAGCTCGCGGATATCGGCCACCTTCTTCATGTCGCCTTCGACTGAAATGCGCACCGAGCGCAGACCGGTATCGACCGAGCCTGCCGGATCGACATTGTTCTGGCCCTTGATGGCGTTCTGCAGGTCGAGGACCGTCAGGCCGCGCTCGGCAAGCGCCTTGGACGAAACGTCGATATAGATCTTCTCAGGCTGGTCGCCGATGATGACGGCCTTCTCGACGCCCGGTGTCGTCAGCAGCATGTCGCGCGCCTGGATCGCGAATTTCTTCAGTTCCGGATAGGAATAACCCTCGCCGCTGATCGAATGCAGCGTGATGAAGGTATCGCCGAACTCGTCGTTGAAATAGGGACCGAGCAGGCCCTGCGGCAGTTCGCTGGAAATGTCGCCGACCTTCTTGCGCACCTGGTAGAAGGCATCCGCCACCTCCTGTGAATTGGTGTCGCCCTTGACCTGCAGGGTGATGATCGCACTGCCCGCCCGCGTATAGGACTTGACCCAGTCGATATGCGGCGTCTCCTGCAGCTTGCGTTCGATCTTGTTGACGACCTGATCTTCCATTTCCTGAATGGAAGCGCCCGGCCAGATTGCCTGCACGACCATGACGCGGAAAGTGAATTCCGGATCTTCGCGCTGGCCCATGCGCATCAGGCCGAGCACGCCGGTGATGATGATCAGCCCGAAGAGGAAGCGGGCGATGCTTGGATGCCCGATCGCCCAGCGCGACAGATTGAAGGGCCGCTTTTCGGTGTTGGCGTCCATGGTCATGTTTCCTTTGGAGCATGATGCCGAAAAGTGTCAGCGGTTTTCGGGAACATCATGCTCAAATTGCTTTAATTGCGCGATCAACGCACGGTCTGGTCGGTATCGGCCGAGGCCGATTGCTGCTCCGGCACCTTCACCTTCAGGTTCTCACTCATGAACTGGGTGCCGGCGGCAACGACGAGATCGCCGCTATCGAGGCCCTCGGTCACATGCACGCCATCGCCGGTGAAATCGGCGACCTTGATATCGCGGCCATGTACCGTCGCCGTGTCGCGGTCGACCGTCCAGACCATTTGCTTGCCGTGCTTCTCGGCCAGCGCGGTAAGCGGGATCGAGACATAGCTGTTATCGTTGTTGACGTCGGTTTCGATCGTCGCGGTCATGCCGAGCAACACGCGAGGATCGTTCGGCAGGCTCACGCGAACGGCAAAGGTGCGCGACTGCTGGTCGGCGCTGCCGGAAACCTCCCGCACCTTGCCGTCGAGCACCAGCTTGTCATCCGCCCAGAAGCGGGCCTTGACCGTCTTGCCGGGCTTGAATTCGGCAATGTCGTTTTCCGGAACCGCGATCTGCACTTCCTTCTCGCCTTCGACGGCAACGGTGACGACGGGGCTGCCGGAGCCGACGACCTGGCCGATATCGGCATTGATCGATGTCACGATGCCATTCTGCCCCGCCTTGAGATCGGTATAGCTCACCTGATTCTTCGCCTGGCCCAGCGCCGCGAGCGCTGCATCGCGCTGCGAGATCGCCTGATCATGGCTGAGCGCGGCCTGCTCGAGCTGCGACTTCGGGGCGACGCTCTTGTCGAACAGCTGCTCGGCGCGCTTGTTGGCGAGATCGGCGGTTTCGACGCCCCTTTCGGCCGCGGCGAGATTGGCCTCTGCCGTCTTGACCGCGAGCTGGTAGTCCGTGGCGTCGACGCGGGCGAGAACGTCGCCGGGCGTCACCCGGTCACCAATATCGACGAGACGCTCCGTGATCTTGCCCGCCACCCGGAAGCCGAGGTTCATTTCCGTCCGCGCCTTGACCGACCCCGAATAATCGAGCTTGCGGGTATCGTCGGCCTTGGCGATCTCCACGACCTTCACCGGCCGGATGACTTCCTTGACCTCAGCTTTTTCTTCCGAGCAGGCGGAAACGCCGATCCCGACGGCGCCGACGAGCGCGAGGCTCGCGACGGACGGCATGCGATTGCTGAGGATCTTGAGCGAAAACATCTTCCGCACTCCTGGAATGTTTCGGGGGATCGACGGCGGCTGCCGTCGGTTATTTCTTGAGCGCCCTGATGACGTAGTCGATCAGTTCGTCGACGCTTGCGCGGTTGGTTTTCGCAAGACATTGCGCCACCATCTGCGGATGACAGAGATTGATCGTCGCCGCGCCGAAACACCGTGAGGCGACGACCGGGTCCTGCTCGGCGAACTCGCCGGCTGCGATGCCTTCGGCGATGATCTCGGCGATGAGATCATGGACGCGATCGATATGTTTCTCGATGACATGCCAGTCGCGCTCGATCGCGACCACGATCATCTCATGCACCTTCATCTCGTCGAGCATCGTATCCATAGTCCATTGATACTGGGTCTCGACATAAAGGCGCAGGCGTTCGCTGGCGCTGAGCGGCTGGTGGCGGATGTCGTAGGCGAGCTGATAGCAGGTGGCGAGCATGCGTCCGCAGAGCGCCTGATGGATCTCCACCTTCGAAGCGAAGAAACGATAAATATTGGCCGGCGACATGCCGAGATCGCGAGCGATGTCGGCCACCGTCGTCTTGCTGTAGCCGTAGTGGCGGAACAGCCGCTCGGCCGCGTCGAGAATGCGCGTGACATTCTCCTGCCGCGTGACGTCGAGCGTATTTTCCGCGATGTCGTTCATGAGTTTTGGTACCTCGAGTTACGACTGACGATTTTCGAATTTCGTCAGTCGTAAAATATCATGCGTCATTTGTCAATGCCGCCTGCGTGGCGCGAGCGGCTGAGCGTGATGAATTTCGAAACGATGTGACGATGAGCGTCGGCCAATTGGAAAGTGCCGCGACGTCAGACGCGCGGCACTTCCTCGGCGGCAGCAAATAATCAGGCGAGCTTGACGTCGAGCGTGATCGGAACGGCGGCGAGCGCCTTGGAAATCGGGCAGCCGGCTTTCGCCTTGTTGGCGAGTTCGGTGAAGGTCGCCTCGTCGGCACCGGGAATGCGGCCGGAAAGTGAGAGATGGATGGCAGTGACGGCGAAGCCACCCTCGACGCTTTCGAGCGTCACCTTGGCCGAGGTTTCCATATGCTCGGCGGTGAAACCGGCTTCGCCGAGGATGAGCGACAGCGCCATGGTGAAGCAGCCGGCATGGGCAGCACCAATCAGCTCTTCCGGGTTGGTGCCGGGAATGCCTTCGAAGCGGCTGGCAAAGCCGTAGGGATAGTCTGTCAGGGCGCCGCTCTGGGTCGAGATCAGGCCCTTGCCGTCCTTGAGGCCGCCGCTCCAATGAGCCGAAGCCGTGCGATTGATCTGCATGCCGTCCTCCTGTTTCGATGGTTTTGAGGAAGCGGCAGGGCGCCGCTCCATGCCTGAGGGAGATGGATAGGCTCCCGCCGGACAATATAACGCTCTATCCTGAGAAGACGACAGGCTCGTAAAAATCGGCGGAATAGAAAGCCTTTCAGGCGGGATGCTGCTGCACGCTGAGACCGCCGTCGATCGTCAGGCAGGTGGCGTTCATGAACGGGCATTCGTCGGAGATCATGAACACTGCCGCCATAGCGATCTCTTCCGGAGTTGCGATCCGCCCGGCCGGATGCAGCTCCATTGTCTCGGCCTTGGCGGCCTCCGGATCGGGGAAGCTGTTCCAGTAGTCGATCACCTTCTGCGTCGAGACATAGCCCGGCGCCAGCGCGTTGACCCGGATATTGCGGGGCGCGTACTCCAGGCCCAGGGATTTCGTCATGCCGAGCAGCGCATGTTTCGCCAGCGGATAGGGAAACGTGTGCGGAATGATCGTGAAGGCGTGCGTGGAGGCGATGTTGAGGATGACGCCGCCGCCGCGCTCGATAAACCCGGGCAGCACCGCCTTGCAGCAATTCCAGGCTCCCTTCAGATTGATATCGAAGCAGCGGCTCCACTCCTCGTCGGTCGTGTGGAGCGGTTCGGCAAAGACATTGACGCCGGCATTGTTGACGAGCCCATTCAATGGGCCGATCTCGTCGTTCGCCTGAGCAACCGCTCTCGTGATCGTTCCGGCATCGGTAATATCGGCCGGCAGATAACCAACCTGGCCGCCTGTGCTTGCAAGCACTCCCGCTACCTGCGCCAGCAGCGCTCCATCGCGATCGACGAGATAAACCGCAGCATTTTCCCTGAGGAAAGCCTTGGCGATCGCAAGGCCGATGCCCTGCGCAGCGCCGGTGATCAGAATATTTTTGCCCTGCAGGCGATCGCCCATCTATCTTCCCTCCGGCTGACCCGGCAGCGCCGACAGATCGATCGTGACCCTGCCTGAAAGAACCTCGCCTGGCTCAAGAGGCTTGAGCCCTCCGAAATCCGGCAGATGATGCCCATTCGGCAGGTGACTCATCGGTTCCAGGCAGAAGAAATCTGTCCGGTCGAGCCGCAGGTACAGCATGAAGCGATTGAGTGCACCATCGGCTTCCAGCGCCGCCTGGATTCCAAGTTCCGGCCAGGTGATGGCTGCCCGTCCGTTCCATCCCTCGAAAGCGTTGTTCATCCATTGCCGCGGCAACGGCGCACCGGACGTGAAATTGAATTCAGCGGGTACCGGGCCGGGTGCATCAGGGAGATGGTCCGACCGTTCGCTCCAGAAGCGGTCGGCTGCGATGGTCAACCGTGTTTCCGGCGTCCGTGTGAAGAAGGGATGCTGCCCCAGCCCGAAGGGCAGGACCGCCTCTCCCCTGTTCTCCACCGAGAGCGTCAGCGCCAGCCGATTGCCGCTGAGACGGATCTCTTGCCGACTAAGATAGGCATAGGGCGAGACCCGGTCGGCATCACGCGAAAAGCAGAGCTGCGCGTGCTTGGAACTCGATTCTTCCACCTGCCATGGGCTGATCCAGCCATCGCCATGCAGGTAGAGCGGGTCGTGGCAATTTCGCTGGAAGGCATAGTCGCATCCGCCGAAGGACATGGCATTGCCTTCCACGCGATTGCCGAACGGGACCAGAGGAAAACTCGCAAAGGTCCCATCCGGGCCACCTGTCGAAACGAGGAAAGGCTTGCCCCGGAATGTTGCGGCAGTGACGGCCGCGCCCTGGCGGCTGATCCTCACGGAGAGATCGCCGTGGCTCAGATCGATGCTGTCCCCGCCATGCCCTTTGCTCATCCGCGCCGCCCCGTTGCCGAAGACCTGAGATTGTCGAGCAGCACGGCGATCAGCAGGATCAGCCCGCGCACGACATACTGATAGAATGCCTGAATATTCAGGAGGTTCATAACGTTTTCGGCAATGCCCATGATCAGCACCCCGACGATAACACCGCTCATTGTCGCCCGGCCGCCGGCGAGCGAAACGCCGCCGAGGACGCAGGCCGAGATCACCGAGAGCTCGAGCCCCGTCGCCGCGTTCGGCTGGCCGGAAGTGATGCGCGAAGCAAGCAGAATGCCGGCAATTCCGCAGACGAGACCCTGCAGTGCAAAGATCCAGACGCGCATGGTGACGACATTGACGCCGGCAAGCCGCGACGCCTCGGGATTGCCGCCGATCGCCAGCGTGTTCTTTCCGAAAACGGTGCGGTTGAGCACGAAGCCGAAGAGGAGGAAAAGGATCAGCATGATCCAGATCGGCATCGGCACGGTCAGGAATCGCGATAGCGCAAGCTGGTAGAAAGCCGGATCGTTGATGCCGACGGCGCGGCCGTCCGAGGCGATCAGCGCCAGCCCGCGCACGATCTGCATGGTCGCAAGCGTCGTGATCAGCGCATTGATGCGGAACCGGGCGATGACGATGCCGTTGACGAAACCGACGACGGCGCCGCAGAGCAGGGCTGCCAGCAACCCGACGGGAATGGAGCCCGTCGCGTTCGAGACCATTACTGCGGCCATGCCGGAGAAAGCGACGATCGATCCCACCGAAAGATCGAAATCGCGGGAGGCTAGGCAGAACATCATCGTGCAGGCGACGATGCCGATCGTGACGACCGATTGCAGCAGCCCAAGCATGTTTCGCTCGGTCAGGAAATTCGGAACGAAGAGCGAGACGATCACGAAGGCGGCGGCGAAGATCACCACCAGTCCCTGTTCGCCGAGAAGGACTTTTTTCAACGAAGTCATCGTCCGTGTTCCCAGTCTTAAATGATGCCTGCGGCGTTCTTGTCGGGGAGTGCCGCCGACAGGATGCTGCGCTCGTCGAAATCCGGGCGGGCAACATTGGCCGCCACCCTGCCCTGACACATCACCATGATGCGATCGGAGATGCCCATGACCTCGGGCAGCTCGCTTGAGATCACGACGATCGCCATGCCGCCGGCCGCCAGCTCATAAAGGATTTCATAGATTTCCGACTTCGCCCCGACATCGATGCCGCGCGTCGGTTCGTCGATCACGAGAACCTTGATACCCTGCTCGGAGAGCCAGCGGCCAAGGATGACTTTCTGCTGGTTGCCACCGGACAAGTTGATGATGTCCTGCTTGCGCGACGGCGTGCGCACCCGCAGCCGGGCGATGAACTGATCGGCCAGCGCCGCCTCCTTCTTCGGGTTCAATATGCCGAAGGGCGAGAAATGCCGGCGCGACGAGATCGCGATATTCTCTTCGATCGATCGGCCCTGGACGATGCCGTCGAACTTGCGGTCCTCCGGGCAGAGCACCATGCCGGCCCGGATCGCCGTCGTCGGATCGTTCGGCGAAACGGCAATACCGTCGATCGTTACCTCGCCCCGATGCCTGTGGTCGGCGCCGTAAAGCAGCCGCGCCATCTCGCTGCGGCCGGCGCCGACCAGCCCGAAGAAGCCGAGAATCTCACCCTGGCGGACCGAAAAACTGATTGGATTGCGCAGCCTCGGTCCCGACAGGCCCTTGACCTCAAGCCTGACGCCGCCGAGCGGGCGCTCACGCCATCCCCAGACATTGCTGATCTTGCGCCCGACCATTTCGGCAATGATCTGCTCGCGCGTCGTCTTCGCGATCTGGGCATGATGGGCGGCAAGCCTGCCGTCGCGCAGCACGGTCAGGCTGTCGCAAAGCCGAAAAATCTCGTCGAGGCGATGCGAAACATAGAGAATGACCGTTCCCTTCGCCTTCAACCTGTCGATGAGTGAAAACAGGATTTCGCTTTCACGCGAGGAAAGCGATGAGGTGGGCTCGTCGAGCGCGATGACCCGCGCCTCGAACATGACCGCCTTGGCAATCTCGACCATCTGCCGCGCGCCGATCGAAAGCGAAGCGACCTTGGCCGACGGATCGACATCGATGCCGATCTCTTCGAGTTTCGACCGCACCGTCTCGATCAGGGTTTTGGCATCAATCACTCCGCCCTTGCCGGGAAAGCGGCCAAGCCAGAGATTTTCGGCCACCGTCAGCTCCGGAACGAGCTGCAGTTCCTGATGGATGACGATGACGCCGGCATGGAGGGCGTCGCGCACCGAGACATATTTCTGTTCTGCGCCATCGATGAGAATGCTGCCGGCATTGGCGGCCTGATCGCCCGACAGCACACGAATCAGCGTCGATTTGCCCGCGCCGTTCTCACCCATTAGGCCGTGGACGGCGCCCTTCTCGACTGAGAAAGAAACGTCCGACAGCGCCTGTACGCCGGGATAGCCCTTTGAGATATGTTTGAATTCGAGAAAAGCCATCATCACTCCACCGAAGGTTCCGGCGGCACGCTCAAGCGGCCGCCGGAGATGCATTATCGCGGGCGATGATTACTCGATGCCGAGTTCCTTGCGGACCTTCTCATAATCGCCGCGCAACGCCAGCGAACCTGCCGTCAAGGTCAGCTTTTCCGGCTCCTTGCCCTTGGCGATCCAGTCGTACATGTTGAGCGCCGTCTCATAGCCGTGACGCTTCGGCGAGATGATGACCGTGCCGAAGAAGCCCGTCGCTGCCGGCTTCTTGAACTCGTTGATCGCCGATTCCGCGCCACCGATGCCGACACCGATCACGTTGGTCGCCGGAATACCGACCGATTCCGAAGCGCGGACGGCGCCGAGAACGGCTTCGTCGTTGAGGCCGAAGGCCACCCAGTATTTCACGTCGGCATGCTTGTTGAGGACGGTGGTCGCCGCGTTGAGTGCTGCCTCGGTATCCGTCTTCGCCTGCGGCGCATCATAGATGTTCTCAGCCGGGAACCCGGCGGACTTCAGGACCGAGATCGCACCTTCGACGCGGTCGACGGCGGTCGGCAGCTGATCGTAGGAAACCCGGATCGCGCCGACATTCTTCATGTCCCAGCCGCGCTTCTTGATTTCGTCGACAATGGCCTGTCCGACGGTCTCGCCGATCTTGGTGGCGGAAATGCCCATATGCGGCACGTCTTCCAGCGGCTTGCCGTCGGCACTGACGAGGCGGTCGTCGACCGTCATCAGCTTCAGCTGATTGGCTTCGGCCTTGGCGACGATGCCGGGGCCGAGTTTGACGTCGGGCGTGCAGATGATGAAGCCTTGCGCACCCTGCGCGCCGAGATTGTCGATCGCCGATTGAACCTTCTCGCCGTCTTCGGCGCCGATCTTGACGACCGTGAAGCCTTTATCCTTGGCGGCCTGATCGGCGAATTTCCATTCGTCCTGGAACCAGGGCTCCTCCGGCTGCTTGACGATGAAACCGATCTTGACGTCCGCGGAAAATGCCGAGCCGGTGCTCAGAATGGCGAACGTGCCAGCCAGAATAGCTGCTTTGAACAAGCGCATGTCTCTCTCCCTAAACTCTGAAATCGAGCAGCTGCCTCCCAGGCAGCGCCCAATGAATTATGTTAAATCATCATACCAGTCAATTGCCAATGTATGATGATTAGAATAATAGGGTGGTGGCGAGAACGGATGGACCCGTCGCAAACTGGATCGAATTCGGTTAATCAGGTTCGGTTGCTGCCCGGGAGAGAGCGCGGAGAGGTGAAGTTGGAATCGACTGAGGAACAAGGCCGAACGGAAAGCTCCGGCAGCGAACGCCGGCCGCGCGTACGCCGCAACGTGACGGCGGCCATCGCTCAGGACATCTGCGCCGACCGCTATCCCTCGGGCTCGCCGCTGCCGCGCGAGAACGACCTCTGCGAACTCTACGGCGTTAGCCGCACCGTCATTCGCGAATCGCTGAAAGTGTTGGAATCCAAGGGGCTTGTCCGTGGCAAGCCGCGGGTCGGAACGACCGTTTGCGATCGGGATGAATGGAACATCCTGGATGCCGAGGTGCTCGACTGGATGGGGCCTTACATCAAGGACTTCGACCTGCTGGGATGCATTCTCGAAGCCCGCCGCACCATCGAACCGGCGGCCGCCGAATATGCCGCCGAACGCGCCAGCGCCCAGGAGATCGCCGATCTCGACAGGGCCTGGCGGCAGATGCGCGACAGCGCAGGCGATCCGGAACGCTTCACCGACGCCGACGTGATGTTTCATACGGTGCTGCTGACCGCCAGCCACAACCAGGTGTTCCGCCGCCTGTCAAGCGCCATCCATGCTGCGCTGAAATATGCGCTGCATGCCTCCAACATCGCCGTCGAAAACCGGGAGGATGCGGTGCTCGTTCACGGTGAACTCGTCGAGGCCTTGCGCATGCGCGACAAAACAGGTGCGAGGGAATGCGCCAATCGTATGCTCGACCTTGCGGTACGCGACCTTGCCGCCGCAGAGAAGGCAATCGGCAGGGCAAAATGATCAATCACGAAAAGCCGTGGACGCGCTGCCCCATCGCAAATCCGAGAAGAGATTAAGAACCACGATGAAGATCACCAAACTCACCACCTATATCGTTCCGCCGCGATGGCTGTTTCTGAAGGTCGAGACCGACGAAGGCATCGTCGGCTGGGGTGAACCGGTCGTCGAGGGGCGTGCGCTGACCGTCGAGGCCGCCGTCCACGAACTGGAAGACTACCTGATCGGCAAGGATCCTTTCTTGATCGAGGACCATTGGACGGTGATGTATCGCGGTGGTTTCTATCGCGGCGGCGCGGCCCATATGAGCGCCATCTCGGGCATCGACCAGGCGCTCTGGGACATCAAGGGCAAGGCGCTCGGCCAGCCGATCCATTCCCTGCTCGGCGGCCAGCTGCGCGACCGCATCAAAGTCTATTCCTGGATCGGCGGCGACCGCCCCGCCGATGTCGCCAACAATGCCAGAGACGTCGTCGCCCGCGGCTTCAAGGCGATCAAGCTCAACGGCTGCGAGGAAATGCAGATCGTCGACACCAACGAGAAGGTGGAAAGGGCGGTCGAGACCATCGCCGCCATCCGCGAGGCGATCGGCCCGCATATCGGTATCGGCGTCGATTTCCACGGCCGCGTCCACAAGCCGATGGCCAAGGTTCTCGCCAAGGAGCTCGAACCCTACAAGCTGATGTTCATCGAGGAACCGGTGCTTTCGGAAAACAAGGAAGCGCTGCGCGACATCGTCAACCATACCTCGACACCGATCGCGCTTGGTGAGCGGCTCTATTCGCGCTGGGATTTCAAGCAGGTGCTTTCGGACGGCTATGTCGACATTATCCAGCCGGATCTTTCCCACGCCGGCGGCATCACCGAATGCCGCAAGATCGCGGCGATGGCCGAAGCCTATGACGTCGCCCTGGCCCCGCATTGCCCGCTCGGCCCGATCGCGCTCGCTGCCTGCCTTCAGGTCGATGCCGTCAGCTATAATGCCTTCATCCAGGAACAGAGCCTCGGCATCCATTACAACACCGGCAACGATATCCTCGACTACATCTCCAACAAGGAGGTGTTCGAATATGCCGATGGTTTCGTTTCGATCCCGCAGGGGCCGGGCCTCGGCATCGAGGTCGACGAGGCCTATGTCAGCGAGCGCGCCAAGGAGGGACATCGCTGGCGCAACCCAATCTGGCGGCACGCCGACGGCAGCTTTGCCGAGTGGTGAGAGAATGAAGGGTCGCGCAAGCGGCCCTTTTTCATTCGCAGTGTAGGATATCGGCCACCTCCTGCGTCATAATGGCAGCTCAAAAGGAGGTTTCCATGGCCAGAGCAATCGTAATCATCATCGCCCGCTTCATCTTCAGCCTCATCTTCTTCATGGCCGCCGGCTTCAAGTTTGCCGATATCGGCGCCACGGCGAGCTACATTGCCGCCGCCGGTTTCCCGATGGCGACCTTCCTCACCTGGGTCGCGGCCCTTTTCGAGATCGCGTTGGCCCTTGCCTTCATATCGGGCGCTTTCTTCACCGAGGCGAGCCTACTGGCAGGCATCTACGTGATCTTCCTTGCCTTCGCCTTCCACGGACCGGCCCACTGGCAACAGAACCAGGCCGAGTTCGGCTTCTTCGTCGATCACTTCACCTTCCTCGCCGGCCTGCTCTTTGCCGCCGTCCACGGGCCGGAGAGATGGGCCTTGCGGCAAACGTTCCTCCGTTAGGCTTTTCCCTCCGGAACGAACTGCCGCGCCAAACATTGGCCTATCTGCAGAACGTCACGGAGGGTCGCCCATGGAGCTGAAGGACAAGGTCGCGCTGGTCACTGGTGCCGGTTCCGGCATCGGCAAAGCGGCCGCATTGAAACTCGCCGCCGAAGGTGCAAAGGTCGCAGTCCTGAGCCGGACGGCAGACGAGGTCGAGAAGACCTGCGCCGAGATCAAGGCCGCCGGCGGCCAGTCGATCTCGCTGACCGCCGACACCAGCGACGAAGGCCAAATGCGAGCTGCGGTGCAGAAACTCATAGAGACCTTCAACGGCCTCGACATCGTTGTCGCCAATGCCGGGATCAATGGCGTCTGGGCGCCGATCGACGATCTGAGTCCGGATGAATGGGACAAGACGATCGCCGTCAATCTGCGCGGCACCTATCTGACCCTGCACTTGACGGTTCCGCATCTGAAGCGCCGCGGCGGTTCGATCGTCGTCGTCGCATCGATCAACGGCACCCGCACCTTCACTACGCCGGGTGCCACCGCCTATACCGCAACCAAGGCAGGCCAGGTCGCCATGGTCCAGCAGCTCGCCCTGGAACTCGGCCGCCACGGCATCCGCGTCAATGCCGTCTGCCCGGGCGAGATTGAGACCAATATCAACGCCAATACCGACAGCCGTCATCGCGAGGAGACGGAGGTTCCGGTGATCTGGCCACAGGGCGACATCCCGATTGCCGGCGGGAAGGCAGGCAAGAGCGAGGATGTTGCCGAAACGATCCTCTTCCTTGCCTCCGATCGGGCCCGGCACATCACCGGCACACCGATCTGGATCGACGGCGGCCAGGGCCTGTTGCGGTAGTCCTCGGAGGTTTCGCGAAAAAGTCAGCCGTTCAGCCGGGCGCTGTCGAGTGTATAGAGTTCCTGGGCACGCTGCACCCCGCGCAACGCATAACGTCCGACGCATGCCAGCGCGGCGCGCTCTTCCGCCGGTATGGCCGCGGCGAAATCGGAGGAGATCAGCAGGTTAAGGTCGACCGAACGGCACATGGAGGCGATCCGGCTGACCTCGTTGACGGCGGGGCCGATGACGGTGAAGTCCAGCCGGTCCTGGCTGCCGATATTGCCGTAGAAGACATCGCCAATATGAAGGCCGATATAGACGTCAGTCGTCGCGCGGCCGTCGGTAGCGCGCGCGGCATTCAGCTTGGCGAGCTTTTCCCGGAGCAGCGATTCGGCGCGAAGCGCCGAACGGCAGGTTTCGGCTGGCACCTCGCCCTTGAAGATGGCCAGCACACCATCGCCGATCAGCTTCAGCACATTGCCGCCGGCCTCATGGATCGCCGAGATGGCGACCTCGCTGTAATCGTTGAGCAGCGGAATGATTTCCTCCGGCGGCACACGGTCGGAAATCTTGGTGTAGTTCAACAGATCCGAAAACCACAGCGCCGCCGAGATCCGCTCCGATTTGCCGCGGCTGATCTTGCCTTCCATCACCTGGCGCGCCGCATCCTCGCCGAGATAGACTTCCGCGATGGTCCGCGCGATGCGCCCCAGCGCAATGCACTTGATCGCCAGTCCGAGGACCGGCACGAGCTTGCGCAGAATGGCGAGATCGTGATCCGAGAAACCCTCGGGACGCTTGGTTGCGAAATGCGAAAAGAAGCAATCCATCTCACCGATCGTGCCGGCTTCGCTGAAACGATGCATCATTGCTACGAAATCGGTGTTGCCGGCTTCGGCAATCTTGTCGAGCATGGTGAAATCGATCGGATCGCCGAAGCCGATGCGTCGGCGGACCTCCCGCTCGTTTCCCGACCAAAGATAATAGAAGGCAGAGCGCTGCCAGGTCGCAGCCGCTTCGCCTGAGCCCGTCGGGCCATACTCGAATTCGGTTTCGATCTCTTCCACACTGTCCCAGCGGAAGGCCCGGCCCTCATGCACGGGGTGCAGCGTGTCCATCAGCGCCATGCCGCGGTCGAGCGGCAGGCCGGCATCGCGGCAGGCCGCGCAGAAGCCGGTCATGAGCTCCGCTTCTGAGGCGCCCTTCAGCCCCTGTTCCGTAACCCAGGCTGCGATACTGCTGACGTCGCTGTAATCCATGGCGCTCACCTCTACCTGTTCTGAAGCTTTAGCCCAAATGCGTAATGGACGAAAAGCCGATTGGCTCAATCGCCTGCGGGCAAGTTGTAGGGCGTAACGATTTCGATGGAAGAAAGCGAGGTCGAAATCGTCCGAACGGAGGCCGCGGTCCGGCTCATGATCGCCCTGAAGGCCGCACGCGCATCGGTTCGGAGATCGTGATGCAGCACGAAGCCGACGCGGCGCGCGGCAAGCAGGGCGCGATTGTCCGCATCCAGATCGTGAGCGACGAAAATGCGGACGGGACGTTCGGCTGCATCGAAGGCCGTCAGCACCGCCCGATTGCCGCCGCCGATCGAATAAACGGCATTGATGGCAGGATCGGTCGCAAGCGCTGCCGCCACAAGCGTTCCCGTCACGGCATCGGTGCCGTGTCCCTCGCTGATTTCTGTGATGCCGATCCCGGGATAACGGGTGCGAATGATGCGGCGAAAACCGATCTCGCGCTCTTCCTCGCCGCGGAACCGTCCGCTCGACAGCGTCACAAGTACCTGACCGCCGTCAGAGCCGAGGAACTCGCCGATGAGATAGGCCGCCGTCTCCCCCGCCGTCCGGTTGTCGGCGCCGGCATAGGCTATGCGCGCCGAATTCGGCAGATCCGTCACGAGCGTGACCACGGGAATGCCGGCCGAATCCGCCCGTGCGACGGCAGCCACCACCTCGGCGACGTCAGGCGCCTTCAGCACGATGCCGTGCGTGCCGCGCAGCCGGATGCGGTCAAGAAGCTGCACAAGTTCGGCCGGTCTCATCACCTCAGCGAAATGGAAGCGGCAGCGGAAGACACCGGGCAGAAAGGCCGCCATCTCTGCCTCGAAGGCCGCACGCACTGCATCGCTAAACCGCTGGGGCGTCTCCATGACGATATCGATCGCTAGCGTTCGCCCGCTGACCATCGTTCCCGTCTGCTGCTTCTCCAGCTCCGAGATCGCTGCCCTCACCCGCATTTCCGTCTGCCGGCGCACACCTGGCCTGCCGTTCAGCACCCGATCGACTGTCGCGGTGCTGAGCCCCGCCTGAAAGGCGATGTCTTTGACAAGAAAGAGATGCGCCATCGGCTCCGTCTGATGGTTTTTTGATGGATTGCTGATCTATATCAGCTTGCGGCCCGGCGTATAGTGCCTCCATCGGAACCAGGGAGGAGCCGCTATTGAAAACCGATGACCTGCAGAAACTGCGCGCCGACCGCATCTGGCTCAGCGAAGACGCCTGCAATCTCCACGACTTTCGACGGCTTGCGGAAAAACCGACCGTCCTTGCCGAATATCCAACAGCTTCGGCGGTCGAAAAAAACATCCTGATCTATGACAGCCGCAAGGTGGCGGCAGCGGCCGATACGCCGGAAGGCCGGCGCGCCGTGCTGGCGGAAATCTGCGACGCCTTCGGCGAAGGGCCGGGTGTGGTCGTGTTCAAGCGCGCTTACGAAGACACCGGCATCATCGACCGTGCCAGCGCGCTCTTCGACGCAATCATCGAGGAACAGCACCGCACCTCGACTGGAGGCGGCGATCACTTCGCCAAGCCCGGCGCCAACGACCGCATCTGGAATTCGCTGGAAAAACACTGCCTCGCCGATCCGGATAATTTCACCGAATATTACGGCAATGCCATCATCGCGCTCGCAAGCGAAGCCTGGCTCGGCCCGAGCTATCAGATGACAGCGCAGGTCAATCGCGTCAATCCAGGCGGCGCGGCGCAGTCGGCCCACCGCGACTACCATCTCGGTTTCCAGTCGTCTGCGGTCATCGAGCAATTTCCGGCGCATGTTCATCGTCTCTCGCCGGTTCTGACGCTGCAAGGCGCGGTTGCCCATTGCGACATGCCGCTCGAAAGCGGTCCGACACTCTTCCTGCCGCACAGCCAGACCTATGTGCCGGGTTATCTGGCGCTGAAGCGCCAGGAATTCCGGGATTATTTCGAGGCCAACCACGTCCAACTGCCGCTCGAAAAGGGCGACGTCGTCTTCTTCAACCCCGCCCTCTTCCACGCCGCCGGTACCAACCGCTCGGCCGACATCAAGCGTGTCGCCAACCTCCTGCAGATCTCCTCCGCCTTCGGCCGTACCATGGAAACGGTCAACCGCGAGAGAATGAGCGCCAGACTCTTTCCCGCCCTGAAGGCGTTGCAAGACCGGCTCTCGCCCAAAGAAATCGCCAACGCCGTCGCCGCCTGCGCCGAGGGTTATTCCTTCCCCACCAATCTCGATCGCGACCCGCCGCTCGGCGGGCTGGCGCCGAAGACGCAGGCACAGCTGATGCACGAGGCACTCAGGGAAGGCTGGAGCGACGAAGTTTTTGCGACAGCACTTGCCGAACAGGCGCGAAGGAAATTGAGTTGACTTTGGAAATCGACCCCCCTCATCCGCCCTACGGGCACCTTCTCTCGACGGGAGAAGGGAGAATCGAGGCGCCGCCACCTGTCTCTTCTCCCCACCGAGCAGAAGGTGCCGGCAGGCTGCTGAGAGGGCCACACGGCACCGACATGCGAGCCTCCCGCACGCGCGGGAGGCCATTCGCACATGAAAAGGGAGGAACCACATGAGCACGGATCACGGCCGCTTCGACGGCAAGATCGCCATTGTCACCGGTGGTACGCAGGGCCTGGGCGCAACCATCGCCCGTCTCTTCGCCGAACGCGGCGCGGCAGGCATCGTCATCTGCGGCCGCAATGAAGCCAAGGGCAAGGCGAAGGCCGCGGAGATTTCGGCTGCGACCGCCGCCAGAGCCGTCTACGTCAAAGCTGATCTCGGCAAGGTCGAGGACGTCCGAAATGTGGTGCAGGTCTGCGACCAGACCTTTGGTCGTGTCGACGCCCTGGTCAATGCCGCCGCCATCACCGATCGCGGCACCATTCTCGACACCAGCCCCGAACTGTTCGATGACATGTTCGCCGTCAATGTACGGGCGCCGTTTTTCTTGATGCAGGAGGCGGTAAAGGTCATGCGCCGCGAAAAGATAGAAGGCACGATCGTCAATATCGGCTCGATGTCGGCTAAAGCCGGCCAGCCCTTTATCGCCGCCTATTGCGCCTCGAAGGGCGCGCTGGAAACGCTGACGAAGAACACCGCCTATGCGCTGCTGCGCAACCGCATTCGCGTCAACGGCCTCAACATCGGCTGGATGGCCTCCGAAGGCGAGGACCGCATCCAGCGCGAATATCACGATGCACCTTCCGACTGGCTGGAGAAGGCGGCGGCGAACCAGCCCTTCGGCCGGCTCGTCGATCCGCACGAGGTGGCGCGCGCCTGCGCCTACCTGTCATCGGCGGAATCCGGCCTGATGACCGGCTCCGTCATCTGTTTCGACCAATCGATCTGGGGTGCCTACGACGGCTCGCCGCATCCGGTCGCCGCCCTCTGAGAAGACCCAAGCCTGACATTTCCCATTGCCGGGCTCTGGCACCTCGCAGGATTTATCGCTACCAGAAGGACGACCGCATTCAGGGAGGAACTGGCGTGGCCGACAATCCGCTTTACGACATTCGCGATGAGCGCTTCGCTGCCATGGTCATCGGCAGCGCCGCGCTCGAGGAGCTTTATTCCGGCTGCCGCTGGACGGAGGGCCCGGTCTGGTTCTCCGACCTGAACTGCCTGCTCTGGAGCGATATCCCGAACGAACGCATGATGCGCTGGACGCCGGATGGCACGGTCTCCGTCTTCCGCTCGCCTTCCAATTACGTCAACGGCAATACCCGTGACCGGCAGGGCCGGCTCATCTCCTGCGAACATGGCGGCCGCCGAGTCACCCGCACGGAAATGGACGGCAGCATCACCGTCCTCGCCGACAGCTACAAAGGCAGGAGATTGAACTCGCCGAACGACGTCGTCGTCCACTCAGACGGCGGGATCTGGTTCACCGATCCGACCTACGGCATTCTCTCGGACTATGAGGGTCATAAGGCTGAACCTGAGCAGCCGACCCGCAACGTCTACCGCATCGACCCCGCAAGCGGCGCGACAGAGGCGGTCGTGGAGGATTTCATCCAGCCGAACGGCCTTGCCTTCTCGCCCGATGAAACGAAACTCTACATTGCCGATTCGGGCTCGGGCAAACATGAAGTGCCATGCCATATCCGGGTCTTCGATGTCGTCGACGGCAGAAAGCTTGCCAACAGCCGCTATTTCTGCAGCCTCGATGCCGGCCATCCCGACGGCTTTCGTTTCGATGTCGGCGGCAATCTCTGGACGAGCGCGGGTGATGGTGTGCATTGCTTCTCACCCGATGGAACGCTGCTCGGTAAGGTCAAAGTGCCGCAGACGGTGTCCAATCTCACCTTTGGCGGCCCTAAGAAGAACCGGCTCTTCATCACCGCGACCCGTTCGGTCTATTCGATCTATACCAAGACGAACGGGGCACAATATCCGTAACTTATGGAAGCACGACGGCGTGCGTGCGACAGGCATGCCTGACGATATCGCCGCTGGCGGCGGGGCGGCGTTGCCGCCGGCGCGTCATCTGCAAGGGGCGGCAGCGGTTCCGGATGACGACCTGTACGAAAAAAGCTAAAGCGCATCACATGAATCAGATTTGATGCGACGCGCTGGAGCGCTCGCGCCTCGATGCATCAAGGAGGACTACCCGATGATCCGATTTTCACGCGCCAAGGGGAGCCGCACGGCTCCTGGTGCCACGACCGGGAGAGCCTGAGATGCGTTCCGTCGTTTCCTTCAACGAGGGCTGGAGTTTCCACGAGGGCTTCGGCCAGCGCCTGCTCGAAAACTTCGATGCGGCCAAGCCGGTCAGCCTGCCCCACACCGCCGTCGAACTACCCTTCAACTATTTCGATGAGAAGGACTATCAGCGCGCCTTCACCTATCAGAAGGTGCTCCGTTGGCTACCGGAATTCGAGGATCGCGAGGTTTCGCTGATCTTTGACGCCGCCATGGCGGACAGTGTCGTCTATCTCAACGGCGAGCAGATTATCGCTCACAAAGACGGCTACACCCCCTTCGAAGCCCGCCTCACCGGCAAGCTGGTGAAGGGCGAAAACCTGGTGACCGTCAAGATCGACGGCAGTGAAAATCCCGCCATCCCACCTTTCGGCGGTCGCATCGATTACCTGACCTATGCCGGCATCTACCGCGATGTCTGGTTGAAGGTCACCGACCCAGTCTCGATCCGCAACCTCAAGGTCGAAACATCAGACGTTCTCGCCCCTCAGAAATCGGCGACGGTCCGCGTCGACATCGCCAATCCCGAGCGCCGCAGCTTCTCGGCGACCGTCACGGCTACGCTGAAGCAGGCCGACGGCACGGTGATCGCCACTGCAGCGACTGAAACGATCGGCGACCGCACGACGCTTTCCTTCGGCGGTCTCACCGGCATAGCACTCTGGGACATCACCAATCCGACGCTCTATGAGGTCACGGTCGAAGTCAGGACCGAGCACGGCTCCGACCGCCTCTCCACCCGGTTCGGCTTCCGCACCGCCGAATTCACCCCGGAAGGTTTCCTGTTGAACGGCAAGCCGTTGAAACTGCGCGGCCTCAACCGCCACCAGGCCTTCCCTTATGTCGGTTATGCCGCCGGCCGGTCCGCCCAGGAGCGCGACGCCGACATCATGAAGAGAGTGCTGAAGTGCAATATCGTCCGCACCTCGCATTATCCGCAGTCGAAATGGTTTCTCGATCGTTGTGATGCGATCGGCCTAATGGTCTTCGAGGAAATCCCCGGCTGGCAGCATATCGGCGATGCCGACTGGCAGAAGGAATCGATCGAGAATGTCCGCCGCATGATCGAGCGCGACTGGAACCATCCCTCGATCATCATCTGGGGCGTGCGCATCAACGAGTCGCAGGATAGCCACGACTTCTACGTTGAGACCAACCGCTTGGCCCGTGAACTCGACAGCACCCGCCAGACCGGCGGCGTGCGTTATATCACCGAGAGCGAATTGCTCGAGGACGTCTACACGATGAACGACTTCATCCTCGGCAATGAGGAATTGCCGGGCGCCAACCGTCCGCGCACCGTGCTGCGCGGCCAGCAGGAAAATACCGGGTTATCCCGCAAGGTGCCGTACCTCATCACCGAGTTCAACGGTCACATGCACCCGACGAAGATTTATGATCAGGAACAGCGCCAGGCCGAGCATGTGCGCCGTCATCTCGAGGTGTTGGACGCCGCCTATGGCGATCCGGATATCTCGGGCGCCATTGGCTGGTGCATGTTCGATTACAACACCCACAAGGATTTCGGCTCCGGCGACCGCATCTGCTATCACGGCGTCATGGACATGTTCCGTGAGCCCAAGTTCGCGGCCTATGCCTATATCAGCCAGTGCGACCCTTCCGAGGAAATCGTCATGAAGCCGGTGACCTTCTGGGCGCGCGGCGAGCGCAATATCGGCGGCGTGCTGCCGCTGATCATCCTGACCAATTGCGACGAGGTGGAACTGCAATATGGCGCGCTTTCCAAGCGCATCGGTCCGGATCGCGAGAACTACCCGCACCTGCCGCATCCGCCCGTCGTGCTCGACCACCGGCACTTCACTGCCGATGAGCTCGGCACCTGGGGGCTCGAATGGATCGACGGCACCTTTACCGGTTATATCGGCGGCCAGCCGGTGGCGAGCCTGACGCTGGCTGCCGATCCTTTACCGACGACGCTTGAGATCGTTGCCGACAGCCAGACGCTGAAAGCCCGCGAACGCGACAGCACCCGCGTCATCATCCGCGCCCTCGACCAGTGCGGTCAGCGCCTGCCGTTCATGAACGACTGCATTTCGCTGAAGGTGCATGGCCCGGCAAAGATCGTCGGCCCGACCAATGTGCCGCTGCAGGGCGGCACATCAGGCTTCTGGCTGGAGGCGACCGGGCTGGTGGGAGACATTACCGTCGAGGCTGTCTGCTCACGTTTCGCGCCGGTGACCCTCAGCGTAACAGCCGTCGCCTGACGCATAAGCCGAACTGAAGGTGTTGGAGCGCTCTTGCCACGTCTTATCGGACACGCGGCGCTCCGCCTTACGGAATCCGCGCCTGTGTTTCCGGGTCGAAGAACACAGCCTTGTCGAGATTGAAGGCGAGGCGTGTGTGCTGGCCGGGTGCGATGCCGGCATCGGCGCGCAGTCGGGCGACCACTTCCTTGCCGCCGAGCTTGGTGACGGCGAAGGTGTCGGAGCCGGCGGGTTCGACGACCTCGATCAGGCAGTCGCCTTCGGTGAGCGAGCGGGCATTGCGGTCGGCGCCGTCGGGGTCGGTCAGTGCCTCCGGGCGGATGCCGAAGATCACCTGCCGGCCGGCATAGGAGGAAAGACCGTTTGCGATTGTCGTGACCGGCAGCCTGAGCGGAGCGGCGTTCGGCCGCTCGAGCGAGACGGCGAGCCCACCGGCGCCGTTTTCGACCGAGGCCTTGACCAGGTTCATCGCCGGTGAACCCATGAAGTCGGCGACGAACATGTTGGCGGGATTGTTGTAGATCTCGGCCGGCGTGCCGAACTGCTGGACGATGCCGTCCTTCATCACGGCGATGCGGGTGGCGAGCGTCATTGCCTCGATCTGGTCGTGGGTGACGTAGACGATGGTCTTGCCGGTCGCCTGATGCAGTCGCTTGATCTCGATGCGCATGTCGACGCGCAGCTTGGCGTCGAGGTTGGAGAGCGGTTCGTCGAACAGGAAGAGCTTGGGATCGCGCACCAGCGCCCGGCCCATGGCGACGCGCTGGCGCTGGCCGCCCGACAGCTGGCTCGGCTTGCGGTCGAGCAGATGGCCGATCTGCAGCACCTTGGCGACCTTGTCGATCGCCTGCTTGCGCTCTTCCGGCGGCACGCCGCGCATCTCCATGCCGAAGGCGATGTTGCCCGCCACCGTCATGTTCGGATAAAGCGCATAGGACTGGAACACCATGGCGATGTCGCGCTTGGAAGGATGCAGGCCGTTGACGGCGCGCCCGTCGATCCGGATCTCGCCCGCGGTGATCGTCTCCAGCCCGGCGATGGTGTTGAGCAGGGTCGACTTGCCGCAGCCGGACGGGCCGACCAGCACCAGGAAGCCGCCCTTTTCGAGTTCGAGATCGATGCCCTTGAGGATGTCGACGGCGCCGAAGCGCTTTCTGAGGCCGGAGATTTCCAGGAAAGCCATGGGTTACCCTTTGACTGCGCCCGCCATCAGGCCACGCACGAAGTAGCGGCCGGCGAGGATATAGACGATGAGCGTCGGCACGGCGGCGATCATCGCCGCCGCCATGTTGACATTGTATTCGACCACCCCGGTCGAGGTGTTGACGACATTGTTGAGCGCCACCGTCATCGGCATGGAGTCACCGGTGCCGGCATAGGCCGAGGCAAACAGGAAGTCGTTCCAGATATTGGTGAACTGGTAGATGACGGTGACGACGATGATCGGCAGCGAGTTCGGCAGCATGATGCGGCGGAAGATCTGGAAGAAACTGGCGCCATCGACCTGGGCGGCCCGCACCAGCTCGGTCGGGAAGGCCTCGTAGAAATTGCGAAAGAACAGCGTCGTGAAGCCGAGGCCGTAGACGACATGGACGAAGACCAGATTGACCGTCGAATTGCCGAAGCCGAAGTTAAAGCCGGTGGCGTTCTGCAGCGTCACCCCAAAGCGACCGAGCGAGCCGAGGATGGTCGCCATCGGCAAGAGCACCGACTGGAACGGAATGAAGCAGGCAAACAGCATCAGCCCGAACACCAGCGTATGGCCGGGGAAGCGCCACTTGGTCAGGACATAACCGTTCAGCGCGCCCATGAAGGTGGAGATCGCCACTGCCGGCACCACCATCTTGATCGAATTCCAGAAGTAGCCCTTGATGCCGGCGCAGGTCAGCCCGACGCAGGCCTCGCCCCAGGCCTTCACCCAGGGATCGAAGGTCGGCGCCTGCGGCAGCGCCAGCATGTTGCCGTTCTGGATCTCGTCCATCGTCTTGAACGAGGTCGTCAGCATGACGAAGAGCGGCATCAGGTAGAGGATGGCGAAGATCACCAGCAGGCCGTAGATGACGAGGCGGCCGATCCAGCGGGCGCTGTTGCCGCGCTCCGCTCCTGCGCCCGCCGCAGCCGATGACGACGTGCCGATCGAAGAGGTGAGGCTGCTCATCGGGCCTTCTCCTTCAGTTCGGAATAGAGATAGGGAACGATGATCGCCGAGATTGTCATCAGCATGATGATGGCGCTGGCCGAGCCGACGGCCATCTCGTTGCGCTTGAAGGTATATTCATACATGAAGTTCGACGGCAGCCAGGCCGAGCCGCCCGGCCCGCCCGAGGTCAGCGCCACCACCAGGTCGTAGGACTTGATCGCCATATGGGCGAGCACGATGAAGGCCGACAGGAAGATCGGCCGCAACAGCGGAATGACGATGCGCCGATAAAGCTGGAAGGGCGACGCCCCGTCGATCTGCGCCGCCTTCATGATCTCGCCGTCGATGCCGCGAAGACCCGCGAGGAACATCGCCATGACGAAGCCCGACGCCTGCCAGACACCGGCGATGACGACGGTGTAGATGACGAAGTCCTTGTTCTTGATCCAGTCGAAGTGGAAGCTCGTCCAGCCGAAGTGGTGCAGCGTCTGCTCCAGCCCGAGGCCGGGATCGAGGAACCACTTCCAGGCCACCCCGGTGACGATGAAGGAAAGCGCCATCGGATAGAGGAAGATCGGCCTGAGCAGCCCCTCGCCGCGGATCTTCTGGTCGAGCAGGATGGCCAGCAGCAGGCCGAGTGCCAGACAGATGCCGACATAGAGGAAGCCGAAGATCGCCATGTTGGTGATCGAAGTGTACCAGGAGGATGGCGGGTCGCTCTCGAAGGTCCAGCGCCACAGCCGCTGATAAGCGCGCGCGCCGGTCAACGCATAGGAGGGGAAGGTCTTGGAATTGGTGAAGGAGAGATAGGCCGTCCAGACGATGAAGCCGTAGACGAAGATCAGCGTGATGACAAAGCTCGGCGCCAGCACGATCTTCGGCAGCGCATCCTGCAGCCGGCCCCTGAGTGAGACCCGCGTCGCTTGCCGCGGCGTCAGAACCGGATCGGTGGTCGCAACTGTGCTCATGGAATGTCATCTCCTCCCTGTATGTCGTCATGGGGGGCTGGCCCGCATGCCCCTCCCCGCATGATCGCCCCGCATATCCGTCAGGGGCTGCAGCTTCCCCGCGACGACGCGGGGAAGCGTGTTCATCGGCGGCGGCCTCAGCGGGCGTCGTCGATCGCCTGGACGAGCTGGGTCACGGCTTCGTCCGAGCTCTTGATCTGGCCGTGGACGAACTTCGAGACGACGTCCTTATAGGCATTGGCGATTGCCGGAGGCGCGCCATAGCCCTGGGCGAGCGAACCGAACAGCGTGCCGCCCTCGTTGGCGGCCTTCAGATCGGCGATGCCCTTCTTGCCGCAGGCGTCGAAGTCGGTGTCGGGAACGTCGGTGCGGGCCGGAACCGAACCCTTGACGACATTGAAGGCCGACTGGAAGCTCTTCGACAGCGTCGCCGTCGCCAATGCCACCTGCGCCGCCTTGCGGTCGTCGGGAACGTTGAACATCCCGAACATGTCGGAGTTGTAGATCACGCTGCCTTCGGTGCCGGGGAAGCGGTAGCAGAGGAAGTCTTTATCCGGCGTCTTCTTGGCGGCGACGAATTCGCCCTTGGCCCAGTCGCCCATCACCTGCACCAGCGCGTCACCCTTGATGACCATCGCGGTCGCCAGGTTCCAGTCGCGGCCGGAGAAGTTCGGATCGACATATTTGACGATCTTGGCGAGGTTGTCGAAGGACTTCTTCATCGTGTCCGACTTCAGCGACGCCTCGTCGAGGTCGTTGAAGGCCTTCTTGTAGAACTCCGGCCCACCGGTCGACAGCACGATGGAATCGAACATCGTCGCCTCCTGCCAGTTCTGGCCGCCGAGCGCCAACGGGATGACACCGGCAGCCTTGGCCTTGTCGAGCAGCGCGATCAGGTCGTCGAAGCTCTTCGGCTGGGTGCCGCCGATCTTGTCCATGACAGCCTTGTTGATCCACAGCCAGTTGACCGAATGGACGTTGACCGGGGCTGCGACCCACTTGCCGTCATAGACGGAGAACTTCTGCAATGCCGCCGGCACCGACTTGTCCCAGCCTTCCTTCTTGGCCGTCTCCGTCAGGTCACCCATCACGCCGGCCTGGGCATAATCGAGCACGGTGTACCCCAGCATCTGCGAGGCCGTCGGATAGGTGCCCGCCGCCACCATCGCCTTCAGCGCCGTCATCGCCGCATCACCACCGCCGCCGGCAACCGGGACGTCCTTCCAGGCAAAACCTTCCTTCGATAGATCCTGCTTCAGGACGTTCAAAGCCGCTGCCTCGCCCCCCGACGTCCACCAGTGCAGCATCTGCACTTCCTTCACGTCGGCAGCATGGGCCACACCCAAACCAGCAACCATCACGACAGCAATCGCCGCCGAGCTCATGAACTTGCGCATGAATTTCCTCCCGTTTGAAATTGGCGGCAGGACCCTCCCCGCCACCAGATGCGTCCCGCCATTGCAGCAGTCGGCATGAAGCCGCGCTCCTCCGCGCGGTTAACAATTTAAAACGTTATAAGCTCTTGGTCGTCAAGCCCTTTCTCGACTCCCGAGAAAAATATGGCTATTGCCATAACCTGTTGAATTACATTCAAATAGTCCAAAAGGATAATGAGGTGTTAAAATTTAAATCGTTTTCATTGCCGGATTGCGCACCTGAGTCATCGTGTTATTGTATCGGCAATTCCAGCATGGAAAGCCCAGAGTGACCGAACCGTCCCGGCCGCATCGCGGCGAAAATCTCGATCTCGCCCGCAAGCGCGGCAAGCCGACCTTGCGGACGATCGCCACCATCGCCGGTCTGGCGGTGACGACGGTGTCACGAGCACTTTCCGATGCGCCGCAGATTTCGCTCGAGACCCGCCAACGCGTGCACCGCATCGCCCGCGAGATCGGTTATCTTCCGGATCGGGCGGCGCAGCGTCTCAAGACGGGCCGCACCAATGTCGTCGCCATCCTGCTCGATCCCCACGAGGAGGTGGTCGGTTTCACCACCTCGATCATGTACGGCATCGCCAAGGCGCTGAAAGAAACACCCTACCATCTTGTCGTCGCCCCGAACTTCTTGTCGACGACCAACGCCGAAGCCGCCGAATACATCATCCGCAACCACCTTGCCGACGGGCTGATCTTCACGCGGACCGAGCCGCTCGATGCCCGCGTCCGCCTGCTGCTCGAAGCCGGCTTTCCCTTCATCTGTCACGGCCGCACCGAATTTTCGACACCGCATCCCTATGTCGACTACGACAATTTCACCTTTGCCTATGAAGCGACGCGCCGGCTGATCGCCAAGGGCCGCACCAAGGTGGCGGTGATCCTGCCGCCGAAACGGCTGACCTTCTGCCAACATATCCTGCACGGCTTCATGACGGCGGTGCGCCAGGCGGGCGTCGCCTATGATATCCCCGAGACAGTCGATCTCGACACGCCGGCGGATGTGCTTCGCGACTTCATCCGCAACCGCGCCGCCGCCCCGGGGGCTTCCGATGGCTTCGTCTGTCCCGGCGAAGTTTCGGCGCTTGCGGTCATCAGCGGCATGAACGATGCCGGCCGCACACTCGCCGGCGACTACGACATCGTCGCCAAGGAGACATCCCGCCTTCTCACCCAGTTGCACCCGAAGGTCGACACGATCCACGAGGATTTGACGGCGGCAGGAGAGGATCTCGGCCGCATGCTGCTGCAGCGCATCAATAATCCCGACGCCGAGGATTTGCACCTCCTGCTGCCGCCGCAGATCAACTTTCCGATCGAAGGGCGGTCATATTAAAACTGTTTTCATGGCGCGTGATTTGACTTAGAAGCACCACGTAATCCGGTCGCAGCCCACCCGGTCAAAACAAGGGATCCAAAATATGAAAACCATCGTTGTCTGCTCCGGCGGACTCGACTCTGTTTCGCTTGCCCACAGAATGGCGGCGGAAGAACAGCTTATCGGCCTCGTCTCCTTCGACTATGGCCAGCGGCATCGCAAGGAACTCGACTTCGCCGCCAAATGCGCGGCGCGGCTTGCCGTTCCCCATCATATCATCGACATCGCCGCCCTCGGCGGCCATCTCAGCGGATCGGCCCTGACCGACAATGTCGATGTTCCGGACGGCCACTACGCCGAGGAAACCATGAAGGCCACTGTGGTGCCGAACCGCAACGCCATCATGCTGGCGATCGCCTTCGGCTTGGCGGCCGCACAGAAAGCGGATGCCGTTGCCGTCGCCGTGCATGGCGGCGACCACTTCATCTACCCAGACTGCCGTCCGGGCTTCATCGATGCTTTCCAGCGCATGCAGAACGAGGCGCTCGACGGTTATGCCAGCGTCAAGCTGCTCGCACCCTATGTCGAGGCTTCCAAAGCGGCGATCGTGGCCGATGGCGCAAAACATGGCACGCCCTTCGCGGAAACCTGGTCCTGCTACAAGGGCGGCAATTTCCATTGCGGGCGTTGCGGAACCTGCGTCGAACGCCGCGAAGCCTTCCATCTTGCCGGTGTCGCCGATCCCACGGAATATGAGGACAGCGACTTTTGGAAAGCGGCGGTGTCGCAATATGCCACGACGGAGGTGCGTTGATGTACCGCATCACCAAGGAATTTCATCTCTCCGCCTCGCATCAGCTGGACCATCTGCCGGGCGATCATCAATGCGCCCGGCTTCACGGCCACAACTATATCGTGGTCGTCGAGCTCTCTGCCGAAACCCTCAATGACGACGGCTTCGTTCGCGACTATCACGACCTCTCACCGCTCAAGCGCTATATCGACGAGGCTCTCGATCATCGCCATCTGAATGACGTGTTCGGTCATTCGAAAGTCACCTCCGAGTTCCTGGCCAGGCATTTCTACGACTGGTGCAAGCAGCGCTTCCCCGAAACTTCGTCCGTCCGTGTCAGCGAGACGCCCAAGACCTGGGCGGAGTACAGACCATGAGCGCGGAGACCATCCGCATCAGCGAGATCTTCGGCCCGACCATACAGGGCGAAGGCGCATTGATCGGGTTGCCGACGGTGTTCGTCAGGACGGGCGGCTGCGACTATCGCTGCTCCTGGTGCGATAGCCTTCACGCGGTCGACAGCGCGTTCCGAGATCAATGGATGCCGATGTCCGTCGAGGCGATCTGGCAGGAGGTCACCAGACTTTCCGGAAGCAGACCATTGACGGTTTCCCTTTCCGGGGGCAATCCCGCTATCCAGCCCCTGGGGGCGCTGATCGAACTCGGTCATTCCCAGGGATATCGCTTCGCGCTGGAAACGCAGGGAAGTGTGGCGCGGAACTGGTTTCGCGATCTCGATGTTCTGGTGTTGAGCCCCAAGCCGCCGTCGAGCGGGATGCAAACCGATTGGGGTGATATCGACGACTGTCTACGGCTGTCCGCCGGCGGGCCGGAGATCGCGCTGAAAGTCGTCATCTTTGATGATGTCGACTACGCATTCGCGCGAGAGGTGGGCCAGCGCTACCCTTGTATTCCCCTGTACCTTCAGCCGGGCAACCATACACCGCCGCCGCCCGAAGACGACGACGCGCGCATCGATATCGACGGCGTGATGGATCGCATGCATTGGCTTGTCGAGAAGGTGACGGTCGACCGATGGTTTGCGCCGCGCGTCCTGCCGCAGTTGCACGTGCTGCTTTGGGGAAACAAACGAGGCGTCTGAGCCCGCCTAAAGGGTGTCGCGCTCTTTCGATTCGCTCCACGCTTTAGGGTCTTTGTTCTTACGCAATTCGTTGTCGCAAAATCGCTGCGCACTTTTGCGCGACATGCTCTAGCGTGCCGGAAAAGCGAAGACATCGACAGGCTCTCCGAGCCCGCGCAGCGGGAAGGTGCCGAGACTCTCCATGTCTTTCGCGCAACCCGCCATTTCGACGAAGGCGCGCGACAAGAGCACCGGACGCCTGACCTCCTTGGTCAGGCTTTCCAGCCGCGAGGCGACATTGACCGCCGGGCCGATGACGGTGAAATCCAGCCGTCGGCGCGACCCGATATTGCCGTACATGACGTCACCGACATGCACACCGACGCCGTAACGCAGCGGTTCGCGTCCCGTGCGGCGGTGCTCCTCGTTCAGCTCGGCCATTGACGCCTGCCCCTCGCGGATCGCCTGCAGCAGATCGAGACAGGCCGTTTCCTTGGCCAACGGGAAGATCGCCAGCAGCCCGTCTCCCATGAATTTCAGGATTTCCCCGCCATGCCGTTCGATCGGGTCCGACATGGCGTCGAAATAGTCGTTCAGCAGATGGATCACGTCGTCGCGCGGCCAGAGATCCGAGATCGCCGTGAAGTCGCGCAGATCGCAGATCATGATGGCCGCGCCGACGGTCGCGCCGCTGCCGCGGGTCGTGACACCCGACAGGATATGCTCGCTCGCATGCGGCCCCACATAGGTCTGCAGCAGCGTCCGCGCCATGATGTTCTTCAGCCTGATCTCGCTGACGAGCGTTAGCGCCGGCAGGAGATCGCGCAGGAAATCGGTATGCTCGCTCGTAAAACCGCCAGGCCGAGACGTAGAAAATGTCGCGACGTGGCGTTTGCCGAAAGTGTGCTCGATCGGCCAGGCGATGTACTCCGTAAGGCCGTCGTTACGCATCTCCTGAAAGAACGGATCCTCGTCGGCGTCGGCCTTGCCTTCCAGCTGCCTGCGCACCTCCTCTGCCCCCTGATGGATCGCGTTGACGGGGCTCTTCAGGAACTCCGGCGTGTTTTCGACACCATAGGCGAATGTGTTGATCTTCGCCTCCGCCATGCCCTCCTTCCAGAGGATGCGGGCGCCTATCCATTGTGGATGGTTCGTCCTGAAATGCAGCGTCGCGCGCGCCACAGGCACTCCGGCCGCCAACAGCTTCTCGCACATTGCCACCAGGATGTTGTCGATAAAGCGCTCGCCGCGCGTCTCGTTCACCAGCCAGTCGAGGATCCGCCTCCTGCGGATCGGCCAAGTGCCTTCGTCCGTCTCAACAACAGCCCCGGCCTTGTTCAAAAAAGAGGACATCGAAACCCCACTACGCCGCATCACCGACGAATACCGAATTCAGTTTCCGTGAATGTGGTCGATGGCGAAGCAAAAGATAAGGGGAGACTGCAATTAAGTCTCAGAAATCCCAGTCTTCATCTTCGGTAGCCACTGCCTTGCCGATGACATAGGAGGACCCGGAGCCGGAGAAGAAGTCGTGGTTCTCGTCGGCATTCGGCGACAGCGCCGACAGAATCGCCGGATTGACCTTGCAGGCCTCAGTCGGGAACAGCGCCTCGTAGCCGAGGTTCATCAACGCCTTGTTGGCGTTGTAATGCAGGAACTTCTTGACGTCTTCGCTGAGCCCGACGCCGTCATAGAGCGCCTCGGTATATCTCGCCTCGTTGTCGTAGAGTTCGAGCAAGAGGTCGAAAGCGAAATCCTTGATCTCCTGCCGGCGCTCTTCGGACAACAGCTCCAGTCCGCGCTGAAACTTGTAGCCGATATAATAGCCGTGCACCGCCTCGTCCCGAATGATCAGCCGGATCATATCGGCCGTATTGGTGAGCTTTGCCCGGCTCGACCAGTACATCGGCAGATAGAAGCCGGAATAGAACAGGAAGCTCTCGAGGAAGACGCTCGCGACCTTCTTCTTCAAGGGATCGCCGGAGGCATATTGCTCCATGATCAGCGCCGATTTCCGCTGCAGGAATTCATTCTCTTCCGACCAGCGATAGGCATCGTCGACATCTGGCGTCAGGCAGAGCGTCGAGAAGATCGAGGAATAGGAGCGTGCATGCACCGCCTCCATGAAGGAGATATTGGAGAGCACTGCCTCCTCGTGCGGTGTTGCCGCGTCCTCCATCAGCTTGACGGCGCCGACGCCGTTCTGGATCGTGTCGAGCAGCGTCAATCCGGTGAAGACCCGGATCGTGAGCTGCTGCTCGGCCGCAGTCAGGGTTGCCCAGGAGGGGATATCGTTCGACAGCGGCACCTTCTCCGGCAGCCAGAAATTGCCGGTGAGGCGATTCCAGACTTCGAGATCCTTGTCGTCCTCGATGCGGTTCCAGTTGATGGCGCGGACGCGGCTGATCGGCTTTACGGCTATGTTCATGATGATGAGGTCTTTCCAATAGATTGTTGGCGTTCGCAGCCGCCTCACCCTACCCTCTCTCCGAGGGGAAAGGGGATGTCGCGCCTGCCGCAGATGTCTTCTCCCCATCGGGGGAGAAAGTGCCGGCAGGCGGATGAGGGGCCACTCGCGCAAAGGCTCGCGGCCGAAATCAAATCACAGCGTACAAGACACACACCCCTGCACCTCGGTGCCCGACAGCGCCATCTGGCGAAGGCGGATGTAGTAGATTGTCTTGATGCCCTTCTTCCAGGCGTAAATCTGCGCCTTGTTGATATCGCGCGTCGTCGCCGTGTCGCGGAAGAACAGGGTCAGCGACAGGCCCTGATCGACGTGCTGGGTCGCCGCCGCGTAGGTATCGATGATCTTCTCCGGCCCGATCTCATAGGCGTCCTGGTAAAAGTCGAGATTGTCGCTGGTCATGAACGGCGCCGGATAATAGACGCGGCCGATCTTGCCTTCCTTGCGGATCTCGATCTTCGAGACGATCGGATGGATCGAGGAGGTCGAGTGGTTGATATAGGAGATCGATCCCGTCGGCGGCACCGCCTGCAGGTTCTGGTTATAGAGGCCGGAGGCCATCACCGCCTTCTTCAGCGCAAGCCAGTCTTCCCTCGTCGGAACGGGGATGCCTGATTTGTCGAACAACGCCTGCACCTTTCCGGTCGCCGGCTTCCATTCCTGCTCCGTATATTTGTTGAAATATTCCCCCGAGGCATATTTCGAATTCTCGAAGCCCTTGAAGCTGGTGCCGCGTTCGACCGCCAGCAGGTTCGAGGCGCGGATCGCGTGGTAGGTCACCGTATAGAAATAGATGTTGGTGAAATCGACGCCTTCCTCGGAGCCGTAAAAGATGCGTTCGCGGGCGAGATAGCCGTGCAGGTTCATCTGGCCGAGGCCAATCGCATGGCTCTCGTCATTGCCTTTCTCGATCGAGGGAACCGAGGCGATATGGCTCATGTCCGACACCGCCGTCAGCGCCCGGATCGAGGTCTCGATCGTCTTACCGAAATCGGCTGAATCCATCGCCGCTGCAATGTTCAGCGAGCCGAGATTGCAGGAAATGTCCTTGCCGAGATCCTTATAGGAGAGGTCGTCATTATATTCGCTCGCCTCACTCACCTGCAGGATCTCCGAGCAGAGATTGCTCATGGAGATGCGGCCGGCGATCGGGTTCGCCCGGTTCACCGTGTCCTCGAACATGATGTAGGGGTAACCGCTCTCGAACTGGATTTCGGCGATCACCTGGAAGAATTCCCGCGCCTTGATCTTCTTCTTCGAGATACGGGCGTCCGCCACCATCTCCCGGTACTTTTCCGTCACCGAGATCTCGGTGAAGGGTACGCCGTAGACCCGCTCCACGTCATAGGGTGAGAACAGGTACATGTCCTCATTGTTCCTGGCGAGCTCGAAGGTGATATCAGGCACGACGACGCCGAGCGACAGCGTCTTGATGCGGATCTTCTCATCGGCATTTTCGCGCTTGGTGTCGAGGAAACGCATGATGTCGGGATGATGCGCGTTGAGATAGACCGCGCCCGCGCCTTGGCGCGCGCCGAGCTGGTTGGCGTAGGAGAAGCTATCTTCCAAGAGCTTCATCACCGGGATGATGCCGGAGGACTGGTTCTCGATCTGCTTGATCGGCGCGCCGGCCTCGCGGATATTCGTCAGCGACAGCGCCACGCCGCCGCCGCGCTTCGATAGCTGCAGTGCCGAATTGATCGACCGGCCGATCGATTCCATATTGTCCTCGACCCGCAGCAGGAAGCAGGAAACGAGTTCGCCGCGCTGCTTCTTGCCGGCATTCAAGAAAGTCGGCGTCGCCGGCTGGAAACGCCCGGAAATGATCTCGTCGACCATGTCACGGGCAAGCGCCTCATCGCCCCGCGCCAAGGTCAGCGCCACCATGCAGATGCGGTCCTCATAGCGCTCGAGATAGCGCTTTCCGTCGAAGGTCTTCAGCGTATAGCTGGTGTAATATTTGAAAGCGCCGAGGAAGGTCGGGAAGCGGAATTTCCGCGCATAGGCCTGATCGAACAGGCCGCGGACGAAATTGAAGGAATACTGGTCGAGAACCTCCCGCTCGTAATAGCCCTCGGTCACGAGGTAATCGAGCTTTTCCCGGAGATTGTGAAAGAACACGGTGTTCTGGTTCACATGCTGCAGGAAATACTGCTTGGCCGCCATGCGGTCCTTGTCGAGCTGGATCCTGCCCTCATCGTCATAGAGGTTCAGCATCGCGTTCAGTGCGTGATAGTCGAGTGTTTCGGCCGCTTTAAGTGGTTTTGCGCCTGTATCCCGCGTCAGATTTGTTCCCGTGTCCAAAATCGTCCCATCCCGTCTTTGACATTGGCGACATCCTCGGCTGTTCCCAGGAGCTCGAACCGGTAGAGGTACGGCACCTGGCACTTCTTCGAGATGACGTCGCCGGCAAGCCCGTAGGTCTCGCCAAAATTGCTGTTGCCCGCGGCAATCACGCCGCGGATGTTGGAGCGGTTTTCCGCCTCTTTGAGGAAACGGATCACCTGCTTGGGCACGGCGCCCTTGACGATCCCTGGGCCGCCGTCCCCACAATAGGTGGGCGAGATCAGCACATAGGGTTCGCGAATGTGGATGTCTTCAGCGCCGACGGGAATGCGCGTCGCGCGCAATCCCAACTTCTCGACGAAACGATGGGTGTTCCCGGATCGGCTGGAATAATAGACGATCAGCCCCACCGCTTTTCTCCGGTCAGGAGAGCGCGCTGATCATGTCGGGGCGGAAGCCCGCCCAATGCTGCTCGCCGGCAACGACGACCGGAACCTGCATGTAGCCCATGCCAAGCACGCGATCGAGCGCTTCGGCATCCTCGGAAATATCGACGATCTCATAATCGACGCCCAGGCGATCGAGGGCGCGGTAAGTGGCCGTGCATTGGACACAGGCCGGCTTGCTGTAAACGGTAACGCTCATCATCTTCCTCGTGATGTCAGTGAATGCAGGACACAGGACTGGGATCGGGCGCCGTGCGACGTCCGGGGCAATGCTTGATAATGATCTGGCAAAGTTGGCGCTTTAAACGCCCGACATCATCCCTCGCAGGATGTGCACGGGCGGCGGCTTTGATGTTCTCGACATGACTTCAAACCCCCGAAATGCTCATGCGGACGTTCGGGGCAGCGCAACAGACACGGATCATTCCGCTTCATGCACGCGACCTTCCGGACACCCCGCCCGTGGACGTTTCGTTCGAGGCAGGTCTCCTGGCTCACGGGTCGAAGCACCCTGCCCCAGCCTTCCCGGAGCATCATGCTCCAGTGACCTGAAATCGGACAGTTGCTCGCCGCTTACAGTTGCGGGGGCAGCTCCGGCATTGTCGCACCATGATGGCGCAGCGCACCGTATTCCCGTCTTAGCCCGCGATCCTCACGAATCGAAGGAACCTTGAACACTAGATATAGTACGCGAATCGTAATTCACGTCAACGGATGGTTTGTGCATTGCGTTACGGCAGGTTTGAAATCGCTGCATTCCTGTGAAAAACATGGACAACGAAAGCTTAACGAAAACAGGCTTGGAGATGACCGTGGTGGGGCTGGCCTATAGCCAGCTGCCAGGCTGCGGATAGACGACGCAAAACCCGCGACGTCATCCTCGGCCTTGTGCTGCCTTGTGCCGACGATCCACCCAGGTCCATTCTGAAAATAAGAGCTTTCCTGCCAGATAATTGCAGTGGTGAGATGCTCGGCACAAGGCCGAGCATGAGACCTTGTCAGCAAACTGAGCGCCGACCTAACGGATGACCGGCCCCGAATCGCTGGTCTTCAAACCGCCACCGGCAAAACATTCATCCCCGTACACGAAGCAGCCTGAGCGCGTTGATCGTCACCAGCACCGTGGCACCGGTATCGGCGAGGATCGCCGGCCAGAGCCCGGTCATGCCGGCGATCGTCGTCACCAGGAAGACAGCCTTCAGCCCGATCGCAATGGTGATATTCTCAAGGATATTGCGCATCGTCCGCTTGGAAAGCGCGATCATCCGCGCCACGTCGCCGACGCGTCCATGCAGCACGGCGGCATCCGCGGTCTCCAGCGCCACATCGGTGCCGCCGCCCATGGCGATACCGATGTCGGCGGCGGCGAGCGCCGGCGCGTCGTTGATGCCGTCGCCGACCTTGGCGACGACGAAGCCCTGACGCTTCAATTCGCCGACGACCCGCTGCTTGTCTTCGGGCATCATCTCGCCGCGCCAGTCGATATCGAGCATGCCGGCGACGGCTGCCGCCGTCCGCTTGTTGTCGCCGGTCAGCATCATCGCCTTGACACCGGCCAATTTGAGCGCGGAGAGCCCCGCCCCGGCATCCTCGCGCGGCTCGTCGCGCATGGCGATCAGGCCGGCCGCAGTGCCATTGACGAGCAGCACCGATACGCTCTTGCCCTCATCATTGAGCCCTGCAATACGCGCTTCCTGCTCCCCGTTCAGCGCCCCGCACTCGCGGGCGGCGGGCGGCGACAAGAGATCCAATGTCTCGCCGCCGACCTTGCCGGTGACACCGTTGCCCGGCAGCGCTTCCAGTTCGAAGGCCGGCGGCACGGGCACGCCGTCCGCCTTGGCGCGGTGGAGAATCGCCAGTGCCAGCGGATGGCTGGAGCCCTGCTCGAGCACAGCCGCGCGCGACAGGAGCTGCACCTCGCCCAATCCGAAGGAAACAATGTCCGTCACCCGAGGCTTGCCTTCCGTCAACGTGCCTGTCTTGTCGAAGGCGACCATCGTCACCGTGCCGAGCGTCTCCAGCACCGCGCCGCCCTTCATTAAGAGCCCGCGCCGCGCGCCCGCCGACAGCGAAGCGGCGATCGCCGCCGGCGTCGAAATGACGAGCGCGCAGGGGCAGCCGATCAGCAGGATGGCAAGGCCTTTGTAGATCCATTCACCCCACGCGCCGCCGAGAAACAACGGCGGAACGACCGCGACAAGTGCGGCGACGACGACCACGCCCGGCGTGTAATAGCGAGAGAACCGATCGATGAAGCGCTCCGTCGGCGCCTTCGATTCCTGCGCTTCTTCCACCAGCTTGACGACGCGGGCGATGGTATTGTCGGCAGCGGCCGCCGTGACGCGAACCCTGAGCACCGCATCACCGTTGACCGTACCGGCATAGACGCCGGCATCGACGCCCTTGCGCACCGGCGTGCTCTCGCCCGTCACCGGGGCCTCGTCGATCGCACTCTCGCCTGAGACGATGACGCCGTCCGCCGAAATGCGGTCGCCGGGGCGAACCATGATGACCGCGCCGACGGCAAGGCTTTCCGCCGGCACCTCCCGCATCTGGCCATTGTCTTCGAGCAGCGCGGTTTTCGGCACCAGGGCCGTCAGCGACTGGATGCTTTCGCGCGCCTTGCCCGCCGCCACGCCTTCGAGCAACTCGCCGACGAGGAACAGGAAGACGACGGTCGCCGCTTCCTCGCCCGCATTGATGATGACGGCGCCGACGGCGGCGATCGTCATCAGCATCTCGATCGAAAACGGCGTGCCGGACAAAGCCGCCATGACGGCTCGCCGCGCAATCGGCAGCAGACCGACCAGTATCGCGACGACGAAGGCGTAGGACGCACTCGCCGGCACCACATGGCCGACGGCATAGGCGGCAACGAGCGCTCCACCCGAAAAAATGGTCAGCCGGCCCTTCCTGCTCCGCCACCAGCGACCGGCCATCGGCGCATGGTCGTCCCCATGCCGGCCGTCAATTTCCTTCTCGTCGTCATGGGCATGGTCGTGATCATGAGCGGTATGATCGTGATGATGGTGCGGGCGGTCTTCACGCGCGAGCTTCGCATTTCCGGTAAAGGGCGAGACGGAATAACCAAGCCCCGTCACCTTCCTCTGGACTGCCTTGAGATCGCTGCTGCCGTCATGCCGGACGGTCATGGTGCCCGTCACCACCGAGACGGAGACATCGACAACACCTGCTACGCGCCTGACCGCGGTATCGATCTTGGTCGCGCAGGCAGCGCAATCCATGCCGCCGACCCTGTATCGTGTCTCGCTCGTCTCAACCATGATGCGCTTCCTTGTCAAACAGAAGCACCCCTCCTACATCCTCTAGCGACTAGAGGTGCAAGAGAAAATCATGAAAAAGATTACGATTGGCGAAGCGGCCCGCCGAAGCGGCGTCAAGGTGCCGACGGTGCGCTATTACGAGAGCATCGGCCTGCTCGCGGCCCCGAGCCGCAGCGAAGGCAACCAGCGATCCTTCGAACCTGCCGATATCAGCCGCCTCACTTTCATTCGTCATGCCCGAGAGCTCGGTTTCGAGATCGAGGCAATTCGCACGCTGCTCACATTGCAGGATGATCCAAACCAGTCCTGCGCCTCGGCCGACGCCATCGCCAAGGCTCGCCTCGCCGAAGTCGAGCAGCGCATCCGCAGCCTGATGGCTTTGAAGGCCGAGCTGGAAATGATGGTGGAGAGCTGCGGCCACGGCCGCGTCGACCAATGCCGCGTCATCGAGGTTCTCGCCGACCACGGTCAGTGCACACATTCTCACCATTGACGAACCTGTACTCTTGCAGGTGATCGGCGCCCGCGGCAAAACTGCGCCGGAAGGAATCGGGCGAAGACATCATGAGCCAGAAACGGATTGCGATCATCGGCGGCGGCCCCGCGGGTCTTGCAGCTGCCGAGCTGCTGTCGCTCTCCGGCCATGCGGTAACGATCTATGACGCCATGCCGACCTTCGCTCGCAAGTTCCTGCTGGCCGGCAAATCAGGCCTCAACATCACCCATTCGGAGGACTATGCCCGTTTCGTTACGCGCTTCGGAACGGCTTCAGCCCGTCTGCGTCCCGCTCTCGATGCCTTTACTCCCGGTGATATCAGGGATTGGGCCGCAGGGCTTGGTACCGAGACCTTCGTCGGCTCCTCCGGCCGGGTTTTCCCGAAGGTGATGAAGGCTTCTCCTTTGCTGCGTGCCTGGCTCAAACGGCTGGAAGAGCGGGGGGTTGCGTTGCGCACCCGCCACCGCTGGACCGGCCTTGTCGAAGACGGTTACGTTTTCGAAACGCCGGAAGGGCGTAGCATCGCCCATTGCGACGCCGCCCTGCTGGCGCTTGGCGGCGCAAGTTGGCCGCGCCTTGGCTCGGATGCGGCCTGGCTGCCGTGGCTGACCGAGAGAGGCGTCGAAATCGACGCCTTCCGGCCCGCCAATTGCGGCTTCGTCGTCGGCTGGAGCGCCAGCTTCAGTACGCGTTTCGCCGGCGAGCCCGTCAAGTCGGTCACCGCCACATCCGAAGCCGGCACCTTTCCCGGCGAGTTCGTCATCACCGGCAGCGGCATCGAAGGCAGCCTGGTCTACGCCCATGCGGCCAGCCTCCGCGACCGGCTGCAGCACCACGGCAACGCTGCCCTGACGCTTGACCTCGCCCCGGGCCGGACGACAGAAAGGCTGGCGCGCGACTTGAGGCGGCAGGACACCAAGTCGAGCTTTTCAAACCGCCTGCGCAAGGGCGCTGGGCTTGACGGCGTCAAGGCGGCATTGCTGCGCGAACTCGCGCCCGCCCGCGACTGGACCGATCCCGAACGTCTCGCCGGCGCGATCAAGGCTCTGCCGGTACCGGTTCTCGATACGAGGCCGATCGCCGAGGCGATCTCCTCTGCAGGTGGCATCCGCTGGACCAGCATCGACGAAGGCTTCATGCTGAAGGCGCTGCCGGGCACCTTCGTCGCCGGCGAGATGCTCGACTGGGAGGCGCCGACCGGCGGTTATCTCCTCACCGCCTGCCTTGCGACCGGCAGGGCAGCCGCGCGCGGCATCGAGGCCCGGCTGTCGCGATAGACATCGTTGGTCTTGAACCAGATCTAGATCAAAGAAGTGGAGCACGATGTCGTGCGACCATCCTTGAAGCTTTTCAGCACTGCGTCTGATCACCAAGGGCGAAGAGGGAGGCCGCCGAGCGTGCAATTGCAAACCGGCCGCTTTTCCATCAGACTATGCTGAAGTTCCGTGGGAGGAGCAGATGCAGGAACAGTCAGCACATGCGGAGCATGTCTATACCTCTGCGCAACGGAATTCCGCTGCTGCGAGTTCTCCGATCGTCGCGTCGTGGCGGCGGTGTATGACCATGCATCGCCTCGTTCCCGAGGACGAACGCCCGCCGGTGCGTCTTACCGACCAGGAATTTCTTGACGCTCGTAAACAGTCGGAACAGCTGATCGCCGGCGCAACCGAGGAACTTGACCGCCTCTTTACCACGGTCGGCAGGGCCGGCTGCTGCATTCTTCTGACGGACAGGAAGGGCATTGCGCTGGAGCGCCGGGGCTCTGCCGGCGACGACAAGGATTTCTATGATCTTGGCCTATGGACCGGCTCGGTATGGACCGAGGCGAGCATGGGCACCAACGGCATCGGAACCGCCCTTGCCGACGAGCGTTCCGTCGCCATTTTTCGGGATCAACATTTCTTCTGCTCGAATATCCGCCTGAGTTGCACGACGGCCCCGATCCGCGATCATCGCGGCGAACTGGCCGCTGCACTAGACATCTCCACCTGCCGCGACGAGGTCAACGAGATGACGCTGGCGATCCTCACGCAGACCGTGCGCGACGCGGCGATGCGCATCGAGCTCAATCTCTTTCGATCGGCCTTTGCCGGCGCCCGTTTCCTGATGGTCCCGACGAGCGCGAATTCCGCCGCCGCCCTGCTTGCCGTCGACAGGCATGACCTTGTCCTTGGCGCCACCCGCGCCGCCCGGATCGCGCTGCAATTGGACGACAAACGGATCGCGGCCGGCATCCCCGCCGCCGATGCGCTCCATGAAGCCGCCGTCTCACAACAGGAAGAGATTGTGGAAGCGGAAAAAGCGGCCCTGCTGCGAGCGCTATCGCGCACCAGCGGCAATGTCTCGCAGGCGGCGATCGCCCTCGGGATCAGCCGCGCCACGCTCCACCGGAAGATGAAGAAGTTGGGCCTGCATTAAACCAGGCGCCAGCGGTTCCATAGGACATCGCAATCAAAACGCGACCCTGTCGCATGTCTGCGACAGTGTGCGCTGCGGTATTGATCCTCCACCCTGTTCCCTTCGGCAAAACGCGCACATTTTGCTCCCACTGGTTCGATTGGAACCTGGATCATCAAGGGAGGATGACATGCTTCATCAGAAAATCGTGGAATCGCCGTTCAAGCTGAAATACGGCAACTATATCGGCGGCGAATGGCGCGAGCCGGTCGAAGGCAGATACTTTGAAAACGTGACGCCGGTCACAGGCGGAAAACTCTGCGACATCCCGCGCTCCGATGAAAAGGACATCAATCTCGCGCTGGATGCGGCCCACGCGGCCAAGGAAAAATGGGGCCGGACTTCGGCTTCCGAGCGCTCCAATATCCTCATGAAGATCGCCCAGCGGATGGAGGACAAGCTGGAACTGCTCGCCCAGGCCGAAACCTGGGACAACGGCAAGCCGATCCGCGAAACCATGGCGGCCGACATTCCGCTGGCCATCGACCACTTCCGCTACTTCGCCTCCTGCATCCGCGCCCAGGAAGGTTCGATCGGCGAGATCGACCACGACACCATCGCCTATCACTTCCACGAGCCGCTCGGCGTTGTCGGCCAGATCATTCCGTGGAACTTCCCGATCCTGATGGCGACCTGGAAGCTGGCGCCGGCACTTGCCGCCGGCAACTGCGTCGTGCTGAAGCCGGCCGAACAGACCCCCGCTTCGATCCTGCTCTGGGCGGAACTCGTCGGCGACCTGCTGCCGCCCGGCGTGCTCAATATCGTCAACGGCTTCGGCATCGAGGCCGGCAAGCCGCTGGCGACCAGCCCCCGCATCGCCAAGATCGCCTTTACCGGCGAAACGACGACCGGCCGGCTGATCATGCAATATGCCAGCCAGAACCTCATTCCTGTGACGCTGGAGCTCGGCGGCAAATCGCCGAACATCTTCTTCGCCGATGTGATGGCCGAGGATGACGACTTCCTCGACAAGGCGCTCGAAGGCTTTGCAATGTTCGCCCTCAACCAGGGTGAAGTCTGCACCTGCCCGAGCCGCGCCCTCGTGCAGGAATCGATCTACGACCGCTTCATGGAAAAAGCCGTCAAACGCGTCGAGGCGATCAAACAGGGCAACCCGCTCGATCCGGAAACGATGATCGGCGCCCAGGCATCGACGGAGCAGCTTGAGAAGATCCTCGCCTATCTCGACATCGGCAAGCAGGAAGGCGCCCAGGTTCTGGCCGGTGGCTCGCGCAATGATCTCGGCGGCGAACTGGCGAACGGCTATTACGTCAAGCCGACGATCTTTAAGGGCCACAACAAGATGCGTGTGTTCCAGGAAGAGATCTTCGGGCCGGTGGTGTCGGTCGCGACCTTCAAGACCGAGAAGGAGGCGCTGGAAATTGCCAACGACACGCTCTACGGTCTTGGCGCCGGCGTCTGGAGCCGCGATGCTAATCGCTGCTACCGGTTCGGCCGCGAGATCCAGGCCGGCCGCGTCTGGACCAACTGCTACCATGCCTACCCCGCCCATGCCGCCTTCGGCGGCTACAAGCAATCCGGCATCGGTCGCGAAACCCACAAGATGATGCTCGAGCATTACCAGCAGACCAAAAACATGCTGGTCAGCTACAGCCCGAAGGCACTGGGTTTCTTCTGAGAAGCTTTCTGAATGATGGGAGGGAGTGTCAAAGCCCCTCCCTAACCCCTCCCCACAAGGGCCCTTGTGGGCAGGGGAACCGAGACCTTGGAGGAAGAACCATGGAAACGACCGTCAACGGCGAACCGCGTGTTCTCGCCACCGATGCGGCCCTCGATCTGATCGCGGAAATCAAGCGGGATCATCCCGATATCCTCTTCCACCAGTCCGGCGGCTGCTGCGATGGCTCTTCGCCGATGTGTTATCCTGCCAATGAATTCATGGTCGGCGACAGCGACGTCAAGCTCGGCGAGATCGGCGGCGTGCCGGTCTATATCAGCGCAAGCCAGTTCGAGGCATGGAAACATACGCAGCTTATCATCGACGTCGTGCCGGGCCGCGGCGGCATGTTCTCGCTCGACAACGGGCGCGAGAAACGCTTCCTCACCCGTTCCCGTCTCTTCGGCGGCGGCGAGGCCTGTGCCGTCCCGGATGCGACGGTCAGGACGGTTTGATATCTGCCGCTTGATGGACGCAACCGTTTTACATCCGGAAAGGGATCCGAGAACGCTCCCGTCGCGATGCTCACCTGGTTCCGGCCGAGAATTTCGCCTGTAGTATTCCCATAGTACCTGCTGCTGGGCGGTCTTTGTTAATCTTCGTCTGTTGGTTTCCAAGGAGGATGCGATGCCAGCTTCTAAGATCCTGATGATCACGGGTGACTTCACCGAAGATTATGAAACGATGGTGCCGTTTCAAACGCTGCTCGCCTGCGGCTATACGGTCGATGCCGTCTGCCCGGGCAAGAACGCGGGTGAGACCGTCGCCACCGCCATTCATGATTTCGAGGGCGATCAGACCTACTCGGAAAAACGGGGCCATAATTTCGCACTGAACGCCACTTTCGACAGCGTTCGGGCGGAGGATTACGATGCCCTGGTCATCCCAGGCGGCCGCGCGCCGGAATATCTTCGCCTCAATGCCGACGTCATCCAATCGGTCCGGCACTTCTTCGATGCCGGAAAGCCTGTGGCCGCCATATGCCACGGCGCGCAGCTGCTTGCCGCCGCCGGCGTGTTGAAGGGCCGCACCTGCTCGGCCTATCCGGCCTGTCGGCCGGAAGTCGAACTTGCCGGCGGCATTTACGCCGATATTTCCATCACCGATGCGGTCTCGGACGGCAACCTGGTCACGGCGCCGGCCTGGCCGGCGCATCCCTCCTGGCTGCGGCAGTTCATGGCCGTGCTCGATGCCTCGTCATTACCTGAAACCAACGCCGCCTGACGAGGCGGCGCCGGGAGGGCGACATGTGTGAACTCTTCATCAAGGCGGATGCGCGGCTATGGGAAAGCACCACCCGGTCGTTGCGCATCGATGGCATGGTCACCAGCGTCAGGCTGGAGAACTTCTTTTGGTCGAAGCTTGAGGAGATTGCCCGGCGCGACGGAATGAACGTCGTGCAGCTGATTACTCGGCTGCACCATGAATCGATCGATGCCGGCCATGATCTCGGAAACTTCACATCCTTCCTGCGCGTCTGCTGCGCTCGCTACCTGGACCTGCAGCTCACCGGTGACATCCCGGCAGATGTCACCCGCCCGATCTCTGGGTTGGATGCGCCGGTCATCCTCGGCCGCGAACGGGAAAAGTATCACTGAAGGTTAGTAGACGAGACCGGGATGATGTCGGGCGGAGCTTTCAGCTCCGCCCGCATTCTCAAGATACCTGACTGGCGCGGCTGCGCAGGGGTTGCGTTGCGGCGCAGCCTGGACCAACAATGCGCGGCGTCCAGCACCGGCACCGTCAGGAGATCGCTTGCCATGAACGACCAGAAAGCCGTGATCGTCACGGGAGCCGGCGGCAACCTCGGCAGCGCCGTTGTCCGGGAGCTTGCCGGCGCCGGCGTAAAACTCGTCTGCATGAACCGTTCGAGCCAGGAGCTGGAAGCTTTGGCCGGCGAGCTTCCTGCGTCCGCCGAGTTTCTCTCGATCGCCGGAACGGAGCTCACCGATTACGCTTCCTGCGCCGCCGCCGTCGCCCGAGCCGTCAAGCGCTTCGGCGGCGTAGGCGCTCTGGTCAACACCGTGGGCGGGTTTCAGATGGGCCCGGTCGGGCCGGAAGCCCCCGCGCAATGGGATACCATGATGACGGCAAACGCCCGCACCGCGCTGACGATCAGCGCGGCGGTTCTCCCGACGATGAAGGCTGCAGGCTACGGCCGCATCGTACACGTCGCTGCGATGCCCGGCCTGAAGGCCGGTCCTAACCAGGCCGCCTATGCAGCCTCGAAAGCTGCCGTCATCCGGCTGACGGAAGCGCTTGCCGCCGAATGCCGCGACGACCGCATCACCGCCAACTGCATTCTGCCAGGCACGATCGATACCCCCGAGAATCGGGCTGCCATGCCCAATGCAAAAACGCACGCCTGGGTATCGCCGCAGTCGATCGCCCGGCTCATCGCCTTCCTGATCTCGCCCGCCGCAGCCGTCGTCACCGGCGCTGCGATCCCGGCGACCGGCCGCGAATAACAAAGTCCTGCCTGGCTTGCAGCGTCTGCGCCTCGATCACGTGGCATCTGGCGTGAGGTACGGTCCTTTTGTATTCTGGATGGCGACAAGGGCCGGGCTTGGGTCGGGCTTGTTTCAATGACAAAGGCGAAATGGCTTTCCGCATGAAGGTTGGGCTGTCTGGTTTTTGGACGGCCTCGTTCGATTCCTTTTATGTGGCGGGCAGGACAGCGGGCGGGACCATGGTGTTGATGATCGCATTGCGGCGGAATTTGCGGAATTGCGGCGGTCTTGATGACTGACAGGCCCGCACTGCGCACCGTCGGCGAGACCGGTCTGCGCGAGGAATGGTTCCTCGGCGTCAGCATCGCAACCAGCCTGATATTTCTCGCCTTTCCGGAGCAGCTCTTCCGTCGGCTTCCCGATCCGCTTTGGTTCGCCGTGGTTTTCGGATGGCTGTTTGCGGTCGTTCTCGGCTCCGCCCTGTCTGTCGTCCGGCATGCGGATCATCTGGCCGAGCGGCTGAAGGAGCCGTACGGCACGCTCATTCTGACGCTTGCCATAACCTCGATCGAAGTCATGGCGATCTCCGCCGTCATGATTCACGGCGAGAACAATCCCACGCTTGCGCGCGACACCTTGTTTGCGGTCGTCATGATCATCCTTAATGGCATGGTCGGCCTGTCATTGCTGCTGGGCGCCTGGCGGCGGCCGGAACAACAGCATAATCTCCAGGGCGCCAACGCCTATCTCGGCGTCATCGTGCCGCTGGCGACGCTCAGCCTCGTCATGCCCACATTTCTTGCCGGCCCGGACGGCCAGCATCCATCGGCGCCGCGGCAATTGATACTGGGCATCGTCTCGGTCGGCCTTTACGCCACATTCCTGTTTCTCCAGGCTGGCCGCCATCAGGATTATTTCACGACCGACGCCAATCGCCACGCACATCCAGGCGAACACGCCCTTCCGCACCGGCCAGTCTGGCCGCATGCCGTTCTGCTCTTCGCCTACATGGGTCCGGTGGTCTTTCTGGTCGAACAGCTTGCGCGGCCGATCGATTACATCATCGAAACCCTGCACGCGCCGACCGCCTTCGGCGGCGTTGTCATGGCCATCCTTGTCGCGACGCCCGAGGCGATCAGCGCCGTGCGCGCATCCATCGCCGATAATCTTCAGCGCGCGGTCAATATCTTTCTGGGTTCAGTCCTGTCGACGATCGGGCTGACCGTACCCGCGATGCTCGTGGTCAGCCGTCTTTACGGACACCCGGTCACCCTTGGGCTGGAACACAGCGATCTGGTGATGCTCCTGCTCACCCTTGCCGTCAGCATCATTACCTTCGCCAGCGGTCGCACTCATCTCATGCAGGGTGCCGTTCATCTGGTGCTTTTCCTGGCTTACGTGCTTCTCATCTTCCAGCAGTGATCTCCGCCCGAGAACAGAGAAGTAAAGAGTTCCACGCTCCGTCGGTCCTCCGCTATGATGACCGCATTTCTTGTATAGAGCTTGCAAGCATCGCAGCTTGCAGGATCGTCAAGATTATATGGAGACCGGAGTTGAGCTCACTGTTGCTTGGCGGGATTGTATTTGTCTTTCTGTCGGCGGCAACATCGATGGGAATGATGGTGCGCGGCCGCTTGCCGGATCATCATCTCAGCCCGGAATCCAAGGATGCCATCAGGCTCGCAACCGCGGTGGTCGGAACGCTGTCGGCCTTGGCCCTCGGTCTGCTGATCGCATCCGCCAAATCGAGCTATGACGATGCCGAAGTCGAGATGAGGACGGCGGCTGCGCGGGTTCTGCTGCTGGACCGCGTCATGGCGCAATACGGCCCGGAGACCGATCATGCCCGCCAGTTACTGCGCCAGCTGATCGAGAGGCGGCTGAGTCGCGGCTGGAGTGCCGAGACCACCGACGAGCCATCGCGCAAAGCGCCCGGGGAATACCAGGACATTGAGGCGGTTCAAGGCGACCTTCGATCGCTGTCGCCGCGCGATGCCATGCATCATTCCCTCCAGGCGCGCGCTCTCGATGTGAGCGGCATGGTGGCCGAAACCCACTGGCTGCTGGTCGAATCCGGCAGCGAGGGCCTGCCCTGGGCCTTCCTTGCCGTTCTCGTCTGTTGGCTCTCGCTGCTTTTCACGACCTTCGGACTCCAGGCACCGCCGAACCCCACAGTGCTGTCCATTCTCTTCGTCTGCGCCTTATCCGTCGCCGGCGCCGTCTTCCTGGTTTCGGACATGGCCAATCCTTACATCGGCCTGGTCCGCGTTTCCGACGCACCGTTGCAGTCCGCCCTCGAACGGCTGGGTAAACCGTAGCCGGCTTACGATCTCCGATGGGGCTGGCAGACCTTCACACTGCTCCTTCGACACTGCGAAGCAGTTCAATTGTGCATCAAGGACTATTGCAATTTTTAGCAATGCCGCGACATAATATCGCATGCCTTGAACCTTCGGCAGGCCGGTGGGGGCCGCCGTCGAGGCACGCAGCGAAAACTGGGCTCTTGACATGTCGAGGCGGCGGCAATGCGTGGGGGATTGCATCAGGGTCTGCGATTTTTTCTGACACTTGCCGGCTTGGCGCTTTTCGTCGGCTGTGAGGAAAGCGGGAACACTTATGTTCCTCCTCCACCTGCCGTGGTTCGGGTCGCACAGCCCGTCCAGCAACCGGTCACGCTTTATTTCGAGCTCACCGGCAATACGGCGCCGCTCAACGCCGTCGATATCGAGGCGCGTGTCCAGGGCTATATCCAATCCATCGATTACCAGGACGGCATGATGGTGAAGAAGGGTACCAAGCTTTTCGGCATCGAACGCGACACTTATCAGGCGCAACTGGATCAGGCGAAGGCGTCACTCGACTCACAACAAGCCTCGCAGGTCGGCGCGAAGCTGGAATATGACCGTCAGCTCAATCTGTCGAAGCAACAGGTCACCACCCAGACCGCGGTCGACAGTGCCAAGGCAACTCTCGACGAGGCGAATGCCGCCATTCTCAACGCCCAGGCCAATGTCGATCTGGCGACGATCAACCTCGGCTACACGGAGGTGCTCGCTCCCTTCGATGGCATCGTCACCGATCACCTCGTCGACATCGGCACGCTGGTCGGCGTATCCGGCCCCACCAAACTCGCCAGCATCGTCCAGACCGATCCGCTTTATGCCTATTTCAACGTCAGCGAAACGCAGGTGTTGATGATCAAGGAAACCCTGGCAAAGCAAGGACATACTTTCAGGCAGACGGACCTTCCAAGCATCCCCGCGGAGATCGGTCTGCAGACCGAGGAAGGCTATCCGCACAAGGGACATCTCGACTACGTGTCGCCTCAACTCGATGCCTCCACAGGCACGCTTCAGGTGCGCGCGCTGTTCGACAACAAGGACCACGCCATGCTGCCCGGCCTCTTCGTCAGAGTTCGGGTGCCGGTCGGCCACGATGACAAGGCTCTACTGGTGCGCGACGACACGATCGGAACGAACCAGCTTGGCACCTACGTACTGGTTCTCGGGAAGGACGATGTCATCGAGCAGAAGCAGGTCAAGATCGGGCAGCGTGAGGGCGCGCTCCGGGTCATCCAATCCGGCCTCGATCCGGCTGACTGGGTGGTGACCCAGGGAGTTCAACTGGCCATACCCGGCAGCAAGGTCAGCCCCGAGAAGATGGAAATGAACCCGACGGCCAACGCCGCTGGCGATGCCAAGGCCGACACCACCACGCAATGAATTCGCCGTCACGCTTCATCTGAACGTCTGAGGACAACAGCATGATCTCGCGTTTTTTCATCGAGCGTCCGGTGCTTGCCAACGTGCTGGCATTGGTGTTCGTTTTGGTCGGCGCGGTTGCCCTGTTCCAGCTGCCAGTGGCGCAGTATCCAAATGTCGTCCCGCCGACGGTGCAGGTGACGACCCGCTTTCCCGGCGCCAGCGCACAGACCCTCGTCGACACCGTGGCGCTGCCGATCGAGCTGCAGGTCAACGGCGTGCAGGACATGCTGTACATGCAGTCGACCAGCGCCAGCGACGGCACCTATTCGCTGATCGTGACCTTTGCCATCGGAACGGATCCGGATCAGGCGCAGGTTCTGGTGCAGAACCGGGTCGCGATCGCAATGTCATCGCTTCCCGAAGCGGTGCAGCTTCAAGGCGTGACGACGCAGAAGAAATCGACCGCCATCCTCGGCTTCGTCAGCCTGGCCTCGCCCGACAGCCGCTATGACAGCCTGTTCCTGTCGAATTACGCCGTCATCAATCTGCAGAACGAACTTGCCCGCCTGCCTGGCGTCGGCAACGTGACGGTGTTCGGCGCCGGCCAATATGCCATGCGGATCTGGATGGATCCGAACCTGCTGCAGGCACGCGGCCTGACGCCGCAGGATGTCGTCAATGTCGTGCAGCAGCAGAGCCAGGAGGTCACCGCCGGCCAGATCGGCATTCCGCCGGTGCCGAAAGGGCAGGTCTTCCAATACACGCTGAATGTCAACGGCCGGCTGAACGAAGCGGCCGACTACGAGAACATCGTCGTCAAGGTCGAAAGCGGACAGGGCGGCCGCATCACGCGTGTGCGCGATATCGGCCGCGTCGAACTCGGCGCCCAGACCTACAGCCAGTCCTTCACGCAAAACGGCCGGCCGGCGGCCGGCATCGGCATTTTCCAGCTGCCGGAAGCCAACGCCATTGCCGTGGAGCAGGCGGTGAATGCGAAGATGGCGGAGCTCTCGAAGAATTTCCCGCCGGGCCTCGAATATCATCTGCCGTTCGATACGACGAAATTCGTCAAGGCCTCCATCGACGAGGTTTACGTCACCTTGATCGAGGCGGGCGTGCTCGTTCTCATCGTCATTCTGGTTTTCCTGCAGGATTGGCGGGCCATGCTCGTGCCGGCGACCACCGTTCCCGTCACCATCATCGGCGCCTTCGCGGCCATGGCGGCCTTGGGCTTCACGGTCAATCTGTCGACGCTGTTTGCCATCGTTCTGGCGATCGGCATCGTCGTCGATGATGCCATCGTCATCGTCGAAGGTGTCGCCCGGCACATCGAGGCCGGCATGTCGGGCCGCAAGGCGGCAGAGAAAGCGATGGAGGAGTTGCTCGGCCCCGTCATCGGCATCACGCTGGTGCTGATGGCCGTTTTCATTCCGGCAGCCTTCCTGCCCGGCCTGACCGGGCAGCTCTATCGGCAGTTCGCGCTGGTCATCGCCGCCACCGCATTGATCAGCGCCGTCAATGCCGTGACGCTGAAACCGACGCAATGCGCTCTTTGGCTGCGAGCACCGGTGCCGCCCGAGAAACGCAACGTCTTCTATCGCGGCTTCAATCGGGGCTATGACTGGGGCGAACGCCACTATGCCGGATTGGTCGGAGCGATGACCCGTCACAGCGGCATCATGGCGATCGCAGCACTCGTGCTGATCGGCGTCGCCGTCTGGGGGCTCACGCGCCTGCCGACGGCATTCCTGCCGATCGAGGATCAGGGCTATGTGCTGATCAGTGCGCAATTGCCCGATGGCGCCTCGAAAGAGCGGACCGATGCCGTCATGGAAGAGGTCGGCAAGATCGCCGAGGCCGCCCCTGGCGTCGATCAGGTGCTGACCATCAGCGGCCTTTCGGTTCTCGACAACAGTGCCAGCCTGCAGAATGCCGGCGTCGCCTATGTCATTCTCAAGGATTGGGACGAGCGCGGCAAGGAGAAAGGGCAGGACCTGCTGTCGATCTATCAGCATCTGAACGACGCGCTGCAGCATGTGCTGACCGCCAAAACGCTGGTGGTCGTACCGCCTCCGATACAGGGCATCGGCAATGCCAACGGCTTTACCATGCAGGTCGAACTCCGCAACGGCGTCTACGACTATCCGCTGCTGCAATCGCTTGCCGATACGATCGTGAAGAACGGCAATGCCCAGTCATCGCTGCAAAGGCTGAGCACGCCGTTTCGCTCGAACGTGCCGCAGCTTGCGGTCTCCGTCGATCGCATCAAGGCGGAGACGCTGGGAATTACCGTGGGGCAGGTTTTCTCGGCACTCTCCGGCTATGTCGGATCGAGCTATGTCACCCAGTTCAACAAATTCGGCCGCACCTTCCAGGTCTATGCGCAAGCCGCCTCCGATTTCCGCGTCAGCCCCGACGATATCCGCAATCTGAAGGTCAAGGCCGGCGACGGGACGATGGTGCCGCTCGGCACGGTGATCAATGTCACGACGACAGAAGGCCCCTCGCTGATCAGCCTCTACAATCTTTATCCCACCGCCACCATCGTCGGCGGACCGGCCGCCGGCTTCAGTTCCGGGCAGTCGCTCGAGGTCATGGAGCAGATCGCCGACCATACATTGCCGCCCGGAGCCGGCTTCGAATGGACCGCGCTCTCCTATCAGGAAAAAGCCGTGGGCGGGCAGATCTACTTCATCTTCGCGCTCGCCATGCTGCTCGTCTATTTCGTGCTCGCCGGCCAATATGAAAGCTGGATCCTGCCGCTGGCAGTCATACTTGCCGTGCCGCTCGCCCTGCTCGGCACGGTGGCGGCACTGACGGCAGCAGGCGTGGCCAACAATCTCTATACCCAGATCGGCCTGATCCTGCTGATTGCGCTGGCGGCCAAGAATGCCATCCTCATCGTCGAATATGCGCGTGAAAAACGGGCGGAAGGCATGGAAATCCTGGAAGCGGCCGTCGAGGCCGCCCGGCTGCGTTTCCGGCCGATCCTGATGACGTCCTTCGCCTTTATCCTCGGTGTCCTGCCGCTTGTGCTGGCGACGGGCGCCGGCGCATCGGCCCGCAAGTCGATCGGCATATCGGTCTTCAGCGGCATGATCGCCTCGACCTGCCTCGCCGTGCTCTTCGTTCCTTCATTCTACGTGCTGCTGCAGCGCCTCGAGGAATATTGGAAGCGGCGCGGAGCCACCGTAAACGCGGCCGCGAGGGTGACGGAAACGGAGATATCGAACGTCGGGTAAAGCAATCGCGGCAGTTATTGCACGATCACCTGTACATAAACGCTCCCGCTCTTGGCGTAATAGGACGACCCGCACCGATAATAATAGCCGCCATAATAGGCACCGTAGAGACAGCCTGCCGGAAGCACGGCGATGGTCGTCGCCGTCCGCGTCACGACCCGCCGCGTCGTTCTGCGGGCAACGCCCGCATAAGAGAGCGGCGTCAACGGCCTGCCGATGACGGCGCCCGCCGGCGTGGCGAACCCGATCGACAGCGCCATGGAACCTTGGCCCTCGACGCGAAGGTCGGTAAATGTCAGGACACCGGCCAAGCCGAGAATGAACAGCAGCTTGTTATAGGTCATTTCGCTTCTCCCGCATCGGCAGCCGCTGGAAGCTCATCGAGCGATTGCAGCTCGCTGAGATCGACCGTCTTGGCACTGCCGGGAATCTCGATGTTGTAGGAAACGGCCGCGACATCTGCTCCACTCTTGAAATCGCTGATTTCGAGCATGTATTGCGGCGCCTGGACGACGTGCTTGCTGGTGATGACGTAACGGCGCGGGATGGGCTGCGCGCCGGTCTGTATCCAGATCTGCCAGTCGATCTCAGGCGTTCGGAAGGCCAGATATTCGCATTCGACGCCATCCACGAAAGCACTGGAAATATGCTTGGCCTCCGTCACATCGGACATGAGCTCGCCGTAGACGTTGGAGGATAAAAGATCGGCGCCCGGCGCTTCGATACCCGCTGTCATCAGGCGGTCGATAAGATCATCGAGCGAACCCTTGCCATCGATCTTCGCATAGGCGTCGAGATTCTTGCCGTGTACCGTCAGCGACGAACCATCGAAACTGACGTCGATATCCGCGAAGCCGCCGGTCCTCGTCACGCGCAACTTATCGGGACGGGTCAGGTTCACGATCCCCGAGCTCACGAACTGGAGCTTCTCAAAGGCAGGCGTCACCGCTTCGAGCGATGATTGATATGTAAAGGAGATCGTCTTCTGCGCCGTCAGAAAATCGGACATCTTCTTGAGCAGCTCTTTTGCATCATCCGCCCAAGCGCTCGTCGGCAGCACCAAACCGGCAGAAACCGACGCATAGATAAGCATCCGCTTCAATAGCGGAAAAGGGAAAGTCGATGACATGGCAATGCCTTTCGTTCGTGTCGTCATTGATTTCATCAAATTGCAGATGGCCGCTGATGGATATTCCGCAGCCGGACTTGAAATGTGAGAGATGCCATGCAGCCGGCAGGCAACGCGTGCTTGCCGGTCTTCGTGGGGTCGCGCACCGAATTTCTCGCCGGGGCGCGACGACCTCTTTATGAGATCAAGCGTCGAACGGGCGCTACAATCCCGAAGTGAGCACGCGGTGGCACTCCGGCGATACGCGCTCTAGATTGTCGCGCAGGCAGGCGATGCCCCGCCCTCCGCCTAGAGGGACCATGCGGCACAAGGCGCGGAAGTCCGCGCCGCAGGTTTCCCGCAGGATCATCACTTCCTCTCGCGGCGACAAGGCCGGCATCATTGCTCGTGGGGCCGGGGTGATCGCACCGGTGGCAGCCGCATCGTTGGTTGTCGGTGCCGCCGATCCCCCCAATGCGGCGACGGCTTGCTGACATGGCATCGATAGAGCGGCGTTATGTTGTTGCAGACAGCTGAGAGCCGCCGCACCTCCCGGAGTGACGCCGGAACATTGCGCCATGAAATCGCGCTGGCAGGCCGATTTGAGGGCATTCCGCTGCGCCTCAGTCGGCTGGTGCGGCGGCGCGCCGGTCGCTGGCGCCGGCGTTGGCTCCGCGGATGTCGATTTGGGTTTGACGTTCACCGCCGAAACCGCTTTCTGGCAGCCGGCTGAAAGTGTGGCGCTATGCTGCTGGAGGCAGGTGAGCGCCTCGATTCCTCCCGGCGTCACCCCCGAGCATTTCGCGATGAAATCGGAGCGGCACTCTGCCCTGATCGCGTCACGCTGTTCGTCGGTCGGCGCTTGCGAGGACGCAACCCCGGCTAAAAACAGCAGCGCGCAGAACGCGGGCAACGCGGAGATTGCCGATAGAATACGACGCCTCCCATGCGGAGACGTCAGTAGAGAAGATCCCCATTTTCGCATGATTCCCCCCTATAAATCTTATCTACTTCATGAAATCGAACTGCTCGCTGAATAGGATAATAGGCGCCGCCGGATGGACGGACGTTGCTTGCTACTACGAAAATATAAGGTGCGCCTGAGCTAGGTATATTAGAATATTATCCTTTTAGCAACTATCTCGTCATCACTTGAAAATCGATGGCAACTTGGGGGACTACCCTCGCAGAAACGCAAAAAGCCCGCTATTTTGCGGGCTTTAGAGGATGGTATAGTGTCGGTTCGGAAGAATTATTCAGGAATTTTTCGTCCGGGCTGCGTCGACTTTGCCTTCTTGCGGGCCGCAGATGAGGCGTCAAATTCTCGAGCTGTTACCAAACAAAAAGCCCGCACGAGGCGGGCTTTTTGGGAAGATTGGTTGCGGGGGCAGGATTTGAACCTGCGGCCTTCAGGTTATGAGCCTGACGAGCTACCGGGCTGCTCCACCCCGCGATATTTCATTCCGGACG